>DASRJM010000231.1:0-13167 GCA_035649475.1 Acidimicrobiales bacterium
CCGCCGCGTCGACGTCGAACACCACGGCCACGCACGGCACGCCCGCCTTCTCGGCCGCGTCCCGCCACCGGCCGCGGCGCTTGGCGTCGGTGCCCAGGGTGTCGACGACGGTGGTCAGCCGGCGGCGCAGCCGCCGCTCGATGACCAGGTCGAGGACGTCGAACGCATCCTTGGACGCCCGCTGGTCGTGCTCACCGGTGCCGACCACGGCCCGCAGCGCGTCGGACGACACGACCTGGTCGGTGCGGAACTGCGCGGCCGCCCACGTCGACTTGCCCGACCCCGGCGGCCCCACCAGCACGACGAGCGTTCCCTCGGCGAGGCGCACACGTCATCCTCGCGCAGGTGCGAAGGCCTCCAGCGTGGCGTCCACGTCGCCGAGCGGGTACAGGATCGGCGAGGTGCAGCCGGCGGCGACGTACTGCGCAACCTTGGCCCGGCACTCCTCGTCGCTCCCGGCCGCGCACAGCATCTGCACCACCTCGTCGGGGACCAGCTTGCTCGCCGCCAGCACCTCCTCGTGGCTGGCCGGCCAGGTCAGCACCGCCCCGATGTCGTCGAGCAGCGACGACGGCACGCCCGACGCCGCCATGATGTGCGGCTGCTGGCCCAGGTACTGGGTGACGAGGAGGCGGGCGGCATCGAGGGCGGCGGCCCGGTCCTCGGCCAGCGAGCACACGACCAGCTGCGGCCGGTCGACGTCCTCCAGCGAGCGGCCCGCCCGGTCGGCCCCCTCGGCCAGCGCGTCCAGCGCCCGCTCGTTGTAGGCCGGGGACACGAGGTAGTTGAGAACCGCGCCGTCGGCGATCTCGCCCGCCAGCCGCATCATCTGCATGCCGGTGGCGCCGATGTAGAGGGGCACGTCCTTGGCCCGCCGCTCCTGGTGGACGTAGTCGAGCTCGACCCCGTCGAGGTCCACGTGGGCGCCGTGGTAGGTGACCGGCCCGTCGCAGGCCAGCAGGGCCCGCAGCGCCTCGACCACCTCCCGCATGACCCGCAGCGGCCGGTCGCGGGCGATGCCGACCTTGGCCGCCAGCGGGTCCCACCAGGCGCCGAGCCCCGCCAGGATCCGGCCCGGAGCCAGGTCGTCCAGCGTGGAGAACACCGACGCCAGCCGGGCCGGGTTGCGGGTCCACACGTCGATGACGCCGGACCCGACCGCGATGCGCTCGGTGGTGGCGGCGAACGCCGCCATCGGCACGGTCGCCTCCCGGACCAGGCGGCTGTCGGCCTGCCACACGGCCGCGAAGCCGAGCTCCTCGGCCCGGGCCACGAACGCCATCGCCTCCCGGATCGGGTGGGCGTCCTGCACGTACAGCGCCATCGGCACGCCCGCCAGCGGGTCCGGTGCCTCTAGAGGCTCGACCACAGCCGCTGCGCCTCCTCCCAGGCCCGGGCCCGGATACGGGCGGCGTCGACGCGGGTGCACGTGCCCCCGTCGACCACCACCTCGCCGCCCACCACCACGCGCTCGGCCCGCACGCCGGGCGTGAACGCCAGGTACCACGGGTCGGCGCGGTCGGCCGACCACCTCACCTCGTCGCCCCGTACCTCGGGGACCAGGTCGGCGCCCGCCTGGAGCCAGCCCCAGGCCGCGTCGGGCGTCGCCGTCACGTCGTCGGCCCGCTGGGCCACGTAGGCCAGGGCGAACTCCTCGACCATGGCGGCCCCGATGCCGTCGCTGCCCAGCACCACCCGGTTGCCCGCCGCGGCCCAGCGGGCCGGGCGGGCGTAGCCGACCGCGTTGTTCATGTTGGACCGGGGGTTGTGGGCGATCGTCCCGGCCAACGGGGGGCCGACGTGGACGCAGTGGGCCAGCAACCAGTCGTCCCGGGCCAGCGGGCGCAGGCGGTCGGCGGCGCCGGCATCGGTGGCGTCCTCGCCCACGTGGACGTGGACACCGACGCCCAGGTCCGCGGCCAGGCCGGCCACCGCGTCGAGCGTCTGGTCGGACAGGGTCAGGCAGGCGTGGGCGCCGACCATGCCCCGCCCGCCGGCCCGGATGAACCGCTCGTTCTCGGCCAGCCCGGCCTTGGCGCCCTCCGGCCCGTGGCGGTCGGTGACCTCGTAGGCGCACACGACCCGCACGCCGACCTCGGCGCAGGCGTCGGCGACGACGTCGAGGCTGCCGTCGACGACGGCAGGGGAGGCGTGGTGGTCGACGATGGCGGTGGTCCCGGCCTCCAGGGCCTCGACCGCGCCGAGCAGCGCCGACCACCGGACCAGGTCGAGGTCGAGGGCGGCGTCGAGCCGCCACCAGATCCGCTCCAGGATCTCGGTGAAGCTCGTCGGCGTCCCCGGCGGCGCCGGCATCCCCCGGGCGAGGGTGGAGTACAGGTGGTGGTGGGCGCAGACCAGGCCCGGCGTCGTGGCCGTCATGTGGCGGTCACGCGCCGTTCCGCCGCATGGGCAGCGTGGCCCGCCACTCGCCGTCGAGGTCGTGCAGCGCCCCGGCCACCGCCCCGGCGGTGGGCACCAGGCCGATCTCGCCGACGCCCTTGATCCCGTAGGGCGCCCGGGGCTGGGGCCGCTCGACCAGGACCACGTCGATCGGCGGCACGTCCTTGGCCCGCAGGATGCCGAGCTGGCGCAAGGTCATGGCGGTGGGCCGGGCCTCGCCGTCGGTCGGGAAGTCCTCGGTCAGGGCGTAGCCGAGGCCCATGTGCACCGACCCGAGCACCTGGCCCTCGCACAGCAGCGGGTTGACGGCCCGACCGACGTCGTGCACCGCCACGACCCGCTCGATCTCGCCGCTGTCGCGGTCCATGACGACGAGCTGGGCCGCGTAGCCGAAGGTCGAGTGGATGGTCGGGCGCTCGACCGTGCCGAGGGCCTGGGTCCAGTCGACCCGGTACTCGCCCTCGTAGTCGACGCCCGGCCGGCAGCCGTCGGCGCACGCCGTGCGGCACGCGTCCGCCACCGAGCCCGCGCCCATCAGCGTCCCCCGGCTGCCGGTGGTCTGGCCGGCGCCCAGCTCGCGGCTGGTGTCGACGACGACCCGGACCCGCTCGGGGGCCACGCCCAACTCCTCCACCGCCACCTGGAGGGCCACGGTGTGGACGCCCTGGCCCATCTCGGTCCAGCAGTGGCGGACCTCGACCGAGCCGTCCTCGTCGAACCGGACGACCGCCCTGGCCACCTCCTTGAACCCGTTGCCGAGCCCGGAGTTCTTGAGCCCGAGCCCGAGGCCGACCGCCTTGCCGGCCGCGGTGGCCTCCTCCCAGTGGGGGCGGACGGCGTCGAGGCAGTCCCGGGCGCCGAGGCAGCCGTCGTCCATGACCTGCCCGGGTCCCCAGCTGAGGCCGGGCATGACGACGTTGCGCGAGCGGATCTCCCAGCGGTCGATGCCGGCCTCCTCGGCCAGGCGGTCGAGCACGCCCTCGGTGGCGAACTGGGCCTGGTTGGCGCCGAAGCCCCGGAACGCCCCGCACACCGGGTTGTTGGTGCGGACGGCGACGGCCTCGACGTCGACCACCGGCCACGAGTAGGGCCCGCTGGCGTGGCCGGCGGCCCGCTCCAGCACCTTCATGCCGACCGAGGCGTAGGGGCCGGAGTCGCCGACGATGCGGGCCTTGAGTGCGGTCACCTTGCCGTCGGCGTCGCAGCCGGCCCACACCTCGGCCCTGACCGGGTGGCGCTTGGGGTGGACGTGCAGCGACTCCTCCCGGCTGAACGTGCACTTGACCGGCTGCTGGATCAGCCAGGCGGCGAGGGCGGTCTGGGTCTGGTTGGCGCAGTCCTCCTTGCCGCCGAACGCACCCCCGTTGGCGACGAGGTGGACGAGGACGCGGCTCTCGTCGAGGCCGAGGACGTCGGCGATCTGGCGGCGGTCGTCCCACACGCCCTGGCCACCGGAGAACACCTCCAGGGTCCCGTCGTCGTGGGGGACCGCCAGCGTCGACTCTGGCTCGAGGAACGCGTGCTCGATGCGCTGGGTCTGGAACACCTCGTGGACGGTGTGGGCGCTGGCGGCCAGGGCGGCGTCGACCCCGGTGCCGCCACCGTCGTCCCGGGCGTAGGTCGACCGGGAGAGCACATTGGGCTCGGCCGGGTCGCCGATCTCCCACACCGCCGGCTCGTCCGCATCGAGCGCGGCGAGCGCGTCGGCGAACGGTGCCAGCGGCCGGTACTCGACCGCCACCAGCTCGGCGGCCCGGCGGGCGGTGGCCCGGTCGTGCGCCACGACGAGGGCCAGCAGGTCGCCCGTGTACGACGTCCGCCCGCCCACGGGGATGAACACCGGCCAGTCGCGGTGGATCAGCCCGATGCGCAGCTCGCCCGGCACGTCGGCGGCGGTGAGGACCCGCTCGACGCCGGGGACGGCGGCCGCCGCGGTCGTGTCGATCGCCACGATGTCGGCCCGGGCGTGCTCGGCGAGCACGGGAGCGGCGTGGAGCATCCCCGGGATGCGCATGTCGTCGATGTAGGGCTTGTCGCCCAGCGCCAGATCGCCGGCCTCGTACTTGGGGACGCGGCCGCCGACGCCGGCGGTGGGCAGATCGACCGGCGTCCCGGTGCCCGCGGCCAGGAGGTCGACGGCGTCGAGGATCGGGTGGTAGCCGGTGCACCGGCACAGGTGCCCGCCGAGGTGGCGGGCGGCCTTGTCCCGGGTGAGGGCCGGGCCGTCCTTGTCGACCAGGTACTTGGTCCGCATGACGATGCCGGGCGTGCAGAACCCGCACTGCAGCCCCCCGGTGGCGGCGAACGCGGTCGCGTACCGCTCGCGCTCGTCGGCGGGCAGGCCCTCCAGGGTGGTGACCGCCTTGCCGGCCACCCGGTCGAGCGCGAGGTTGCAGGCCACCGCGGGCTTCCCGTCGATCAGCACCGTGCAGCACCCGCACTGCCCCGACGGCGAGCAGCCGTCCTTGGGGCTGGTGACGTCGAGCTCCTCCCGCAGCGCCGCCAGCAGGTGAGGGTGGTCCCCCACCGCCACGGGACTCCCGTTCAGGACGAAGCTCACGGCCACGGGTACCAGGTTGGCACGTCTCAACAAAGTGTTGAAACCCTGTTCCGGCGTCCCTGAGCCGGAATGTGAAGGCTGAGGGACGCCAGAATGCGTGGATGGCCTCGACGCTGCGCCTGAACCACGCCACCTCCGCCCTGCCGGTGGGCGCCGAGCCGGGGCCGGCGGTGCACGTTTTTCACCAGCGGCTGCCCGGGTACGCGCCGACGCCGCTGCGAGAGATGCCCGGGCTGGCGGCCGTCGCCGGGGTCGAGCGGGTGCTGGTCAAGGACGAGGGGTCGCGGTTCGGGCTGCCCGCGTTCAAGGTGCTGGGCGCGTCGTGGGCGACCTATCGGGTGCTGTGCGAGCGGCTCGGGGTCGAGCCCGCGTGGTCGTCGCTCGACGAGCTAGCGGCGATCGTGGCCGAGCGGCTGGGGCCGTTGCGGCTCGTGGCCGCCACCGACGGGAACCACGGGCGGGCGGTGGCCCGGATGGCCAAGCTGCTCGGGCTGGGCTCGACCATCGTCGTCCCGGACGGGACCGCCGACGCCCGCATCGCCGGGATCGAGAGCGAGGGGGCCGAGGTCGTCGTGCTGCCCGGGACGTACGACGACGCCGTGCTGTTCACGGCCGAGATGGCCGACGACCGCACGCTGGTCGTGTCCGACACCTCGTGGCCCGGCTACGAGGAGGTCCCCCGCTGGGTCATCGAGGGCTACACCACGATCTTCACCGAGATCGAGGGCCAGCTGGCCGGGAGCGGGCACCCGCCGGTCGACGCCGCCTTCGTCCCGCTCGGGGTCGGGGCGCTGGGCGCGGCGGCCGGGACCAACCTGCGGGCCGGGCGCGAGCCGGGCGACGGGCCGCTGCTCGTCGGGGTCGAGCCCGACACCGCCGACTGCGTGGCCGCCGCCGTGGAGGCCGGGCACCTGGTCGAGGTCCCGGGACCGCACCGGTCGATCATGGCCGGCCTCAACTGCGGGCTCGCTTCGCTGCTGGCACTGCCGATCGTCGCCGCCACGTTCGACGCCTTCGTCGCCATCGACGACGACCGCTGCCGGGAGGCCATCCGGGCGCTGGCCGGAGCCGGCCTCGACGTGGGCGAGACGGGCGCCGCCGCGCTGGGCGGGCTGCTGGCCGTGGTCGACGAGCACCGGGACGCCCTGCCGCTGCCGGCCGAGGCCACCGTGCTGCTGCTGGTCACCGAGGGCGTGACCGACCCGGCCAACTTCGAGCGGATCGTGGGGCGCCCGCCGCGGGCGTGACCGTCAGATCCCGCTGCCGTCGTCCGTCAGCGACCGGTACTGGTCCGGCTGGCGGTGGAGAGCGAAGTCGAACACGGTCGTCTTGTACGACACCGTCTCGTCCAGGCCGCAGGCGGCGACGACCACCTCGTCGCCCAGCCCGGTGCACTCGGCGACGATCGTGCCCGACGGGTGGATGACGCACGACCCGCCGACGTGGTCGATGCCCTCCTCGACCCCGGCCTTGGCCACCCCGACCACGAACGTCCCGTTCTGGTACGCGCCGGCTTGCATGACCAGGTGGTTGTGGAAGTCTCCGAACCGGTCGTGCTCGGGCGCCAGCGGGTTGTGGACCGGCGTGTTGTAGCCGATGCACACCAGCTCCACGCCCTGGAGCCCGAGCGCCCGGAAGGCCTCGGGCCAGCGGCGGTCGTTGCAGATCAGCATCCCGACCCGGCCGCCGAAGGCGTCGAAGGTCGGGAACCCGAGATCGCCCCGCCGGAAGTAGCGCTTCTCCAGGTGCTGGAACGGGCGCCACGGCTCGTGCTCGCCGTGCCCGGGCAGGTGGATCTTGCGGTACCGCCCGACCTCGTGGCCGTGGGCGCCGACCAGGATCGCCGTGTTGAACCGCTCGCCGGCCGGGGTCAGCTCCGCGAACCCGAGGGTGAAGCCCACGCCGAGCCGCGCCGCCTCGTCCCACAGGGGCTTGGTGTCGGGGCCGGGGACGTCGGTCTCGTACCAGGCGTCGAGCGCGGGGTCGCCGTCCTCGTACCACCAGCGGGGGAAGAACGTGGTCAGCGCCAGCTCCGGGAACACGACCAGGTCGGCGCCCCGCCCGGCCGCCTCCCGCAGCAGCGCGATCAGGCGCTCGACCACCGCGGGCCGGCCGTCGTCCCGGGCGGTCGGGCCCATCTGGGCCGCGGCGACGTGCACGATCCGGCGGGCTTCCGTCACGACGCCAGCTCTACCAGCACGTCGGCCAGCACCTGCGTGCCAGCCGCCAGGTGCTCGGGCTCGGTGTACTCGGCCGGGTTGTGGCTCACCCCGCCCCGGCTGGGGACGAACACCATCCCTGTCGGGCAGACCCGAGCGAGCATCTGGGCGTCGTGACCGGCGCCGGACGGCAGCCGCCGCACCGAGTGGCCGTGCCCGCGGGCGGTCCTCTCGACCAGGTCGATCACCGCGGGATCGAACGCCACGGGGTCGAACCGGGCGAGGCGCCGCCAGGCGACGTCGACACCCTCGGTGTCCGCCAGGGCGGCCACGTGGTCGCGCAGGTGGCGCTCGGCCTCCTCCAGCACGGGCTGCTCGGTGTTGCGCAGGTCGACGGTCAGCGTGGCCCGGGCGGCCACCACGTTGACCAGGTCGGGGTGGAGGTCGAGCCGGCCCACGGTGCCGACCTGGTGGCCGCCCAGGTCGTGGGCCAGGTCCCGCACGAACGTCGCGACCCGGGCCGCCGCGTAGCCCGCGTCCCGGCGCAGCCGCATGGGCGTGGTGCCGGCGTGGTTGGACTGGCCGGTGATCGTGAGCTCCTGCCAGGAGATGCCCTGCACCCCCGTGACCGCCCCGATCGTGATGCCCTGCTCCTCCAGGACCGGGCCCTGCTCGATGTGCAGCTCGACGTAGGCGTGGGGCGCCGGCCCCGGGACGGCGGCGTCGCCGGCCCAGCCGATGCGCTCCAGCTCGTCGCCCAGCACCGCCCCGTCGACGCCCACGGAGTCGAGCGCGTCCTCCAGCGGCATCCCGCCCACGTACACCAGACTGCCCAGCATGTCGGGGGCGAAGCGGCTGCCCTCCTCGTCGGTGAAGAACGCCACGGCCAACGGCCGGCGGGTTCGCACGCCGGCGTCGTCGAGCGCCCGCACGACCTCCAGCCCGGCCAGGACCCCGAGCGTCCCGTCGTAGCGCCCCCCGGTGCGCACGGTGTCCACGTGGCTGCCGGTCATGACCGGGTCGAGCGTGGGGTCGGCGCCCTCCCGGGTGGCCACCACGTTGCCGATGCGGTCGACGCGCACGTCGAGGCCGAGGGCCCGCATCCACCCGACCACCAGCTCCCGGCCCCCGGCGTCGTCGTCGGTCAGCGCCAGCCGGCAGTTCCCGCCGTCCCCGGTGTCGCCGACCTTGGCCAGCGCCTCCAGGTCGGCCAGCAGCCGATCGCCCCGGATCCGCACCTCAGCCATGGCCGTCCAGCCCCACGACCGGCGGGTCGGCGGACCAGGGGAAGTCGATCCAGCGGTCGGTCTCCCTCCACGCGTAGTCCGGGGCGACGACCGAACGGGGCTTGCGGTAGAGCACCGCGGTGCGGGCCTCGGCAACGTGCTGGGCCAAAACCTCCCGGACGAGGCGCAGCGTGTGGCCCGTGTCGGCCACGTCGTCGGCCACCAGGACCCGCAGGCCGGCGACGTCCACGAGGTCGAGGTTCGGGGGCAGGACCACCGGGACAGCAAGGCGCTCGTCGACGCCCGTGTAGAACTCGACGTTCATGGCGCCGCAGTTCTTGACCCCCAATGCGTACGCCAGAGCGCCGGCCACCGTCAGGCCCCCGCGGGCGACCGCCACCACGACGTCGGGCCGGTAGCCGTCGTCGGCCACCGCCTGGGCGAGGGCCCGCGTCGCCAGCCCGAACTCGGACCAGGTCAGGACCTCCATCTCGCGGTCGTCGGTCATACGAGGTCCCACGGCCGGACCGGGACCCGGGTCACGTCCACGCCCGTCGCCGCCCGGATGGCGGCCGCCACCGCCGCGGTCGACGAGATCGTCGGGGGCTCGCCCACGCCCTTCGCGCCGAACGGGGCGTCGGGCTCGGGCTGCTCGATGCACGTGGCCAGGACGTCAGGGGCGTCCGCCACGGTGGGGATCAGGTAGTCGGTGAAGCTCGGGTTCCGCACGAGCCCATCGTCCACCACGATCTCCTCCATCACGGCGAGCCCGACGCCCTGGGCGATCCCGCCCTCGATCTGGCCGGTGACCTGCGCCGGGTGCAGCACCCGCCCCACGTCCTGACCGGTGGCGATCTGCACGACCCGCACCAGCCCCAGGTCCGGGTCGACGTCGACGACCGCCCGGTGGGCGGCGAACACGAACGACACGTCCGGCGTCCCCTGGCCCCGCTCGTCCAGCGGGGTCGTCGGCCGGTGGCGGTGGACCGCCGACGCCTCGAACACGCGGGCGCCGGCCGCCTCCGCCACGCCGACGTGGATTCCCGGCCCGACCAGCCGGCCGTCATCGGTCAGCGACAGCGCCTCGGGCGCCACGTCGAGCCGCCGGGCCAGCGCCGAGCGGACCTGGTCGGCGACCAGCCGGCACGCCCGCTCGACGGCCCCGCCCGACATCCACGTCTGGCGGGACGCGGACGACGACCCGGCCGAGCCGACCGACAGCGTGTCCGGCGGCTCCAGCACCACCGCGTCGCAGCCCAGTAGCGTGCGGGCGATCTGGGTGGCGATCGTGACGAACCCCTGCCCGACCTCGGCCACCGCGCACGCCACCGTGGCGACGCCGTCTTCCAGGCGGACCCGGGCCTCCGACGTGTCGTCGAAGCCCTCCGAGTACAGGAGGTTCTTGTAGCCGACCGCGAAGCCCACCCCCCGGCGGGTCCGCCCCGGGTCGTCGGTGCGGCCGGCGCCGCCAGGCCGCTCCAGCAGCCCGTCGCCCGCCGGCGGCGGGAGGGGGTGGGCCGCCGCGGCGCGGATGCACTCGGCGACCGGCGCCGTGCCCGTGATGGCTTGACCGGTGGGCAGCACGTCGCCGGGGCCGAGCGCGTTCCGTAGCCGCAGCTCGACCGGGTCGATCCCCAGCCGGGCCGCCAGCCGGTCCATCTGCGACTCGTGTGCGAAGCACACCTGCACCGCGCCGAACCCCCGCATCGCGCCGCACGGCGGGTTGTTGGTCCGGACGCAGACGGCGTCGATCAGTGCGTGCGGGACCCGGTAGGGGCCGCACGCGAAGCGGGCGGCGTTGGCCACCACGGCCGAGGACGACGAGGCGTAGGCCCCGCCGTCGAGGACGATCTCGGCGTCGACGCGCACGAGGTCGCCCTGCCAGGTGGCGTGGTGCCGGTAGCGCATGCGGGCCGGGTGGCGGTGGACGTGGCCGAGGAACGACTCGTCCCGCAGGTAGCTCATCTTCACCGGGCGCCCGGCGGCGAGCGCCAGCAGGCAGGCGTGGACCTGCATGCTCACGTCCTCCCGCCCGCCGAAGGCGCCGCCCACGCCGCCGAGGTGGAGGCGCACCCGCTCGGGCGGCAGGCCGAGGCACGCCGCCACCTGGTCGCGGTCCTCGTGCAGCCACTGGGTGGCGACCCACAGGTCGACGCCGCCCTCGCCGTCGGGGACCGCCAGGCCGGACTCGGGCCCGAGGAACGCCTGGTCCTGCATCCCGACCTCGTACTCGCCCTCCACGACGACGTCGCCCCTGACGGACGGGTCGCCGTGCACCATCTCGATGCGGCGGATGACGTTGCCGTCCGGGTGGATCGGCTCGGCGCCCGGCGCCGCCTCCGGGTCGGTGAGCGGCGGCAACGGCTCGTAGCTCACGGCGATGGCGTCCAGCGCCTGGCGGGCCGTGTCCGGATGATCGGCGGCCACGGCCGCCACCGGCTCGCCCACGTAGCGGACCAGGTCGCCGGCGAACACGGGCTGGTCGGCCGAGATCAGCCCGTAGGTGGCGGCCCCGGGGACGTCGGCCGCCGTGACGACGCAGGCAACGCCGGCGATGGCCAGCGCCGGCCCCACGTCGAGGCCGGTGATGCGGGCGTGGGGATGGGGCGACCGCAGCGTGCGGCCCCACAGCATCCCCTCGGCGTGCAGGTCCGACGAGAACGCGAACCGGCCCTGCACCTTGGGCGTCCCGTCGGGGCGGATCGGGCTGTCGCCGACGCGGCCGCCGGCCGGGCCGCCCCGCACGGGACGGGACTGGAGGTCGGTCACGGCCCGCCCCCGTCCCCCGACCGCACCGCCACCACCTGCTCGACGGCGGTCAGGATCCGGCCGTAGCCGGTGCAGCGGCACAGGTTGCCGGCCAGCGCCTCGCGCACGTCGAGCGGCGCCGGCTGCGGCTCCCGGGCCAGCAGGTCGTGGATGGCGACGACGAACCCGGGGGTGCAGAAGCCGCACTGGACCCCGCCGGCCTCGACCATGGCCTGCTGCACGTCGGTGAGGACGTCGCCGGCCAGGGCGGCATCGCCGGGCTCGGCGCCCGCCGGGGCCAGGCCCTCGACGGTGGTTATCGCGCAGCCGACCGCCGCCTCGGCCAGCTCCAGGCAGGCGCACACGAGCACGCCGTCGACCAGCACCGAGCACGAGCCGCACTCGCCCTGCTCGCAGGCGTTCTTGGCGCCCGGCAGGCCGAGCCGGTCCCGCAGCACGTGGAGCAGGCTGTCGCCGGCGTGGGCGCCGGTGACCTGGCGGGTCTGGCCGTTGACGGTCAGGTCGTAGGTCGCGTGCACGACCCTGGTGCCCCGGATCCTGGTCACGCCGCCCGCCCCTGCCCCCACGCCCGCTGGAGCGCCCGCCGGGCCATGACCTCGACGGCGTGGCGGCGATAGGCGGCGGTGGCCCGGTGGTCGTCGATCGGGCGGCTGGCCGCCGCCATCCGCCGGCCGAAGCCCTCGACCACCGAGGGATGGGGCGGTCCGGAGGCGTCCCAGTCGAGCCGGGTGGTGGCCCACCGCTCGGTGTCGTGGTCGCGGATCGGGACCGGTCCGACCGCACCCAGGGCACACGCCAGCGTCCGCCGCTCGCGGTCGATTGCCAGCGCGCAGCTGGCCACCGCGATGACCATGGCGTTGCGGACGCCGATCTTCAGGAACTCGCGGGGGCCGGCCGCCACCGGGACCCGCACGGTCACGATCAGCTCGCCGGGCCGGAGCGCGTTGCGCTTGGGCCCGACGAGGAACGCGGACACGGGCATCCGCCGCCGGCCCGCGGCCGACGCCAGCTCGACGGTGGCGTCCAGCGCCACCAGCACGGGCAGCGTGTCGCCGGCCGGGGACGCGGTGCCGAGGTTGCCGCCGACGGTTCCCGTGTTGCGGATCTGGGGGCTGCCGACCGTGCGGGCGGCCTGGGCCAGCGACGGCAGCAGGCCGGCGAGCTCGTCGCCCAGCAGCGAGGTGTAGGTGACGCCGGCGCCGAGGACGACCTCGTCGTGGCCCGCGGCGGACCGCTCGACGTGCCACGCCCGCATCTCTGGAAGTCGTCGGAGGGAGAGCACGCCGAGGGGACGTCGATGCCCGTAGTTGAGCTCGACCATCAGGTCGGTGCCGCCCGCCAGGACGGTGAGCGCCGGGTCCTCCGCGAGGGTGGCCAACGCGTCGTCGAGTCGGGCGGGAACGATGACGGTCACGGGCGTCGAGGGTTATCGGCCTCAACGAATTGTTGAATTCGCGCATGTTACCGGTTGGTGAACCCCCGTCCATGTGGTTGGGTGGCGCCGTGCTGTTGCAGGGCGGAACGGTGCTCGACGTGGACGGCGAGCGGCCCGCCGACCTGCTCGTGGGGGCCGACGGCCGCGTCGCCGAGGTGGGCCGCGACCTGGCCGGGCGCCACCCGGACGCCCCCGTGATCGACGTGTCCGGGCTGCTCGTCGTGCCCGGCGGCGTGGACGCCCACACCCACATGCAACTGCCGGTGGGCGCGGTGCGGGTGTCCGACGACTTCGCCTCCGGGACCGCGGCTGCGGCCGTGGGTGGGACGACCACGGTGATCGACTATGTGACCGCCTACCGGGGCGACGACCCGCTGGCGTCGCTGGCCACCTGGCGCCGCTGGGCCGAGCCGGCGGCGGTCGACGTCGGCCTGCACATGACCTTCACCGAGGCGGTCCCCGAGACGGTCGTGGCCGACTGCGTCGAGCGAGGCGTGACCAGCTTCAAGCTGTACCTGGCCTATCCCCAGCTGCTCCAGGTCGACGACGACGTCGTGTTCGACGTGCTGCGGGCCTGCGCCCGCCACGGCGGCCTGGTCACGGTCCACTGCGAGAACG
>DASRJM010000232.1:0-31651 GCA_035649475.1 Acidimicrobiales bacterium
GCGCTCGTCGACCGGCAGGCCCTGGTGGCGGCGGTCGAGGGGCTGGGGTACAGGGTCGGTCGTGAACCGGATGTGGCGGCGCATACGCCGCATATCCGGCGTATGCGCCGCCAAATCGCCTCGGACCCCCTCCGGGACCGGGTGATCTGGGCCGCGGTGCTGGCCCTGCCGGTGGTGGCACTCTCGATGATCCCGGCGCTGCGGTTCGACGAGTGGGCATGGCTGTCGTTCGCGCTGGCGTCGCCCGTGGTGATCTGGTGCGCCTGGCCGATCCACCGGGCGGCGCTCGTCAACCTGCGCCACGGGTCCACCACGATGGACACCCTCGTGTCGGTGGGCGTGCTGGCCGCCTACGGCTGGTCGGTGTACGCCCTGTTCTGGGGCACCGCCGGCATGCCGGGGGGCGGCATGGGCGGCGGGCCGGGCGGCGAGATCTATCTCGAGGTGGCGGCCGGCGTCCCCGCGTTCATCCTGGCCGGGCGGTATGCGGAGGCCCGGGCCCGGCGGCGGGCCGGCGCGGCCATCGAGGCGCTGCTCGACCTCGGGGCCAAGGACGTGGCCGTGCTCGACCCCGGGGGCCGGGAGCGCCGGGTCCCGATCGACCAGCTCGCCGTGGGCATGCGGTTCGTCGTGCGCCCGGGCGAGAAGGTGGCGACCGACGGCGAGGTGGTCGAGGGCTCCTCGGCCGTCGACCGGTCGCTGCTCACCGGCGAGAGCGTGCCGGTGGAGGTGGGGCCGGGGGACACGGTCATCGGCGCCACGGTGAACGCCGGCGGTCGCCTCGTGGTCGAGGCCACCGGCGTCGGCGCCGACACCGCCCTGGCCCAGATCGCCCGGCTGGTCGAGGACGTCCAGACCGGCAAGGCGCCGGTCCAGCGGTTGGCCGACCGGATCTCGGCGTGGTTCGTCCCCGCCGTCATGGTCGGCGCCGCCGTCACGCTGGCCGTGTGGCTCGCCACCGGCCAGCCGGCGACCGAGGCGTTCGCCGCCGCCGTGGCGGTGCTCATCGTGGCCTGCCCGTGTGCGCTCGGCCTGGCCACGCCGCTGGCGCTGCTGGTGGGGACCGGGCGCGGCGCCCAGCTCGGCGTGCTCATCCGGGGGCCCGAGGTCCTGGAGTCGACCCGGCGGGTCGACACGGTCGTGCTGGACAAGACCGGCACCGTGACGTCCGGCGCCATGCGCCTGTCCAGCGTGGTGACGGCGGCCGGCACCGAGGGGGCCGAGGCCCTGCGGCTGGTGGGGGCGGTGGAGGCCGCGTCCGAGCATCCGGTCGGCCGGGCCATCGCCGCGGGTGCGGGCGGCGACCTGCCGCCGGTGGACGATTTCCGCAGCCACGCCGGCCTGGGGGTCGAGGGCGAGGTCGAGGGACACCGGGTGGTGGCCGGTCGCCCGTCGCTGGTGGGCGGCGACCTGCGGCCGGAGCTCGCGGCGGCGGCCGCCGCGGCCGAGGCGGCGGGCAGCACGGTCGTCGTAGCCGGCTGGGACGGCGCGCCGCGAGCGGTGCTCGTCGTGGCCGACCAGGTCAAGCCGACCAGCGCCGACGCCGTGTCCCGCCTGCGGGCCCTGGGCCTGGAGCCCCTGCTGGCGACCGGCGACACCGCCGCCACCGCGCGCACGGTGGCCGCGGCGGTCGGCATCCGACGGGTGGAGGCCGGGCTGCTGCCCGAGGGCAAGGTCGACCTGGTGCGCCGGCTGCAGGGCGAGGGCCGGGTGGTGGCCGTGGTCGGCGACGGCGTGAACGACGCCGCCGCGCTGGCGCAGGCCGACCTGGGCCTGGCGCTGGGGACCGGCACCGATGTGGCGATCGAGGCCGGGGACCTGACGCTGGTGGGCGGCGACCTGCGGGCCGCCCCCGACGCCATCCGCCTGTCCCGCCGGACGCTGCGCACGATCCGGGGCAACCTGTTCTGGGCGTTCGCCTACAACGTGGCCGCCCTCCCCGTCGCCGCCCTGGGCCTGCTCGACCCGATGCTCGCCGGCGGTGCCATGGCGCTGTCCAGCCTGTTCGTCGTCAGCAACAGCCTGCGGCTCCGCCGCTTCCGCTGATGCCGGGCGTTCCCGACGTCGAGGAGGTCGAAGTCCGGTCGCCCGGCGAGTGGCGGGACTGGCTGGCCGAGCACCACGCCATGTCGCCCGGGGTGTGGCTGGTCCTGTTCAAGAAGGGACGGGGGCCGCAGGTGTCGTGGGACGAGCTGGTGGACGAGGCGATCTGCTTCGGCTGGATCGACGGCAAGGGCCGGCGGATCGACGACGACCGGTGGGCGATCCTCGTGCGGCCGCGGAGCCCAGCCAGCGCCTGGTCCGGGATCAACAAGGCCCGGGTCGAGCGGCTCACCGCCGCGGGGCTGATGGCGCCGGCCGGGCTGGCCGCCGTCGAGGCCGCCAATGCGACAGGGACCTGGACCGTCCGGGACGAGGTCGAGGCCGGCGTCGAACCCGACGACCTGCGGGCCGCCCTCGACGCCGTGCCCGCGGCCCGCGCCGCCTGGGACGGGTTCCCGCCCTCGGCCCGCCGCCTCCTGCTCACGTGGATCGCCGACGCCAAGCGGCCCGAGACCCGGGCCCGCCGGGTCGACGCGACGGTGTCCGAGGCCGCCGAGGGCCGCCGGGCCCGCTAGGGCGCGGGCTCCGGGTCGGGCTCGCTGTCCGGCAACCGGCGCTCGACCACGAACGCGCCGAACGGGACCACCGCGGCCACGATCACGAGCGCGGTGGTGAGCACGTTCCAGCGCAGGATCGGCCGCACCGCGAACGCCAGGACCAGGTAGGCGAGGAACAGCACGCCGTGGACCGGGCCGAGCGCCTCGACCGGGCCCGGGGCGTCGAGGGCTCGCTTCGCCACCGCCGCGGCCAGCAGCACCAGGTACGACACGGCCTCGGCCAGGGCCACGACGCGGAACGAGCGGAGCATTCCGGCCATCATGCCGCCCCGCGACCCCGGAGTGACCGTCAGGACCAGTTCTCCGACTGCATGTTCCAAGGGCACCGGCTGGAGGACATCGCGGGGCTGTCGGTGCGGCGCTAGTCCAGCTCCCCCCGGAGGACCACGACACCCTCGGCCAGGGAGCCGCCCTCCACCGGCTGGAGGGTGACCGAGAGCGCGTCGTAGCCCGCCGGGTCGACGCCGAGCCACAGGGTGACCTTGCCCGGGCCCTCCCGGACGTGGAACGTGCCGGCGGAGATCTTGCCCGTGTCGCCCACCAGCCAGGCCTCGTAGAACATCCCGTCCGGTGCCGGCGGGAGGCCGTCGACGTCGAGGTCGATGGACACGCCCGCGGCCTCGTCCCGCAGGTAGGCGCTGGCGGTGGCGTCCGGGGCGGCGTCGGTCCCGGCCAGCTCGAGCTCGGTGGGGTCGGGCCGCCGGTCCATCGTCAGGCGCACGCCGCCGGCCACGGCGACCGCCACGACGATGGCGGCGGCCGCCGCCAGCACGAACGGGCGCCTCCGCCGCCGGCGGGCGGACAGCACCGCGATCGCAGGGGCGGCGGCGGTGGCGGCGGCCAGGGTGCGGGCCCGGAGCCCGGGGGAGACCTCCGCCCAGGTGGCGGGGTCGTCGAGCAGCGGTGAGGGTGGATCGGCTTCGGTCGGTTCCAACGGCATGGCGGCCTCCGATCAGAACGTCTCGATGGTGGTGGACAGGGCGGCGGCGAGGCGGCGGTAGGCGGCGTGGGTGCGGGACTTCACGGTCCCCAGGGGGACGTCGAGCCGGGCGGCGATCTCGGGCTGGGTCAGGTGCTCCAGGTGGGCGAGGCGGACGATCTCCCGGCTGATCGGAGGCAGGGCGTCGATGGCTTCGCGGACCGCCCACACGTCGGCCACGTCGGCGATCGACGGCGGCTCGACGGCCGGGAGGTCGGACACGGCCACCTCGTGGAGGCTCTGCGCCTCGTGGCGGCGCTCCCGCCGCCACACGTCGACCGCGGTCCGCCGCACGATCGACCGGAGCCACGGCCCCAGCGGACGTCCCGGGTCGAACCCGGCGCGGGCCCGCCACGCCTGGACGAACGCCTGCTGGACGGCCTCCTCCGCCAGCCGGAAGTCGGCCAGCATGTGGTTGGCCACCGCCGTCATGGGTCCCGCGTGAGCGTCGAACGCCTCCGCCAGGGCCCGCTCGTCCCCGGCCCGGAACCGTTCGCCCACGCTGTCCGCTCGCGTCCTCCGCACCTTGCCACCGCCTGTTCGCCTCGTTCCGCCGTCCGGACGCGGGGCGGCGCCGGCGACCCGCGCTGGCCGCCGGCGCCACCCCGAGGGGAGATCACTGCCCGATGAGCTGCACCCTCCCGGGCACGAGGCCCGAGCTGTCGACGACATCGTCGCCCTCCCGTGTCTGGATCGAGGGGAAGCCGTCCGCGGCCAGGAGTTCCGAGGTCGCGAGCGGGAACGGGCCCGCCACCGCGATGTCCTGCGTGGCGGCGGTGCCGGCCAGCCGCCGGAGGTTCACGCCTGGGTGCACGTGCGTCTCCTCTGATGGGGTTCGTGGAAGGTTCACCCACCGGTACGGACGCCGCGGCCCGCCGGTTCACTCACTACGAGCCTCGGCTCGGGCCGCGTGATTCACGGACCTGTCGGACGGCCCTTCCGTCCGACCATCGGCAGGATGCAGAATCGCACCATGACCCTGCCCCAGGATCGCTGGCGGGAGCAGCTGGACGACCTCACCGAGCAGTTCGCGGGCGGCTCGGTCACCATCGAGGTGCTCGACCCCGAGATCGGCGACGAGGAGGAGGCCGAGCGGCTGCCGCTGGCGTACATCGAGTACGACCCGAAGGACGCCGTCGTGATCGTCGCCGTCGGCGGCGGGAGCGCCCGGTTCCCCGTGGTGTTGCGCCACATCGTCCAGGACCCCCAGGGGATCGTGATCGACACGCTGGGCGAGGGCGACGACGCCCCGGCCGCCGTCGAGGTCACGGGCGGCGACGGCGCGCAGACGATCGTCACCATCCACCGCCAGCCGGCCTAGCGCGGCGCGGCCGCGCCGGTCAGGCCAGCTCGTCGATCAGGTCCGCGACCGAGGCCACCACCTGTGATGGGACGTAGGGGTAGCGGTGGGCCTCGTGCTCCGACGACACGCCGGACAGCACCAGCACCGTGCGCAGCCCCGCCTCCAGGCCGGCGACGACGTCGGTGTCCATGCGGTCGCCGACCATCGCGGTCGTCTCCGAGTGGGCGTCGAGGCGGTTGAGCGCGGTGCGGACCATGAGCGGGTTCGGCTTGCCGACGAAGTACGGCTCGACACCGGTGGCCTTGCTGATCAGCGCGGCCACCGAGCCGGTGGCGGGCAGCGGGCCCGCCGTGCTGGGCCCGGTGGGGTCCGGGTTGGTGGCGATGAAGCGGGCGCCGCCGTCGATGAGGCGGATGGCCCGGGTGATGCGCTCGAAGCTGTAGGTGCGGGTCTCGCCCAACACCACGTAGTCCGGCCGGTGCTCCGTCTGGGTGTAGCCGATCTCGTACAGCGCGGTGGTGAGGCCGGCCTCGCCGATGATGAAGGCGGACCCGCGCGGCCGCTGGTCGTGGAGGAACTGGGCGGTGGCCAGCGCGGAGGTCCAGATGTCGTGCTCGCCGACGTCCACGCCCGCGACGGTCAGCCGGGCGGCCAGGTCGCGTGGCGTGTAGATCGAGTTGTTGGTCAGCACGAGGAACGGCGTGCCCCGGGACCGCAGGAGGGCGAGGAACTCGGCCGAGCCCTCGATCGGCTCCTCCTCGCGGACGATGACGCCGTCCATGTCCAGCAGCCAGGACCGGATCTCGTGGGCCGACATGGCCGCAGCGTAGGTTCCGCCCGGGTCAGGCCCGGCGGAAGGCGCGGACGGCCGGGGGCACGAAGACGCGGCCGACCAGGCCGAGCAGCCCGAACACGGTGCCGGCCGGGACCTCGAGGTCGAGGCCGTCGAGCGCTACCACGTCGCCGTAGGACTGGCGCAGGCCCTCGACGATGGCGGGTTGGCCGGGCCGTCACAGGGGGCTCCCGTCGACCGGTGCGGTCGGGGTGGCCCGCCGGATGACCACGTCGCCGAAGGCCGTGCGGCCCCGGACGGTGACGGTCTCGTCGGCCGGCCCCGGCTCGTCGGCCTCCTCCAGGTGGCTGCGGACGCGGCCGGACTTCGAGTTGACGTCCAGCCAGGCGGCCGTGCCCTCACGGATGCCGATCTCCAGGTCGCCGAAGGCGGTCTCCATCACGACCTCGCCCCGCACCACCTCGCCGATGCGGATGCCGCCGTAGGCCGTCTTGGCCCGGACGGCGGACCCGGCCTGGTCGATCGCGATGTCGCCGTTGGCGGTGGTCAGCCGGACGTCGCCGGTGATCTCGCCGACGGTCAGGTCGCCGTTGGACGACTTGACGACGGCCGAGCCGTCGACCCGCCCGATGCGGATCTTGCCCGACGAGGTGCGCACGTCGGCGTGCCCGTCGGCCCGGCCGATCGACACGTCGCCGGCCGCGCTGGCCACGTCGAGACGGCCGGCCTCGTCCACGTGCACCGACCCGGCAGCGGTCTTGATCACGGACGGCCCGAGCCGGCCGTCGGTGCGGACGCTGCCCCACGCGTCGACCTCGACGCGCGAGCCGGCCGGCAGATCGATGATGACGTCCACCGAGGCCATCCGGCCGCGGAACGAGAGCCAGGTCTTGCGCTTGGGAGCCGTCACGGACAGGCGCCCGTTGCCGTACTCGACACGGGCCTGGCTCGCGGCCTGGACGTCGGTGTCCTCGCTGTCGTCCGTCGGGTTGACCTCGACCACGGTGTCCGTGCGGTCGGCGGCCCGGACGGTGACGTGGCCGGCGCCGACGTCCACCATGGCGACGATCGGGGAGGGGGTGTCGAAGGTGCGGGGGTCGCTGGTCATGGCGTGTCCTCTCGGTCGGGGGCCCTAGCGGACCCAGCCCTGGTAGCGGCGCCCGAGCGGGGCGCCGCGGCGGCGGTCTGCGGTGCGGACGGTGTCGTCGGACTGGACGGCGGCGGCCACGACCCGGACGAGCCAGGCGTTCGCCGACAGCCCGGCCCGGGCCGCGGCCTCGTCGATGCGGGGCTTGAGGTGGGTGGGGATGCGGAGCGAGATCCGCGAGGTGCCGCCGTCGTCTGCGTCGGCCACCGGCGGCAGGTCGGCCGGGGCGTCGGCGGAGACGGCGTCGGTCGGCTCGCCGAACGGCTCGTCGGCCGGAGGGGGCGACACCACGAACTCGGGCTCGCGCCCCCGCAGCCGCACCTCGACCGACCCCGGGGCGAGCTCCCGGGTGATCTCGCCGGCGGCGGCGGACAGGGCGTCCAGCAGGGCGAGGCGGGTGGCCGACTCCAGCGGGGCGACAAGCCGCTCGGCGAGCGCCCGGGCGTCGTCCCCGCCGGCGTCGGCGGCCACCACCAGGTCCCGGTGGAGGGTGTCGACGTAGGGGGTGAGATCCATGGCGCCATTGTGACATCACTATGACGTCATAACAACCCGACATCTGTCACAGATGGCGTCACCGAGGCGTCACGGCGGGGTCTTCACGCGGAGTTAGCGCGGGACCCGCGGTTCTTAGCGGTTCCTTCGCGCGCGGCCGGCGGTGTCCGTCCGATCCTGTGGAGGTGACGGCCGACTCGATCGCTGCCGGGCCGGTCGAGGCCCCCGCGCCCCCCGCCGTGGCCCCGCCGGTGCCGCCGGACCCGCTGTCCTACCGGCTCAAGCGCCGGCTGCTGGGTCACCCGCTGCACAGCGAGGAGCTGGAGCACCAGCGCCTCGGCAAGCCCACGGCCCTTGCCGTGTTCGCCTCCGACAACCTGTCCTCGTCGGCCTACGCCACCGAGGAGATCCTCCACGTCCTCATCCCGGTGGCCGGCATCGTGGCGTTCTCGCTCGTCGTACCCATCACGCTGGCCATGTGCGTGGTGCTCGGGTTCCTGATCCTGTCCTACCGCGAGACGATCAAGGAGTACCCCTCGGCGGGCGGCGCCTACCTGGTGACCAAGGACAACTTCGGCTCGGGCGTGGCGCAGGTGGCGGGCGCGTCGCTGCTGATCGACTACATCCTGACCGTGGCGGTGTCGGCCTCGGCCGGGACCGCGGCGCTGACGTCCGCGATCCCCGCCCTGGCCCCGTACCGCATGCCGATCGCGGTCTTCTTCATCGCCCTCATCGCCTTCGGGAACCTCCGGGGCGTCAAGGAGTCGGGCCGGATCTTCGCCGTCCCCACCTACTTCTTCATGGTCACGATGGCGCTGCTCCTCGGCATCGGGGCGTGGAAGTACGCCGCCGGCGACCTGCCCGACTTCGCCGGGGTGGTCCACGAGGGCCAGCTCGAGCTCGACGGCGTCGGCGTCAGTGGGATCGGCCTCCTGCTGGGCGTGCGTCTGTGGGACGTGCTGCACGCCTTCGCCTCCGGTGGCGCCGCGGTCACCGGCGTCGAGGCGATCTCCAACGGCGTGCCGGCCTTCCGCCAGCCGGCCTGGCGCAATGCCCGCCAGACGTTGGTGATCATGGGCACCGGCCTCGGCGTCATGTTCCTGGGCCTGTCCGCGCTGGCTGCCGCGATGCACGTCCGCCCCTACGAGGAGGGGACGCCGACGGTCATCTCGCAGATCGGCGAGGGGGTGTTCGGGGGCGGCGTCGTCGGGGACGTCCTCTTCTATGCGCTCCAGGCCGGCACGATGCTGATCCTCGTGATGGCGGCCAACACCGGGTTCGCGGACTTCCCCCGGCTGGCCAGCTTCCAGGCCGGCGACAGCTTCCTGCCCCGCCAGCTCACCAAGCGGGGCCACCGCCTCGTCTACTCCAACGGCGTCCTCGCCCTCGCCGGAGCGGCCGCCGTGCTGGTGGTGATCACCGGGGCCGAGGTCACCCGCCTCATCCCGCTCTACGCCATCGGCGTGTTCACCGGCTTCACGCTGTCGCAGGCCGGCATGACGAAGCACCACTGGCGCCGGCGGGAGCCGGGCTGGCGCCGCAGCCTGGCCATCCAGGGATTCGGGGCGATGCTGTCGGCCGTCGTGGCCGTGGTCATCGCGGTCACGAAGTTCGAGGACGGCGCCTGGGCGATCCTGATCGTGCTGCCGGCGCTGGTCGTGGTGCTGCTGCGTCTGAACCGCCAGTACGTCAGCGAGGCCACCCACCTGGAGGTCGACGTGCCCGCGGCCGTGACCGCGCCGATCCTGCGCCGCCACGTGGTGCTGGTGTTCGTCGACCGCCTCGACCTGGCGTCCGCTCGGGCGATCCAGTACGCCCGCACGCTCACGCCCGACGAGCTGCGCGCGGTCCACTTCGTGCTCGACGACGACGCAGCCCGGCATCTGGGCGAGGAGTGGAGCCGCCTGGGCCTCCAGCGCGTGCCGCTCGAACTGGTGGACTGCCCGGACCGCCGCCTGACCCGCGGCGCGGTCGCCACCGTGGCGATGGAGCTGGCCGACGGGGGCACCGAGGTGAGCGTGCTGCTGCCGGACCGCAAGTTCAACGGCCTGTGGCACCGGATCCTCCACGACCGCACCGCGGACGCCATCGCCGAGGAGGTCTCGCGCCTCCCGCACGCCAACGTCACCACGGTGCCCTTCCACTTCGAGGCGGTCGACGCCGCGCCCTTGCCCCTGCCGCTGCTCGGTACCTCCGGCGGCAACGGTGAGGGATCGGGGCCCGGCGGTCGGCCGTTCGCTCCGCCGCGTCCCGCCCGGCCCGGGCACAACGACGGGGACGTGAACGGCCACGGTCCGCCCGCCGGCTGCACCCCGATCGTGGACGTGCGCTACCGGCAGCGCGCCCGGGTCGGCGGGCGGGTGCGCTCGCTGCGGGTCGTGCCGCAGCACGACGCCCCGCTGCTGGAGCTGGTGCTCGACGACGGCACTGCCGCCATCTCGGTCGTGTTCCTCGGCCGGCGGGGCCTGGCCGGCGTCGAGGTGGGGCGGCGCATGGTGGTCGAGGGGACGGTGGGTGTGCACCGCAACCGCCTCGCCCTGCTCAACCCGGGCTACTCGCTGCAGCTCTAGCCCATGAACCGGTAGCCCATGCCGGGCTCGGTCACGAAGTAGCGGGGCCGGGTCGGGTCGGGCTCCAGCTTGCGGCGGATGTGGGCCATGTGGACCCGCAGGTAGGCCGTGTCGTCGGCGTGCCCCGGCCCCCACACGTCGTCGAGCACCCGGCGCTGGGACACGAGCTTGCCGGGGTTGCGGGCGAGCACCTCGACCATCGCCCACTCGGTGGGCGTGAGCCGGACCTCGCCGTCGCCCCGGATCACCCGCTTGGCCTGGAGGTCGACCGTGAAGTGCTCGGTCTCGACGAACCGGCTCTCCGCGGCGGGCACGTTGCGCCGCACCGCGGCCCGGAGCCGGGCCAGCAGCTCGTTCATGCCGAACGGCTTGGTGACGTAGTCGTCGGCACCGGCGTCGAGCGCCGTCACCTTGTCCTGCTCGGAGTCCCGAGCCGACAGCACGATGATCGGGACCCGCGTCCAGCCCCGCAGGCCGTCGATGACCTCGATGCCGGAGATGTCCGGCAGGCCCAGGTCGAGGATGACGGCGTCGGGCAGCTGGCCGGCCGCCAGCTCGAGCCCCTCCTCGCCCGATCGGGCCACCTCCACCAGGTAGCCCCGGGCCCGCAGGTTGGCGCCAAGGGCCCGCAGCATGGGCAGCTCGTCGTCCACCACCAGCACCCGGCTCGGCGCGGGCGCGGCGCCCGCCACGGGCTCGGTCCCGGTGCCGGTCCCGGTCACGGCGCCACCGCCAGCTCGACGACCATCGTGGTGCCACCTCCCGGGGTGTCGTCGACGGCGAGGTCGCCGCCCATGGCGCGGGTGAAGCCCTGCGCGACCGCCAGCCCCAGCCCGACGCCCGCCCCGTGGGACGGGCTGTCGCCGAGCCGCTGGAACGGCTGGAAGACCCGCTCGCGGTCGTCCGGCCGGATGCCGGGGCCGCGGTCGACCACGCGCACCAGCACCGTGCCGCCGACCTCGCCCGCCTCGACCCGCACCGGCACGCCGCCGGGGGCGTGGGCGAGTGCGTTGTCGATCAGGTTCGCCAGCACGGACTCGAGCAGCGTCGGGTCCGCCCGCACCGGGGGGAGCGACTCGGGCACGTCGACCTCGACCTTGGTGGCACGCTCGCCCAGCCCGGCGATCGCCGCGGGCACGACCTCCTCCAGCCCCACCGGCCGGGTGGCCGGCGCCACCGCGCCCGCCTGGATCCGGCTCATGTCGAGCAGGTTCCCGACCAGCGCAGTGAGCCGGTCGGTCTCGTCCTCGATGGTGCGCAGGAACTCTCGCCGGTCGGCGTCCGACCAGTCGATGTCCAGCTGGCGCAGGCTGCTGGCCGACGCCTTGATCCCCGCCAGGGGCGTGCGCAAGTCGTGCGACACCGCCTGGAGCAGGGCGCTGCGCAGCTCGTTGGCCTCGGCCAGCGCCGCCGCCTGGGCGGCCTGGGCGGTGACCTTGCGGCGCTCGATGGCCGGCGCCAGCTTCTCCGGGAACAGCAGGGCCACCAGCAGGTAGCCCGTCAGGAGGACGGCGAGGACGACCCCGACCACGTTGTCGGCGCTCATCGCCGGCCGCCCGCCGCGTCCGCGGTCTCGGTGTCCACCGCGCCCGGGGCGCCTGCGACCTCGTCGCGTCCGACGATGCGCTCGCATCCGCGCACGTAGGCGACCGTCACGGCGAAGAACGCCACGACCACCGCCACGAAGATCAGATCACCCATGACGTCCTCCGAACCGGACTCCGAGTCCATGGATCCGGATCTACTGCCGGCGATCGCCAGGTCGAAAGGGTGTTAGCGCCTTCTTGACGAGGCCCCGCCCAACCTCAATGGCGCCTTAACCGCGTCCGGGCCGCCGGCCCCGTAGAACGTCGTCATGGACGATCGCGGTCCGGAAGGGCGCCCGCTGGCGGTGCGGATCGCCGGCGCGGTGCTGGCGCCCGTGGCGGTCACGCTCGCGCTCGTGCCGCTGCGGGCCCACGTGCTCAACACCAACCTGGCGCTGGTGGCCGTGCTGGTGGTCCTGGGCGCGGCGCTGGCCGCCGGGCGGCCCGCTGAAGATCGAGCGCAGCGACGACATCGAGACCACTGTGTTGCTGGCGCTGATCGGTCTGGCGTGCGGCGAGTTGGTGGAGTGGGCCCGGCGCCACGAGGCGGCGAGCGCCCCGGCCGGCTCATCGAGGTGAGCGCCCGGGAGCTGACCGACATGCTCGGCCTGCGCGGCTGCCGCTATGTCCCGGCGCCGGTGCCCGACGACCTGCCGGTCTTCACCCACGCGGCGATCGTCGTGCCGGGCACCGAGTGCGACAACGCCCCCGAGGGCGCGGTCGCCCTGCCGGTCCGGGCCCACGGCCGGGAGCTGGGCCACTTCGTGCTGACCTTCGCCCGGCCCACCTACGGCGTCAGCGTCCCGCCGGACGCCAAGCACGCCGCCGTCGCCCTGGCCGACCAGCTGGGCACGGCCCTCCTGCGCTTCCGCCGCCCGTGAAGCTCCGTCGGCGCGCCTAGGCAGCGCCCGGCGGGAGGCCGAGGGCGACGACCGCCGGCGGGTTGCCGTTGCCGACGGGCACGACCAGGCGGTCGTCGAGGGCCGCGAGCCAGCCGTTGGTGCCGCCGCCGAGATCGACCGTCCACACGACCTCGCCGCCGTCGCGGGCGAGCGCCACCAGCGTGCCGTCGAGCAGCGTGGTGACCACGAGGTCGCCGACGACCGCGGTGCCCCCGAGCGGGTCGCCGTCGACCCGGGTGCTCCACAGCACGCGGCCGTCGGCCGCGTCGATCGCCACCACCTCGCCGTCGACCTGGCCGAGCGTGGCGCCGAAGTAGGCCGTCTCGTCGGGGGACAGCGTGGCGGGGGCGTTGAGGACCGCGGCGTAGACGACGCCCTCCGCGGTCGACGGCGGCGTGAGGATGCCGCCGTAGGTGCCCGGCGCGACCTCCGTCGGGCCGTCCAGCGTCTCCAGGTCGTCGTTGGCGTGGTCGCCGACGCTCTGCTCCCAGAGCACCTCGCCGTCGTCGGGATGGAGGCCCACCACGACGCCCGACTTCCCGGCGCTGACCACCACGTCGCGCCCGTCGACCTCGGCGATCAGCGCGTGGACCTGGTCCCGGTCGAACAGGTCGTGGGGGGTGACCTGGTGGTACCAGCGCAGCTCGCCGGTCCGGAGGTCGAGGGCGACGAGCGAGTTGGTGTACAGGTTCGGGCCGGGGCGGCTGGACCCGTTGGGCCACCCGGCGGTGCCGGGGAACGGCGCCGGGTTGGCGACGCCGACGTAGACGAGCCCCCGCTCCCGGTCGACCGCCGGCGGGTACCAGGCCCCGCCACCGGAGTTCACCTCGGGATGGCCCCACAGGTCGCCCTCGACCGTGTCGAACCTCCACCGGACCGCCCCGGTCTCGGCGTCGAGGGCGTGGATCACCCCGCGGTCGCCGGGGGCGTAGATCCCGCCGGCGCTCACGGGCACCGAGCTGGCCAGCACCAGCCCGTCGACGACGATCGGCTGGATGTCGATGCCGACGGTCGGCGTGGGCGTGATGTCGGTCGCCCACAGGCGGACGCCGGTGGTGCGGTCGAGCGCCACCACGCCCTGGGCCCCGTCGAGCCCGTACACCCGCTCGTCGTCGACGGCGACGCCGTAGGGCCCGATGTTGAACCCGGTCGGCTCCGCCGCCCACACGACGTCGCCGGACGCGAGGTCCAGCGCCACGACCAGCCCGTTCGCCGCTTGCAGGTAGACGGTCCCCTCGACCACCACCGGCGCGGTCGACAGCCCCCCGGCCCCCTCCAGCGGCGCCCGCCACAGCTCGGTCAGGCCGCCCACCGTGGCGGCGGTGACCCGCGAGTCGACCACGGCCCGCGAGTTGTCGAGGTCGCGCCCGGCGGTCGGCCACTCGCGGCTCGTGCCGGCGCCCTCACCGCCGTCCTCGACGTCGACGTCGGCCAGGGTGGTGGTGGTCGTCCCCGCCGCCATCCCCCGCCCCCGGTCCGCGGCCCCGTCCCCGGAGCACCCCGCGGCCACGACCCCGGCCACGACGAGCACCACCCAGCGTTTGTGAACCACATCCGGAAACTAGACGGGAGCCGGCCGGTAGGGTGCCTCCGCGGAGGGAGGCGCCATGACCGACACCGGGACCAGGGACGACGCGGGCTCGCTGTTCTCCGTCGGCGCGCTGTGGGCCGACATGGACGCCTGGCACGAGCGGGTCGCCGAGGTCCGCCGGGCCACGCCGGTGCTGCAGGTCGACCGGCCGGGCTTCACGCCGTTCTGGGTGCTGACCCGCCACGCCGACGTGTTCGCCGTGTCCCGCGACGACGAGACATGGCGGAACACCCCGAGGTCGGTGCTCGGGCCGGACGCGGACTGGGAGCAGCTCGTCAACTCGGGGATGCCGCTGCCGGCCACGCTCGTCCACCTCGACGGCGAGGCCCACCGCGGCCACCGGCAGGTCACCAACGACTGGTTCAAGCCGGCGGTCGTCGGCCGGCGCCAGCCCCGCATCGACGAGATCGCCGACCGCTACATCGAGCGGATGCGGGAGCTCGGCGGCGAGTGCGACTTCGCCCGCGACATCGCCGCGCCCTACACGCTCCGGGTGATCATGGACATCTACGGCGTCCCGGAGGAGGACGAGCCGCTGATGCTCGAGCTCACGCAGGGCATCTTCGGCGCCGCCGACCCCGAGTTCCTGGGCGATGCCGAGGACCCCGGGGCCAAGGTGCTCGAGACCGTTATGCAGTTCATCGCCTACTTCAACGAGCTCACCGACGACCGCCAGGCCCGCCCCCGCGACGACCTGGCCAGCGTCATCGCCAACGGTGAGATCGACGGTTGCCCGCTCGGGGAGGCCGAGCGGCTCTGGTACTACATCATCGTCGCCACCGCCGGGCACGACACCACGTCGTACGCCCTGTCGGGCGGCGTGGAGGCGCTGCTGCGGGATCCGACCCAGCTCGCCGCACTGCGGGACGACCCGGATCTGGTGACCAACGCCGCCGACGAGGTGATCCGGTGGACGTCGCCGGTGCGCCACTTCCTCCGCTACGCCACCCGGGACACCGAGGTCGGCGGCGTGCCGATCCCCGAGGGCGAGAGGGTCCTGCTGTCGTACCCCTCGGCCAACAGGGACGAGGCGGTGTTCGCCGACCCGATGCGCTTCGACGTCCGCCGCCCCGACGCCGACAAGCTGTTGAGCTTCGGCGTCGGCGCGCACTTCTGCCTGGGCGCCCAGTTCGCCCGCCGCGAGATCCGCACGATGCTGGGCAAGCTCAGCCAGCAGCTCGCCCACATCGAGCCTGCTGGCGACGCCCAGTGGTCCGAGGCCCATTTCGTCTCGGGCGTCAAGCACCTCCCCGTGTCGTACGCCTTCCGCTGAGCGCCGCCGTCAGAGCAGCTCGACCATGTCCCGGTACGGGTCGAGCCGGGCATCCGCCGGGTCGAGCTCGGTGACCAGCAGGTCGACCATCTCCCAGTCGAGCCCCACCGCCACGGCCCGCCGGCCCAGCTTGGACGAGTCGACCGCCAGGACCACGTGGTCGGCGCCGGCCGCCATGCTGCGCTTGACCTCGGCCTCGTCGAGCGTCGCCTCCTGGGCCCCGGACCCGGGGGACACCGCGGCGGCCGACGCGAACACCCGCTGGAGTGCCAGCTGCGCCGTGGCCCGGCAGGCCAGCGGGCCGACGAGGCTGCCGGTGCGCCGCTCCAGCCGGCCGCCGGTCAGCAGCGGGGACACCGCCGGCTGGCCCTGGAGCGCCTCGAACGTCTCGGGCCCGTTGGTCAGCACGACCAGGTCACGGGCGGCGCCCAGGCTGCTGGCAAGGCGCATCACGGTCGACGAGGCGTCGAACGCCACGGCGCCCTGGGCGGGCACCATCGGCACGAGCTTGGCGGCGATGCGGGCCTTGGCCCTGGCCATCGACCCCCGGCGCTCGGCGAACGTGCGGGGGCCCACCGCCCGGGCGCCGCCCCGGACCCGCCGGGCGGTGCCGCGTTCCTCCAGCTCGGTGAGGTCGCGCCGGATGGTCATGTCGCTGACGCCGAGCGCGGCGGCGGCCTCGCCGATGGCTACCGACCCGGCCTCGGACAGCCGGTCGCTCAGCCAGCGGAGCCGCTCCTCGACGGCCAGGCTGCCCTGAAGCGTGCTCACCGCCGGCCCCGCTCGACCGGCCCTCGCTCGAACGTGCCTCGCTTGATCCAGATGTGCGTTCGTGTGATAGTTGTCATGTTCTAACACAGTGCGCGCAGCGTCAAGCACGCCGAGGGGGAGCACGATGGCGACCTTCGAGCAGATCACCTCCGACCTGGAGCGCCAGGCGATCGAGCTGCCGTCCTGGGCGTTCGGCAACTCCGGCACCCGGTTCAAGGTGTTCGCCCAGGCCGGCGTGCCTCGCGACCCGTTCGAGAAGGTGGCCGATGCGGCCCAGGTCCACGCCCACACCGGGTTGGCACCGACGGTGGCGCTGCACATCCCGTGGGACAAGGTCGACGACTACGAGAAGCTCGGCCGCCACGCCGACGACCTGGGCGTCCGCCTCGGCACGATCAACACCAACACGTTCCAGGACGACGACTACATGCTCGGCAGCCTGTGCCACGCAGACGAGCGAATCCGGGCCAAGGCCATCGCCCACGCCCTCGAGTGCGTCGACATCATGGACGTGACCGGCAGCCGCGACCTCAAGGTGTGGCTGCCCGACGGGCTCAACTACCCCGGCCAGGCCGATCTGCGGGACCGCCAGGAGCGCCTGGCCGACTCGCTGCGCCAGGTCTACGCCCGCCTCGGCGACCACCAGCGCCTCGTGCTCGAGTACAAGCTGTTCGAGCCGGCGTTCTACGCCACCGACGTCCCCGACTGGGGCACGGCCTACGTCCACTGCGCGGCGCTCGGCGAGCGGGCGGTCGTGTGCCTCGACACCGGCCACCACGCCCCGAGCACCAACATCGAGTTCATCGTCATGCAGCTGCTGCGCCTGGGCCGCCTCGGGGCGTTCGACTTCAACTCCCGCTTCTACGCCGACGACGACCTGATCGTCGGCGCCGCCGACCCGTTCCAGCTGTTCCGCATCCTGTTCGAGGTCGTGCGGGGCGGCGGCTACGACCCGGACAGCCAGGTCAGCTTCATGCTCGACCAGTGCCACAACATCGAGCCCAAGATCCCGGGACAGATCCGGTCGGTGCTCAACGTCCAGGAGATGACCGCGCGGGCGCTGCTGGTCGACCGCCAGGCGCTGGCCGAGGCCGAGCGGGCCGGCGACGTGCTGGCCGGCAACGCCGCGCTGATGGACGCGTTCTCGACCGACGTGCGCCCCGACCTGGCGGCCTGGCGCGCCGGCCGGGGCCTGCCGGCCGACCCGCTCGACGCCTACCGGCGCAGCGGGTACGCCGACCGCATCGTGGCCGAGCGGGTGGGCGGCACCCAGGCCGGGTGGGGCGCGTGAACCCAGCCGTCTCCGAGCTCCTCGCCCGCTCGCACCGCCTGGGCGCCGACCCCCGCACCACGAACTACGCGGGCGGCAACACGTCGGTCAAGGGCACGGACGCCGACCCGGCGACGGGGGGCGACGTCGAGCTGCTGTGGGTGAAGGGATCGGGTGGCGACCTGGGCACGCTGACCGAGGCCGGCCTGGCCACGCTGCGGCTCGACCGCCTGCACTCCCTGGTCGACGTCTACCCGGGCGAGGACCGCGAGGACGACATGGTCGCCGCGTTCGACTACTGCCTCCACGGCCGCGGGGGCGCGGCGCCGTCCATCGACACGGCCATGCACGCCCTCGTCAGCGCCCCGCACGTCGACCACCTTCACCCCGACAGCGGCATCGCCCTGGCCACGGCCGCCGACGGCGAGCGGCTCACCAAGGACGTCTACGGCGACCGGGTGGTGTGGGTCCCGTGGCGCCGGCCCGGGTTCCAGCTCGGCCTCGACATCGCCGAGGTCCAGGCCGCGCACCCCGAGGCCGTCGGCGTGATCCTGGGTGGCCACGGCATCACCGCCTGGGGCGCGACCAGCGACGAGGCCGAGGCCAACTCGCGGTGGATCATCGACACCGCCCAGGCCCACATCGACGCCCACGGCGACCCCGAGCCGTTCGGTCCCCCCGTCGACGACCGCCGCCCCCTGCCGGCCGCCGAGCGCCGGTCCAAGGCCGCCGCCCTCGCCCCGCACCTGCGGGCCGTGGCCTCCCAGGACGACCGCATGGTCGGGCACTTCACCGACGGCGACGAGGTGCTGGAGTTCCTGGCCGGCGAGAAGCTCTTCGCCCTGGCCGCTCTCGGCACGTCCTGCCCCGACCACTTCCTGCGGACCAAGGTCCGCCCGCTGGTCCTCGACCTCCCGGCCGGCGCCCCGGTCGAGGAGTGCGTCGCCCGGCTGGCCGAGCTCCACGGCGCCTACCGGGCCGGCTACGCCGCCTACTACGACCGCCACGCCACGCCCGACTCGCCGCCGATGCGGGGCGCGGACCCGGCCATCGTGCTGGTGCCGGGGGTCGGGATGTTCTCCTACGGCCGGGACCGCCAGACGGCCCGGGTGGCCGGCGAGTTCTACCTCAACGCCATCAACGTGATGCGGGGCGCCGAGGCGCTGTCCACCTACGCGCCGATCCCCGAGTCCGAGAAGTTCCGCATCGAGTACTGGGCGCTGGAGGAGGCCAAGCTGCGGCGTCTCCCGCCCCCGAAGCGCCACGCCGGCCGCATCGCCCTCGTCACCGGCGCGGCCAGCGGCATCGGCAGGGCCATCGCCGCCCGGCTCGCCGCCGAGGGCGCGTGCGTCGTCGTCGCCGACCTCGACGCCGAGGGGGCCGCGGCCGCCGCCCGCGAGATCGGCGGCCCCGACGTCGCCCTCGGGGTCGGCGTGGACGTCACCGACGCGGCGGCTGTGCGGGCCGCCGTGGACGCCGCGCTGCTCGCCTTCGGCGGTCTCGACCTGGTGGTGAACAACGCCGGCCTGTCGATCTCCCGGCCCCTGCTGGAGACGAGCGAGGACGACTGGGACCGCCAGCACGACGTCATGGCCAAGGGCAGCTTCCTCGTGTCCCAGGCCGCGGCCCGAGCGATGATCGACCAGCGGCTCGGCGGCGACATCGTCTACATCGCCTCCAAGAACGCCCTGGTCGCCGGACCCGACAACGTCGCCTACGGCGCCAGCAAGGCCGACCAGGCCCACCAGGTCCGGCTCCTCGCCGCCGAGCTGGGCGATCACGGCATCCGGGTCAACGGCGTGAACCCCGACGGCGTCGTCCGGGGCAGCGGCATCTTCGCCAGCGGCTGGGGCGCCCAGCGGGCCGCGGTGTACGGCGTGCCCGAGGACCGGCTCGGCGAGTTCTACGCCCAGCGCACGCTGCTCAAGCGCGAGGTGCTGCCCGACCACGTCGCCCACGCGGTGGCGGCACTGTGCTCCGACGAGTTCAGCCACACCACCGGCCTGCTCGTCCCCGTCGACGCCGGCGTGCCGGCCGCCTTCCTCCGCTGACCATGGCCCCGCGGGTGTTCGCCGCCGTCGACCTCGGCGCGTCGGGTGGGCGCGTGATGGCCGGCGTCGTCGAGGGCGACGAGATCCGGGTCGAGGCGGTGCACCGGTTCCCCAACGGCGTGGCGGAGGTCGACGGGCACCTGCGCTGGGACGTCACCGCGCTCCACCGCGAGGTCGCGGCCGGCCTGGAGCGCATCCCGGGCGCCGTGTCGATCGGCATCGACACGTGGGGCGTCGACTACGGCCTGCTCGACGGCGCGGGCGCGCTGCTGGCCGAGCCGATCGCCTACCGCGACGACCGCACGACCAAGGTCGTCGACGAGGTGCACGCGGTGGTGCCGCCCGACGAGCTGTACGCGGCCAACGGCCTCCAGTTCCTGCCGTTTACCACCGTGTACCAGCTGGCCGCCGAGCAGCGGGGCCCGCGCTGGGACCGGGCCGCCCACGCCGTGCTGCTCCCCGACCTGTTCGCCTACCTGCTCACCGGCGAGCTGCGGACCGAGCAGACGAACGCGTCGACGACCGGCCTGCTCGACGTGCGCACCCACGACTGGTCGGGAGCGCTCCTCGACCGCCTCGGCATCCCCCGGGACCTGCTGCCGCGCGTCGAGCCGCCCGGTGCGGTGCGGGGCCGGACGGCGTCCGGGACGCCGGTCACCACGGTCGGGTCGCACGACACCGCCTCCGCCGTCGTCGCCGTCCCGGCCACGACCGAGCGGTTCGCCTACGTGTCCAGCGGCACGTGGTCCCTTGTCGGGCTGGAGCTGGCCGGGCCCGTCGTCACCGAGGAGGCCCGGGCGGCCAACTTCACCAACGAGCTCGGCGTCGACGGCCGCACCCGGTTCCTGCGCAACGTCGGTGGCCTGTGGCTGCTCGAGGAGTGCTTGCGGGCGTGGCCGGGCGCCGACCGCGATGCGCTGCTGGCCGCCGCAGCCGCGCTGCCGGCCGGCGGGCCGCTCGTCGACGTCGACGATCCCGCGTTCATCACGCCCGGGGGGATGCCGGAGCGGATCGCGGCGGCGGCCGGCCGCCCGGCGCTGACGCCGGCCGAGACGACCCGCTGCATCGTCGACTCGCTCGCCGCCGGCTACGCCCGCACGGTCCACGGGGCGGCCGACCTGGCCGGCGCCGGGGTGGACGTGATCCACGTCGTCGGCGGCGGCTCGCAGAACGCCCTGCTGTGCCGGCTGACGGCCGACGCCGCCGGGCTGCCGGTCCTGGCCGGGCCGGTGGAGGCCACCGCCCTCGGCAACGTCGCGGTCCAGGCCCGGGCGCACGGCGCCGCTCCGCCGTCGCTGGAGGCGATCCGGGCCCGCATCGCCGCCTCGACGCCGCTCCGGAGGTACGACCCGTCGTGAGAACCGTCGACACCCTGCGCTCGGTGCTGCGCTTCCGCCGCATCGAGACCGATCCCGTCGAGCGGCGCCTGGCCCGGGCCGCGTCGGTCGAGGACCTGCGCCGCATCGCCAAGCGCCGCCTGCCCGGCGGCGTGTTCGACTACATCGACGGCGGCGCCGAGGACGAGCGCACGCTGGCCGCCAACCAGGCGGCGTTTGCTGCGACGTGGTTCCGGCCCCGGGTGCTGCGGGGGCTGGCCAAGGTCGCCACGGAGACGGCGATCCTCGGGCGGCCGGTGCCGTACCCGCTGGTCCTGGCGCCGACCGGGTTCACCCGCATCGCCGATCCCGAGGGCGAGCTGGCGGTCGCCCGGGCCGCCGCCCGCGCCGGCCTGCCCTACACGCTGTCGACGCTGAGCACCCGGTCGATCGAGGAGGTTCGGGCCGTCAGCGACGGGCGGCTGTGGTTCCAGGTCTACGCCTGGCGGGACCGCGGGCTGGTGCGGGAGATGGTCGAGCGGGCCGCCGCCGCGGGCTACGAGGCGCTGGTCCTCACGGTCGACACGGCGGTGCTCGGGCGGCGGGAGCGCGATGTCCGCCGCGGGTTCTCGCTGCCGCCCACGATCGGGCCGGGGACGCTGGTCGACGGGGCGCTGCACCCGGGCTGGACGTGGGCGTTCGTCCGCAGCGAGCCGATCCGCTTCGCCAACGTCGCCGGCCGGGAGGTGGGCGACGGCGCCTCGCCGGTCACGCTGTCCGACTACATCAACACCCAGTTCGACCCCGAGCTGTCGTGGGCGGACGTGGACTGGCTGCGCTCGGTGTGGGACGGCCCGCTGGTGCTGAAGGGCGTGCAGACCGTCGAGGACGCGTTGATCGCCGTCGAGCACGGCGTCGAGGCCGTCGCCCTGTCGAACCACGGCGGCCGCCAGCTGGACGGCGCCCCGGCCTCGTTCTCGCTGGTGGCGCCGGTCGCCGACGCGGTGGGCGGCCGCACCGAGATCATCTGCGACGGCGGGGTCCGCCGGGGGAGCGACATCGCCAAGGCCGTCGCCGCCGGGGCAACCGCCGCCATGGCGGGGCGGGCGTACCTCTACGGGCTGGGCGCCGCCGGCGAGCGGGGCGTCGACCGGGTGCTCGACTGGCTGCGCGGGGACCTCCTCCGCACGATGAGCCTGCTGGGCGCGGGGACGGTCGCCGACCTGGACCGCTCGCTGCTCGACCTGCGGTGAGGCCGCGCGTGTCCGACACCGCCCGCCCCACGACCTGCGGGCCGACCACCTGGTCGCACCGCTCGGCGTCGACGGCCCGCCCCGGCTCTCGTGGACGCTGCCGGCCGGCGCCACCGCCCCGCGGGCCTACCGGATCGAGGCGGGTGGCTGGGACTCCGGCCGCGTCGAGTCCGGCGAGACGACGTTCGTCCCGGTCGGCGTGGCGCCGGCACTCAGCCTGCGCGTCGCGTGGCGGGTGAAGGCCTGGACCGACGTCGGTGGTCCGAGCCGAGCACGTGGGAGCACGGCCTGCTGGCCGCGTCCGACTGGACAGCCGCTGGATCGCCCCGGTCGACGGTCAGTCACCACGAGACGCGGTGACAGACTGGCGCCCGTGGGCTCGAGGCGTCGCATCCTCATCGCGGTGGCCGCCGGGGTCGCCGTCGCCGCCGGCGTGGCGGGTGCGTTCGCCCTCGCCGGCGGCTCGGGCGGTGGCGGCTCGGGCGACGACGGCTCGGGCGACGACGTGAGGACGGTCCAGCCCGGGGCGCCCGGGGAGGCGGGCCGGGAGCTGTCCGGCGAGGACGTCGCCGGCATCGAGACGCCCGAGCACACCGCGGCGGACACGGCCTTCATGCAGGGCATGCTCGTCCACCACGCGCAGGCGCTGGAGATGGCCGGGCTGGTCGGCGAGCGGACCGACAGCGACGACCTGCCACTCCTGGCCGAGCGGATCACCGTGTCGCAGGAGTCCGAGATCACGCTCATCGAGCGGTGGCTGGCCGACCGGGGCGAGGACGTGCCCGAGGCGAGTGACCACGCCGAGCACGGGCTCATGCCGGGGATGGCGACGACCGAGCAGCTGGACGAGCTGGGCGCCGTTAGGGGGCCGGCGTTCGACGCGCTGTTCCTGCAGCTGATGATCGCCCACCACCAGGGCGCGCTCGCGATGGTGGAGCAGCTGTACACCGCCGGCGGGGGGCTGGAGCCGGCTGTCGACGGCTTCGCCCGCGAGGTGGAGGCGGATCAGACGATCGAGATCATGCGCATGACCGACATGCAGTCGGCCCGGGGATCCTGACGACCCCGGGCCGACCGGTCCGCCTCAGATCGCTGTGCACTGGCCGGAGACCGGCCCGCTCACGGTGTTCGTGGCACCCAGATCGATCGGCGCCGGGCTGTTCCCCGAGCAGGCGAGCGGGCCGCGGATCGTGCTCCCCGCGATGATCGGCTCGACGTCGCCGGTGACGTTGCCGGCGAGCGTGGCCGGTCCGACGACCGTCGAGTCGACCACCGCCACGCTGCCGCTGGCTCCGCTGATCGTGACAGGGCCTCGCACGGTGGTGGTGTAGAGGTGGACGGCGCTGGCGCCCGTCGCCGACAGCGAGCCCCCGATCGTCGAGTCCAGCGACAGCAGGATGCTGCCGCCCGGGACGGTCACGGGACCGCGCACGTCGGCGCCGGTCAGGCAGGTGACGCCGGAGATGACGAGCGGCCCGGCGTGGCGCCCGGTGACCCTGGACGTGCACGTTCGGGCCAGCTGGTCGAACCGCGCCCGGGCGACCGCCCGGCTCGGCTCCCAGGTGAACGCGGACTGGTGCTGGGCGTTGAACTCGCCCTGCTGCACCTCGCCGGCGGCGACGACCTCGGCCTCCGTCAGGTGCCCGCTCGGGAGCAGCCCGAACACGTCGAAGCCGCGGGCGATCTCGCTGCCGAAGACGTTGCCGTTATACCAGTAGGCCGACCAGAAGCCGCCGAGCACGAGCGCCGTCGGGCTGATCGGGCCGCGGTCGAAGAACGCGATCTCGACCGGGTTGGCCGAGTCCGTGAAGTCGATCAGCGAGACGCCGCCCTGGTACCAGGCCTGGGACATGATGTCGCGGCCGGGCACGGGCACCAGCGAGCCGTTGTGGGCCACGCAGTTCTCGCGCGTGGTCTGGGGCACCGGCAGCTTGTAGTAGCTCGCGAACTGCATCTGGCCGTCGACGATGTCGAAGATGGCGTTGGCGCCCCACTGCGGCTGGTCGGTCTCCCGGCAGCGGGCCGCGGTGCCGCCGCCCCACTCGTCGGTGAAGATGACCTTGGTGCCGTCGTTGTTGAACGTCGCGGAGTGCCAGTAGGCGAAGTTCGGGTCGGCGACCTCGTCCGTGCGGACCGGGTTCTCGGGGTCCGAGATGTCGATGAGGATGCCGTTGCCCTCGCACGCCCCGGCGGCGAGCCCGATCTCGGGGAACGTCGTGATGTCGTGGCAGGCGTCGGTGATCGGCGTCGGCCCCCACGGCATCCCCGACGGGTGGTTCGGGGTCGTCGGCGCGTTCTGCAGGCCGTCGATCGCGCCGGTGGCCGGGTCGGTGAACAGCCGGGGGCCGCCAACGATCGCCGCCGACTCGGGCGCAGCCAGCGGGACCTTGATGACCTCGATGCGCCAGCGCGACGGGTTCTCGCCGTTGGCCGGGTTGTCGTTGCACCCCTCGAGCGTGGTGGCCGGCCGGGGGCCGGCGGTGCCGGACACGTACACGTACAGGTTCTCGGTGTCGTCGGGGTCGTCGATGATCGAGTGGGTGTGCGAGCCCCGGCAGGTCTGCACGGCGGCGACCTGGACCGGGTTGCTGATGTTGCTGATGTCGAAGATCCTCACGCCCTGGAACCGCGTGCCCACCGCTGGGTTGGTGCCGCAGTCCACCCGGGCACGTGACTCCTCCACGGACATGAAGAGCAGGTTCCCGTGGACGGAGACGTCACCCTGGCCGCCGGGGCACACCACGTTGGCGACGTTGTCGGGGGCGGACGGGTCGGACACGTCGTAGATGTTGAACCCGTTGAAGTTGCCGACGAAGGCGTGGGTCCCGGAGAAGGCGAGATCCGAGGTCACGAACGCGAAGCTGCCGGGGTTCGCGGGGTCGACGAAGCCCGGCGGCTTGTCGTGGTGGGCCCGCTGCTCGAGGTTGCTGATCGCGGTCCCGGCGTCCAGCCAGCCGGGCGAGAGGCCGACCCGGGGGTCGGTCTGGGCGCCTGCGTCGCCGGGGGCGAGTGCCCCGGCCAGCAGCGCCGCGGCCGCGGCCAGTCCCAGCAGCCGCGCGCCGCGTCTGCGTCCCCGTACGACATCTCGCGCCATCCCTCGGCCTCCCTCGCAACCCTGCGGTCCCCTCGACCGCAGATTCGCACACAGAAATGCGCTGATTGGCGGCAGACAGTAGCCTGTTCGGCGGTACTTGGCGACGAAGTGTCCAGTCGCAACGCCGCACTTGATCGGCGGGCGATCGGGCGCGACCGTCGTGGACGGGTGGGAACTGCGACAGGGGTGGTGACAATGCAGCACCGTACGTTCGTCGTCTTCGCTGCGAGCCTGGGGCTCGGCATCGCCGCGGTTGCACCGGCATCGGCTGGCCCACTCCCGCAAGGCCCGCTGGTCCAGGTCTCCGGCACGAGCGAGTTCGTCGCCTGCACGGCCGACGACGTCGCCGGCCAGTCGGGAACGGTCTTCCTCGACAGCGAGGTGGAGCCGTGGATCGACGTCAACCCGACGGATCCCGACAACATCGCCGGCATCTGGCAGCAGGACCGTTGGTCCAACGGGGGCGCTCGGGGTCTCGTGGCCGGCGTCAGCTTCGACCGCGGGACGAGCTGGCAGCAGGTCGTGATCCCCGACATCACGTTGTGTTCGGGTGCGGCTGCGGGCAGCACAGGTGACTACCAGCGGGCTACCGATCCGTGGGTGACGTTCGGCCCCGACGGGACGCTGCACCAGTTGGCCCTGTCGTTCAACGACGTCGCCCCGCCGTTCGAGCCGAAGGACTTCGACCACGCGTTGCTGGCGAGCCGCTCGACCGACGGGGGCCTCACCTGGAGCGACCCGATCCCCGTGATCCGGGACCTCGACGCCAACGTCTTCAACGACAAGCAGACGATCACCGCGGACCCCACCGACGCTGACCTCGTCTACGCCGTGTGGGACCGCCTCGTCTTCCCGTCGAGCGAGAACGCCAGCGTCCGCGCCGGCTTCGTCACCAGCGCGTTCCGTGGACCCGCGTGGTTCGCTCGGAGCACCGACGGTGGTGTGACCTGGGAACCCGCTCGATCGATCTACGACCCGGGGCAGAACGACCAGACGATCGGCAACCAGATCGTGGTGCTGCCCGACGGCACCCTGGTGGACCTCTTCGCCGAGTTCCACAACGAGAACTCGAAGAAGCTCCGAGGCTGGAGCGTGCGCCTTCTCCGCTCGACCGACCAGGGCGTCACCTGGTCGAGCTCCGCCATCCTGGTCGACCGGCTCCTGACGGTCGGTGTCACCGACCCCGAGACCGGAGACCCGGTCCGGACGGGCGACATCATCCCCGATGTCGCGGTCGATCCGGCGAGCGGCGCGCTCTACGCCGTGTGGCAGGACTCACGCTTCAGCGCCGGTCAGTTCGACAGCGTCGCCTTCTCGCAATCCCTGGACGGCGGCCTGACGTGGTCGGCGCCGATCAAGGTGAACCAGACGCCCGGCAGTGAGCCGCCCGGCGACCAGCAGGCCTTCACGGCCTCGGTCCACGTCACCCCGGACGGCACGGTCGGTGTCTCGTATTACGACTTCCGCAACAACACGCCGGCCCCTGCGCTGGACACCGACTACTTCCTGGTCCACTGCCATCCGACCACCCCGACGGCCTGCGCCGGCGCCGGCAACTGGGGCGATGAGGTGCAGGTGACCGAGGCGTCGTTCGACATGCGCCAGGCGCCGGACGCCGGCGGGTTCTTCACCGGTGACTACGAGGGCCTCGACAACACAGGGGACGCGTTCGCAACGTTCTTCTCGCAATCGCACGGAACCGACCCGTCCAGCGCCTTCTTCAGGCTCGTCGGCTGACGATCACGGGGCGGTGCCGGCGTCGAGCGGCGGTCAGAGCGCTCGCTCGGCGGCCTCCCGATCGTCGACCACCAGGACCAGCCGGGTTCCGGTGCCCAGATAGGCGACCTCGATGTTCACGCCGGCATCGGCCAGCCGGCCGGCGATCTCGCCCATGTAGCCCGGGCGGTCTTCCACGCCGCTGACGACCACCGCCTCCCCGGTGGCGTCGACGGCGTAGCCGGCATCGACGAGCACCCTGCGGGCACCGTCGGCGTCCTCGACCAGCAGGTGCACGACGCCGCGGCCGCCGGCCACCGCGGCACAGAGGCCGTCGACGTTGATGCCGGCTTTGCCGAGCGCACCCCCGATCGCTGCCAGCTGGCCGGGCCGGTCGTCGGCCTCGACACGGAGATCGGTCGCCATGGGCACCACCCCCCTTGAACCACGCCGTGGGTCGGCCCCGCCATCCTCCCACGGATCGCGGGAACGGACGTAGCCTGGTGCCGGCATTCGGGGCGGGGTTGCGATGATCTACACATTCGACGGCTACGAGCTCGACCTGGACCAGTTCGAGCTGCGGCGGGACGGCCAGAGGGTGGCGGTTGAGCCGCAGGTCTTCGACGTGCTTGCCCACCTCGTCGAGCACCGCACGCGGGTCGTCCCGAAGGTCGAGCTGCTCGAGTCCGTGTGGAAGACGACCTTCGTCACCGAGTCCGCGCTGACCAGCCGAGTCAAGGCCGCCCGCCAGGCGGTGGGCGACGACGGGCAGTCCCAGCGGATGATCCGCACCGTGCACGGGCGGGGCTACCGCTTCGTGGCCCCGGTGGAGGTGTTCGTGACCCCCGCGGCCGGTCCTCCGGCTGCGTCCCCGGCCGACGACCGCCGGGTCGCCGTGCGTCAGGAGATCCGCTTCTGCCGGTCGGCGGACGGCGTGGAGGTGGCGTACGCCACGTCCGGCGACGGGCCACCGCTGGTCAAGGCCGCGCACTGGCTGTCCCACCTCGACTACGACTGGGAGAGCCTCGTCTGGCGCCACTGGCTCCAGGAGCTGTCACACCGGCACCGGCTCGTCCGCTACGACGAGCGCGGCTCCGGCCTGTCGGACTGGGACGTCGACGAGGTCTCCATCGAGACCAAGGTGGCCGACCTCGAAGCGGTCGTCGACGCCTGCGGGCTGGAACGCTTCGCCCTGCTGGGACTCTCCGGCGGGGGGCCGGCGTCGGTGGCCTACGCCGCCCGCCACCCCGACCGGGTGAGCAAGCTCGTGCTGTACGGCGCCTTCGCCCGGGGTCGCATGGCGCGGGCCCGCACGCCCGAGGAGAAGCGGGAGGGCGAGCTCATGGTCGAGCTGGCCGAGCTCGGCTGGGGCCGGGACGACCCGGCGTTCCGCCATGTCTTCGCGCTGCAGTTCATGCCCGACGGCACCCAGGAGCAGTGGGCCGCGTTCGACGAGTTGCAGCGGCGCACCGCGACGCCGGCGAACGCCGCCCGGATCCTGGCGGCCACCGGGGACCTCGATGTCACGTCCCTTGCGCCGCGCGTACAGACCCCCACGCTGGTCATCCACTCCCGCGGCGACAGGCGGGCACCCCTCGCCGAGGGTCGGAGCCTGGCCACGCTGATCCCCGACAGCCGCCTCGTGGTCCTCGACTCCGCCAATCACATCCTGCTGCACGACGAGCCCGCGTGGGCACGCTTCGCCGAGGAGCTGAACGCCTTCCTCGACGACTGACGGCGAGCGCCGACCCCGGTCAGGGCGAGTAGATGAACTCGAGCTGGATGTTGTCGGGATCGCGGAAGACCAGCGTCGAGAACGGGACCGGGTCGGTGATGTCCCGGATGCCGGAGTGCTCGATGCCCAGTCCGTCGAGCTTCGCCGCCCAGGCGTCGAGGCTCTCCCGGGTGGGAACCTTGAGCCCGATGTGGTCGAGCCCGGTGCGGGCCTCGTCGAAGGCCTCGCCCCGGTTCGCGGTGTTGTGGTGGAGTCCGATCCCCAGACCGGACACGGGGTCGATCAGCATGACCGCGTAGCCGGTGTCCTCGCGTTCGTGGTGGGGGAAGGTGACGGGCACCCGGAACATCGAGAACACCCGCTCGTACCAGGCCGCACTCGCCTCGACGTCGCTCACGGTGGGCGAGAAGTGGTGGATGCCGGTGATCGTTGCCTCGCTGGCGTCGCTCATGCCAGCACCGTAGGGGGTCGCGGCGGCTGCCACGCACGAGAACCCGTCGACGTCCGTCATCATCCGAATGTGAACACGAAGGCCTCGACGCCGGCGTCGAGGAACTCGATCTCGAACAGCCGGTCGCCGATCGGCGCCGGCTGGCGGATCAGCTGGTACATCCGCTGGTAGTCGGCGCTGCCGTCGCCGTTGTCGTCGACGTCGACGCCGTGGGCCGGCCCCGGGGGCTCGCCGTCGAGGCGCACCCTGAAGCGCACGGGTGGACGCCCCGCGGGGGGTCCCATCACGAGGTGCAGGTCGCGGGCGTGGAACCGGAACCGGATGGAACCGCCGGCCTCGCCGAGCAGCACGGGAGTTTCGCCGATCCGCCAGTCGCCGGACAGGGCCCACTGGTTGCGCCCCAGCTCGGCAGGCGGCGAGTAGCCGAGGCGCTTGTCGGGCGCCAGCCCGGCTGGGGAGACGAAGCCGACCGTGCGGCCGTAGCCGAGGTAGGTCTCCGGCGTGCGCAGGTTCCCCCAATCCGCCTCGGCTTCGGCACCGGCGGGGACGAGCCGAACGAGCTCCTCCTCGACGTCTCCACCGGCCTCGCGCAGGAGCATCTGGAGGACCATCTCCGATCCCATGTACTCGCCCTCGCCGAAGTGGTGGTGGCGGATCCGTCCCGCCGCGTCGACGAAGTAGAGGGCGGGCCAGTAGTGGTTGTCCAAGGCCCGCCAGACGGCGTAGTCGTTGTCCACCGCCACCGGGTAGCGGACGTCCATCTCCTTGATGGCGCGGCGCACGTTGTCGAGGTCTCCCTCGAACTCGAACTCGGGCGTCTGCACGCCGACGACCGCCAGCCCTTGGCTCGTGTACTTGTCCGCCCACGCACGAACGTAGGGAAGGGAGCGGATCCAGTTGATGCAGGTGTAGGTGCCGAAGTTGACCAGGACGACGCGACCCTCGAGCGCGTCACGACGCAGGGGTTCGGAGTTCAGCCAGGCGGTTGCCCCGTCGAAGGGCGGTAACTCGCCCTCGGCGGGGTACTCGTTGCGATGGCGAAACACGAGCGACTCCGATCAGTGCAGCGACCGGAACGCCGCCCGCATCTCCGCGCAGAACAGCTCGCGCTGCTCCCAGGCTGCGAAGTGGCCACCCCGGTCGAGCCGGTTGAAGTGGATGAGGTTGTCCGGATACGCACGCTCGGTCGCGAGCGGCACGCCCTGCGAGTCGTCGTCGACGGTCTCCTGTTCCGGCAACCTCGTCGCCGCGATCCGGCGACGCATGTCGACGGCGTCCTGCGGAAACTCGATGGCGAGAGGACGGATCGTGCCATCGTCGTCGGTCGGCGTGCCAGTGGAGACGGCATCGGTCATGGGTCCCCCTTCGTCCGTGGTCGAGGGTCTTCGGCTCCGCGCGACGCGCGACCCCCAGGTTCGTCCTCGGGGAGAGGCATCGCACCAGGGTGTCTCCCTGGTCGCGCCCCGGTCGGGGCCCACCGCCGCGTCGGTCGCTGGCGCCGACCAGGACGAGGACGCCGAGATCTGTATCTGCGAGGGAACCTGCCCTGACTTTCCTGACTGCTGCGACGAAGGCCCGTCTTCACCGAGAAGGTCTAGTCCTGCTCTTCATCCTCGGAGTCCGGCGGGTGGCGGGCCGGTCACGCGCTGCCCCGATGACGCCTGTCCTGGCGGGCCGCCGGTATGGACCGATCAGGCCGGGGGTACTGCGACGACGTGTCACATCTAGTGCGCTGCAGGTAGTTGCTGCGACCCGAGGGAGACGTTTCCATGTACATCGGCGTTGGCACTGTCGTGATCATTCTTGTGATCCTGCTGATCATCTACCTCGCCCGTCGGGCCTAGGCACCTCGTGTGGTGATCAGCAGGGTCTCGTCCGTCGCGGGGCGGGGGCGGTGTCCAGGACCGCCTCGGCGCGGGGTAGGGGAGTGACATGCGTCTCGAATGGGAGCAAGTGATCGTCGACGCTCACGACCCCGCCGGACTCGGCCGGTGGTGGCAGGGCGCGCTCGGCTGGGTGGTCGTCAACGACGACCCGGAGGAGTTCGAGATCCGGCCCTCGCCCGATCGTTTGCCGGGACTGCTGTTCGCCCGGGTGCCGGAGCCGAAGACGGTGAAGAACCGGCTGCACCTCGACTTCCGTCCCGAGGACCGCGACGCCGAGGTCGATCGGCTGCTCGGGCTGGGGGCGCGGCGGGCCGACATCGGTCAGGGCGACGAGTCGTGGGTCGTGCTCGCTGATCCGGAGGGCAACGAGTTCTGCGTCCTTTCGTCGCGGTCGCCGTCGACGGGCTGACGGCCGGGAGTCGGATGTCGAATCCGACGAGTAGGCCCCTGGAACGCCCAACGGCCGTTCTCGAAGGCGTCGTCATGCGACGAGATCGACGCGGACCGTGGCCAGTTCGGTGCCGAACCGGCGGATGACGTTGATGTGCTGGGGCGTGAAGTGTTGGAGGCGGACGTCGATGTCGTCGTCGTCGACGAGGCGTGCGGCGCCTCGCTGCCAGCGGCGGCCGAGGTGGATTCGCACGTTCGGCTCGGCGTCGAGGTTGCGGACATAGCCGGCTCGGCGGCCGTGTTCGGCGACGATCCAGAGCACGGAGTCGGGCTGGCGTGCGATGCCGACGACGGTTCGGCGCGAGCGACCGGTGCGCCGACCCGTGGTCTCGAGTACGGCGTGATGGCGCAGCAGGCCT
>DASRJM010000233.1:0-39963 GCA_035649475.1 Acidimicrobiales bacterium
CACCCGCAGCCACGTCGGGGTGGCGAACGGCGTGTGGCTGAAGTGGACGGCCGCCAGGTCGGGCCGGCGCTCGACCAGCCCCAGTCCCAGCAGTCCCAGGTGGTAGTCCTGCACCAGCACCGCCGCCCCGTGGGGGGCGGCCTCGGCCACCGCCTCGGCGAAGGCGTCGTTGACCTCGCGGTACGCCTGCCACGCCTCCCGCAGGTCCCGCCCGTACGCCGGCTCCCGCGGGAGGTCGTAGAGGCCGTGGTACACGAACCACAGGGTCTGGTTGCTGACCACGTCGTAGGCGAGCCGGTAGACCTCGGGGTCGACGGCGAGCAGGCGGGTGCGGAAGCCCTCGGCGTCGACGATCCCGGCCGCGGCCGCGTCCCGGTCGCCGTCGGACATCGCCGCCGCCACCCACAGGGCCCCGGTACCCGCCACCAGCGGCGCGAGGCCGGACACAAGCCCGCCGGCGCCCCGACGGGCGACCAGCGTGCCGTCGCCGGCCCGGCGGAACGACAGGGGGCCTCGGTTCGACACGACGACGACGGGGCGGTCCACGGGAGGTAGACGCTACGGGACGTGAGTGCACAGGTGCACCGCTGGGCCAGAGGCTGTGCCTTCGGCGCAGCCTCTGAGCGATCGGCAACACTGGCCCACTGTGCGAGTGGTGGTCGCCCCGGACAAGATGCGCGGCACCGCGCCGGCCCGCGACGTTGCCGCCGCGGTGGGCCGGGCCGCGGCCGCCGCAGGCTGGGACTGCGACCAGCTCCCGGTGGCCGACGGGGGCGAGGGCACGCTGGAGGTGCTCGGCGGTCCCAACCGCACGACGACCGTGACCGGTCCGCTGGGCGATCCCGTCGCCGCCCGCTGGCGGCTCGACGGGCGCACCGCGGTGGTGGAGATGGCCCAGGCGTCCGGGCTGGCGCTGGTGGGCGGGCCCGAGGGCAACGATCCGATCGGCGCGTCCAGCGTCGGCACGGGCGAGCTGCTGGCGGCGGCGATCGACGCCGGCGCCCGCCGCCTGCTGGTGGGGCTGGGCGGCTCCGCCACGACCGACGGCGGCCTCGGCGCGCTGCGGGCGCTCTACCCGCTGCACCGTCTGGCCGGCATCGAGATCGTCGCACTGTGCGACGTGCGCACCCGCTTCACCGACGCGGCCCCGGTCTTCGCCCCGCAGAAGGGGGCGAGCGCGGCTCAGGTCGAGCTGCTGCGCCGCCGGCTCGACCGGCTGGCCGACGTCTACCTGGCCGACCACGGGGTGGACGTGCGGGTGCTGGAGGGCGCGGGCGCGGCCGGCGGTCTGGCGGGCGCCCTGGCGGTGGCGGGGGCGGCGCTGGTCCCGGGGTTCGAGGCGGTGGCCGAGGAGGTCGGGCTGTACGACGTGGTGGGTGGGGCCGACCTGGTCGTGACGGCGGAGGGCTTCCTCGACGACCAGTCGTTCGACGGCAAGGTGGTGGGCGGCGTGTGGGACCTGGCGTCCGCGGCCGGGGTCCCGTGCGCGGCCGTCGTCGGCGAGGTCGTCGAGGACCCCGGCGTCGTGCCGGACGGGCTCCTCGTGGTGTCCCTCGTCGAGCGGTTCGGCGAGGACCGGGCCCGGGGCGACACCCGTGCCTGCATCGAGGAGGCGGCTGCCGGGATCCTCGCGGAGGCCGGTACGATGCGCCCCGCCGTTCCCGAGCAAGGACACGATCGATGAGCGTCTCCGTTCGCATCCCCACCACGCTCCGCACCCTCACCGGCGGCCGGTCCGAGGTGGCGCTGCAGGGGTCCAACGTGCGCGACCTGCTGGCCAGCCTCGACGGCGCCCACCCGGGCTTCGCCGACCGGCTGCTGGACGACGACGGCAACCTCCGCCGATTCGTGAACGTGTTCGTGGCGGACGACGACATCCGCTTCCTCGAGGGCCTCGACACCCCCGTCCCGGACGGCGAGACGGTGTCGATCATCCCGGCGGTCGCGGGGGGCTGAGCACGGCCGATCGGCCGGGCGTGGCCCGAGCGGCCCGCTGCGGAGCAGCAGGAGCGGGGAGCAGGTCGCGCACCCATCCCGTTAGCACTCGCCAGTTGCGAGTGCTTATCTCGCGTGGTTGACTGGCTAGCACTCACATTCGACGAGTGCTAACCCCGTGCCCAACGGAGGGATTCTGGGATGCCGAAGATCATCGCTTTCGACACCGAGGCTCGCCGCAGCCTCGAGGCCGGAATGAACAAGCTGGCCGACGCCGTCCGGGTCACGTTGGGCCCCAAGGGCCGCAACGTCGTGCTCGACAAGAAGTGGGGCGCCCCCACCATCACCAACGACGGCGTGTCGATCGCCAAGGAGATCGAGCTCGAGGACCCGTACGAGAAGATCGGGGCCGAGCTGGTCAAGGAGGTCGCCAAGAAGACCGACGACGTGGCCGGTGACGGCACCACCACGGCGACGGTCCTGGCCTGGTCGATGGTGCGCGAGGGCCTGCGCAACGTGGCCGCCGGCGCCAACCCGATGTCGCTCAAGCGGGGCATCGAGATCGCGGTCACCGCGGCCGTCGAGTCGATCAAGGGCCAGGCGGTCGAGGTCGACTCCAAGGACCAGATCGCCCAGGTGGCCGGCATCTCCGCCGCCGACCCCGAGATCGGCGAGATGATCGCCGAGGCCATCGACAAGGTGGGCAAGGACGGCGTCATCACCGTCGAGGAGTCGCAGACCTTCGGCATGGAGATGGACCTGGTCGAGGGCATGCGCTTCGACAAGGGCTACATCTCGCCGTACTTCGTGACCGACCCCGACCGCATGGAGGCGGTCCTCGACGACGCGTACGTGCTGCTGTTCGGTTCGAAGGTGGCGACCGTGCGCGATCTGCTGCCGGTCCTCGAGAAGGTGATGCAGTCGAGCAAGCCGCTCGTCATCATCGCCGAGGACGTCGAGGGCGAGGCCCTGGCCACGCTCGTCGTCAACAAGATCCGCGGCACGTTCCGCTCGGTGGCCGTCAAGGCGCCCGGCTTCGGCGAGCGCCGCAAGGCCATGCTGGCCGACATCGCCGTCCTCACCGGCGGCCAGGTCATCAGCGAGGACGTGGGGCTCAAGCTCGAGAACACCACGCTCGACCTGCTCGGCCAGGCCAAGAAGGTCATCGTCACCAAGGACGAGACGACGATCGTCGAGGGCGCAGGCTCCGAGGACGAGATCCAGGGCCGCATCAAGCAGATCAAGAACGAGATCGAGAACACCGACTCCGACTACGACCGCGAGAAGCTGCAGGAGCGGCTGGCCAAGCTGTCGGGCGGCGTCGCGGTGCTCAAGGTCGGCGCGGCCACCGAGGTCGAGCTGAAGGAGAAGAAGCACCGCATCGAGGACGCGGTGTCGACGACCAAGGCGGCCATCGAAGAGGGAGTCGTGGCCGGCGGTGGCGCCACGCTGCTGCGGGCCCAGTCCGCGGTGCTGGACGCCGCGTCCGGCCTCCCCGCCGACGAGGCCACGGGCGTGCGCATCGTCGCCCGCTCGCTGGAGGAGCCGCTGAAGCAGATCGCGGTCAACGCCGGCCACGAGGGCGGCGTCGTGGTCGAGCGGGTGCGCGGCCTCGAGAGCCCGAGCGAGGGCCTCAACGCCGCCACCGGCGAGTACGAGGACCTGACCAAGGCCGGCATCATCGACGCCGCCAAGGTCACCCGCTCGGCGCTGCAGAACGCGGCGTCGATCGCGGCACTGTTCCTCACCACCGAGGCTGTCATCGCCGACAAGCCCGAGGACTCCCCGGCCGGCGTCCCCGGTGGGGGCATGGAGGACTTCTAGCCCTCCCGCCCGCCCCCGGGCCGAGACCCCCCGGGCCGAGACCCCGAGCAGCGCCGCCCCTCCGGGGGCGGCGCCGCCGCGTCATGTGGCGCACACCCGGGCGCCACGCGGTAGACACACGCGCGCTACTTTCAGCGTTCGGGAACGGTAAGGATCGGCCACGGAGATGGCGGCGAGGGGGACATCCGGCCGCACGCTTGCGGTCGACGTCGACGCGCACGAGGACGCGGCCAGCGCGGCGGTCACACGGCCGGCGCCCGAGCGGCCGCGCCCGGGCGCGATCGCGCTGCGGTGGGCGCCGCTCCTGGTGGCGCTGCCCGGCCTGGCGGCGGCGGCCTCGATCCTCGTCCAGGGCTGGGTCCCCACCACCGACCAGGCTGTCGAGGTGCTCCGGGTGGCCGACGTCGGCACCCGCCACACGCCCCTGACCGGGCCGTGGTCCCGCTTCGGGTGGCACCACCCCGGGCCGCTGCTGTTCTGGGTGTCGGCGCCGGGCTACCGGGCGTTCGGCCCCACGGGGCTGGCGGCGACGGTGGCGCTGGTGCACGCGGCGTCGGCGGCCGGGGCTGTCGTGGCGGCCCGGCGCATCGGCGGTGCCGTCCTGACGGCCCTCGTGGCGGCGGTGGTCGGGGTGATGAGCCTGGCCATGGGCGACTGGCTGGCCGACCCGTGGAACCCCTACGTCGGCACGCTCGCGCTGCTCGCCGCCCTGCTGTGCGCCTGGGGCGCATCCCGGGGCGACGGCTGGCTGCTGGCCGGCGCGGTGGTCGCCGCGTCGTGGGCCGTCCAGGCCCACTTCGCCTATGCAGCCGTGGTGGCCGTGGCCGCGGTGTGGTGCACGGCCGCGTACCTGATCCGGCGGAGGAGCGGCCGGCGGCTCGGCGGCCGGGCGCTGGCGGTGGCGGTCGCCATCGGCGTGCTGTGCTGGTCCGGGCCGCTGTGGGACGAGGTCGCGTCGCCGCCGGGCAACCTGCGGGACCTGGCCGCGTATTCCCGCCAGGCCCCCGAGGACCTGGTCGACGGCGACACGGTGCGCGAGGCGGTGGGCCGCCACTTCGGGGTTCCGGCGGTGTGGATGGCCCCCGGCGCCCGGTATGCGGGCAACCCCGATGGGCCGGTCGGCCCGCAGCCCGCGCTGCGGGCGCTGGCCGTGCTGGCGCTGGCCGTGGTCGCGGGCGCCTGGGCGTGGCGCCGGGGGCGGCGCGAGCCGGCCCGCTTCGCCGCCTACGTTGTGGCACTCGTCGCCACGTCGGTTGCGGCCGTGGCGCGCACGCCGGCGCCGTTCGTGTCGTACCTCGCCATGTGGACCTGGGCGGTGGCCGCGCTCGTGTGGGTCGCGGCCGGCTGGGCCGGGGCGTCGGCGCTGCGCACCGACCGCGGCCGGCGGGTCGTCGCAGGCGTCGCCGCAGCGGTCGCCGTCGCAACGACGGCGCTGGCGACGGCGGTGGCCGCCACCGCCGAGGGACCGTTCGCCGCCGAGGGTCGGGTGACGGAGGCGCTCAGCGTCCGGACGCGCGACGAGCTCGGGCGGGGCAGCGTCTACCGGCTGGTGGCGTCCGACCCCGGATTCGGGCTGGTGGGGGTCGGCCTGGCGGCCGACCTGCGCCGGAGGGGCTACGACGTGCGGATGGCGTCGTGGATGACGGCGCTGGAGGAGCGCGAGCGGATCGACGACGACGCGGCGGTCGCCACCCTCGTGGTGCTCACGGTCAGCGGCACCGTGCCGTCGGTGCCGCTGGAGGGCGCCCGGCTGATCGCGAGCCGGGACACGCTCTCGGGCGAGGACCGCGCCGAGCTGGACCGGCGGGCCCGGGCCGTGCGCGCCGCCGCCGGGATGGCGTGCCTGGACGAGCTCGACCTGCGCACCGGGATCGCGGTGGACGACGCCGTGGCCGACGGTGCCGACCGGGGCGACGCCGCGCGTGTGGCGGAGCTGCAGCGGCTCGCCGCCCGCACCGAGGTGTGGCTCGTGCCGCCGGGTCCGCTCGGCCGCCCGCTCGACGAGGCCGCGATTGCGGCGGCCTGCGGCGTGGCGTAGCGGACCGGAACCCACTTCGGGGCCGTCGGGAGGCGCCGGTAGCGTGAGCGGCATGGAGGGCACGCGGATCGTGATGGTGCGCCACGGCGAGTCGATGGCGCAGGAGCGGCGGATCGTCGGCGGCCACGCGGGTTGCACCGGCCTGTCGGAGCGGGGTCGGACCCAGGTGGCGGCGCTGCGGGACCGGCTGGTCCGCACGGGCGAGTTGGGCGACGACGTCGTCCTCTACGCCAGCCTCATGCCCCGGGCGATCGAGACGGCCGAGATCCTGGCCCCGGCGCTGGGCGGCCCGCCCGTCCTCCGGGACTGCGACCTGTGCGAGAACCACCCCGGCGAGGGCGACGGCATCACGTGGGACGAGTTCGAGGCCCGCTACCCGTATCCCGAGGGGGCGTGGGACCCCGACCACCGCCGGGTCCCGGGCGGGGAGACCTGGAACGAGATGAAGGTGCGCGTCGGCCGGGGGGTCGACGGGCTGGTCGAGCGGCACCCGGGCCGCACGGTGGTGGTGGCCACCCACGGCGGCCCGATCGTCCAGGTCATGATCCGGTTCCTGGCCATCGACCCTTCTGCTGACGAGAAGCGGGCGTGGTTCGCCCCGGAGAACGCCTCGATCACCGAGTTCCGCCACGCCGTCAACCCGTACCAGCGCACCACGCTCGACTGGGAGATGGTCCGCTTCAACGACCACGCCCACATCAGCGGGAATGGGTCAGAGGCTGCGCCGAGGGCGTAGCCGTGGCCCGAGCGGCCCGCTGCGAAGCAGCAAGAGCGGGAAGCACAGACCACGGTGGCCGCGATGACGTACTCGACGGGTACGGTCTCAGGGCTCGTGGCGTGACGACGGCGGGATCCAGCGGGGATCCACGTCGTCGTCGGGCTCCAGCGGGCGCATCGCCAGGTCGATGGCGCTCCAGAGGGTCCGGGACACGGGGAAGAACGCGATGGGCACGATGATCGCCGTGGCCACGACCGCCACGACCGCGGCCTCGAGCGGCCCGTCGGGGTAGGAGAGCAGGAACCCGACGACCACCGCCACCAGCACGGCTGCGAACGACACGATCGTGTTCATGCCGAGGGAGCCGAGCCAGTGGCCCTCGACGCGCTCGGTGCGCAGCCCGCAACGAGGACAGCGATCGACCATGGCGAACCAGCGCCGGAACAGGCCACGGCCGCCGCACAGCGGGCAGCGCACGGTCAGGCCCCGGCGCAGCAGCAGCGGGAGCGTGAGGGGCCGGGGCTCGTCGGTGCGGGCGCGCACATGCGAAGGATGCCCCCTCGGCGGCCCGCGTGCCTCGGTAGCGGTGGCGCGGCCCGGAGGCCCGATGTATGGATGTCCACGATATTCTCGCCGTGTGGCACGGGGACGCACGGCCAAGGTGCTCACGCATCGCTACGACGGCACCGGCCTCCACCGCCAGCCCGACCACCTCATCGTGGAGGAGCCGCTGGAGATCCAACTCGACGGCGTCCTGGTGGCCACCACGATGCGGACGCCGGGCCACGACTTCGAGCTCGCCGCGGGGTTCTGCCACACCGAGGGGCTGCTCGACGGCGCCCCCGTGCGGTCCTGCAGGTACTGCGGGACCGGGTCGGCGGTCGAGAGCGAGTTCAACGTCGTGTCGGTCGACACCGGCGGGCTGGCTCCACCGCCCCGGCCCCGGCTGACCGCCACCACCTCCGCCTGCGGGATCTGCGGGACCACCGCCGTCGACGACCTGCGGGAGCGGCTGCACCCGCTGCCGCCCGGCCCGCCGTTCGCCCTCGACGTGCTGGCGGCCGTCCCCGCGCGCGTGGCCGGCGACGCCGAGCTGTTCGCCGTGACCGGCGCCGTGCACGCGGCTGTCGCCTTCGACCGGGCGGGCGCGCCGGTGCTTGGTCGGGAGGACATCGGGCGCCACAACGCCGTCGACAAGGTCGTGGGCCGGCTCCTGCTGGACGGCGGGCTGCCCGCCTCCGAGCTGGGCCTGTACGTGAGCGGGCGGGCCAGCTTCGAGATCGTGCAGAAGTCATGGGCCGCCGGGATCGGCACGGTCGTGGCGGTCTCCGCGCCGTCGTCGCTGGCCGTGGCGGCGGCCCGCCTGGCAGGCATCACACTGTGCGGGTTCGCCCGGCGTGGCCGGCTCAACGTCTACACGCCGGTGGAGGGCTAGATGAGCTGGCGCGAGCAGCTGACCGGCTGGAACCCCCGGTTGTGGGCCGGATGGCGGCCCAACGGCGCCGGCGAGCAGAAGCCGCAGCACTACCGGGACATGGGCCGCACGGTGTGGGCCAACCGGGCGCACCCGGTCTACGCCTGGCAGGTCCTGACCAAGGGGGCGTGTGACGGCTGCGCCCTGGGCGTGGCCGGCCTCCACGACTGGACCATCGACGGGGTCCACCTGTGCAGCACCCGCCTCAACCTGCTCGAGCTCAACACGGCCGACGCCATCGACCCGCTGCTGCTTGCCGACGTCGAGCCGCTGGCGGGGCGGACCGGCGGGCAGCTCCGGGCGCTGGGTCGCCTGGGGCACCCGATGCGCCGCCGACGCAGCGAGCCGGGGTTCCGGCGGGTGTCGTGGGACGAGGCGCTGGGCGCGCTGGCCGGGGGCCTGGCGGCCGCCGACCCCGAGCGGGTGGCGCTCTACCTGACCAGCCGCGGCATCACCAACGAGACCTACTACGTGGCCGCCAAGGCGTCGCGGGCGCTCGGCGTCGCCAACATCGACTCGGCTGCCCGCGTCTGCCACGCGCCGTCCACCGTCGGGCTGCGCCAGACCGTGGGAGTGGCCGCCACCACGTGCTCGTTCCAGGACGTGATCGAGGCCCCGCTGGTGGTGCTGTGGGGCACCAACCCGGCCAACAACCAGCCGGTGTTCATGAAGTACCTGTACCTGGCCCGCAAGCGGGGCTGCCGGGTGGTGGTGGTCAACCCGTACCTGGAGCCGGGGCTGGAGCGGTACTGGGTGCCGTCCAACCTCGAGTCGGCCGTCTTCGGCACGAGGATGAGCGACCTGCACGTGCCCGTGCGGCCGGGCGGGGACGTCGCCCTGGCCAACGCGGTCCTCAAGCGCCTCATCGCGCGGGGCGCGGTGGACGAGCTGTTCGTGGCCGACCACACGACCGGCTTTCCCGAGGTCATGGCCGACCTGGACGGGCGGTCGCTGCGGTCGCTGCTGCACGCCGCCGGGGTCGACGAGCCCACGCTGGACGCGTTCGTGGACGAGCTGGTGCGGGCGGGCGGGGCGGTCCACGTGTGGTCGATGGGGATCACCCAGCACCGGGACTCGGCCGACGGCGTGCGGGGCATCGTGAACGTGGCGCTGGCCCAGGGCAGCGTGGGCCGCGACGGGGTCGGGCTGATGCCGATCCGGGGGCACTCCGGGGTGCAGGGCGGGGCCGAGATGGGCGCCTACGCCACCGCGCTGCCCGGCGGGCTGCCGGTCGACGCGGCGTCGGCGGCGGCGCTGGCTGCCGCCTGGGGCTTCCCGGTGCCCGACCATCCGGGCCTGACCGCACCGGAGATGGTGGAGGCCGCCGGGCGGGGCGAGATCGACGTGCTGTGGATGTCGGGCGGCAACTTCCTCGAGGTGCTGCCCGACCCGCCGGCGGTGCGTGCCGCGCTGGGCCGGGTGCCGCTGCGCGTCCACCAGGACGTGGTGGTGACGTCGCAGATGCTCGTCGAGGGCGACGACGTCGTGCTGCTGCCGGTGGCCACCCGCTACGAGCAGGAGGGGGGCGGCACCGAGACGACCAGCGAGCGCCGGATCGTCTTCAGCCCCGAGCTGCCCCGGCAGGTGGGGGAGGCCCGCAGCGAGTGGCGGCTGTTCGCCGACGTCGCCAGCCGTGTGCGCCCGGCGCTGCGTGCGGCGTTCTCGTGGCCGACCAACGCCGACCTGCGGGCCGAGATCGCCCGGGTCGTGCCGCTCTACGCCGGGATCGAGACGCTGGCCGACACGGGCGACGCGGTCCAGTGGGGCGGGCGCCACCTGTGCGCCGGTGGCGAGTTCCCGACCCCGGCCGGCCGGGCGGTGTTCTCGGTCCTCGAGCCCCCGGTCCACGACCTGCCGGAGGGCGCGTTCCTCGTCTCGACCCGCCGGGGCAAGCAGTTCAACTCGATGGTCCACGCCGAGGTCGACCCGCTCACGGGCGCGGTGCGGGACGCGATCATGATGGACCCGGCCGACGCGACGGCCCTCGGCTTGGCGGCGGGCGACCGCGTCCGCCTGCGCTCGGCCACGGGCACGCTGGAGGGCACGGTCACCCCGGTGAGGCTCCCGTCCCGGACCCTGCAGGTCCACTGGCCAGAGGGCAACGTCCTCATCCCCGGCGGCAGCGCCAACCGCGAGCCGCACTCCAAGGTCCCCGACTTCAACGCGGTGGTCACGGTCGAGCCCGTGTGACCGTCAGTCCTGCTCGACGATCCGGTCGGACTGGACGACGTGGTCGCAGCCCGGGTTGTCCTTGAACGCGTTGCGGAGGTCCTCGTCGTCGTAGAGCTCGATGCGGGGCTCGACGGCCGAGACCGCGCCCTCGACCGCCAGCAGAGCGCTGCCCAGTGCGCCGCCCTGGTCGTCGACCTCGATCGGCGGTAGGTCCTCGATCTCGTCGCGCTCGGCCTGTAGCAGCTCGATGGCCGAGCCCGTGCCCTCCTGGACCTCGGCCACCAGCCTGGCCCGCTCCGGCGTGAAGGGCAGGCGGAGCTCGGCCGCCTCCTCCTGGTGGGCCTCGGCGATGGTGATCAGGTCGTCGAAGCCGGACAGCAGGATGCCGTTGGCCGTGGTGGGGTCATCGTCCTCGGTGATCTGGCCGGTCGTGTCGTTGACCCGCTCGGTGAACTCGTTGTCCCAGCGTCGCAGGAGGGCACACACCTCGTCCGCCGTGTCCTCGACCGCCGCCTCTGATGTCGTGGGCTCGGACGCGCCGCACCCGACCACCATCATCGAGCCGAGGAGCGCGCCGCCCAGCGCCACGGCCGCTGTCGTGTGCCGTCGCATCAAGCGAGTGTGGCACGCCGCAGTACCCTCGCGGGCATGGCCAGCCCACTCACGCCAACCGTCGGCTGGAACGTCCTCCACCTGTTCACCATGGTGACGCCGCTGGCGGACGGGCCTGCCGTCGCGGCCGCGGTCAAGGACCTCGAGGCCGCCGACCACCAGGCCGTCCCCGTGGCGATCGTGGGGCACAAGGCCGACGTCGGCTTCGTGGCGCTCGGGCCCGACCTGTGGCGCCTGCGCCGGTTCCAGACCGCGCTCACGGCCGCCGGGCTCGACGTCGTCGACAGCTACGTGTCGCTCACCGAGGTGTCCGAGTACGCCGAGCGCATGCCGGAGGAGCGCAAGAACGCTCGCCTCTATCCCCGCCTCCCCCCGGAGGGGAAGCCGGCGTTCTGCTTCTACCCGATGTCCAAGCGTCGCGGCGACAAGCACAACTGGTACGAGCTGCCGTACGAGGACCGCGAGCAGCTCATGTTCGGCCACGGCGGCACCGGCCGCACGTTCGCGGGCCGGGTGCTGCAGCTGGTCACGGGATCGACCGGGCTCGACGACTACGAGTGGGGGGTGACGCTGTTCGGGGTGCATCCCGACGATCTCAAGGCCTGCGTGTACACGATGCGCTACGACCTGGCATCGTCCCGCTACGCGGAGTTCGGACGTTTCGTCACGGGGATGGTGGGCGATCTCGACGAGGTGTTGGCGGCTGCGGGCATATGACCGCCCGATTTGCTACCTGACCTGACGCACGCACCTACACTTCCCCGCCATCCGTGGATGGGAGTGTGCATGAAGACCAAGGTGGTGGCGCTGGGGGCGCTGCTCATTGCGTGCGTCCTCGGGACCGCGGCCGCCGCCGGCGCCCAGGAGCCGACGACGACCACCGCGCCGGGGGCGACCACGACGGTGCCGGGCCAGCCGGTCCCGTCGCCGACGGGCGAGGCCGTGCGCGGCACGCTGTTCTACGAGGACGAGAACGAGGAGCGGCAGCTCGTCGAGGGCGTCGACGTGACCGTCGACGACGCGGCCGGGAACGAGATCGCCACGGTCACGACCGACGAGGAGGGCGTGTTCGAGGTGCCGCTGCCCGGCCCCGGCTCGTACACGGCGACGATCGACATCGACACCCTGCCGGAGGACATCTCGCTGCGGGACGAGGACCGGGCCACGCTGACCTTCGACATGGCGGAGAGCCGGACCCGCAACCTGCTCTACCCGCTGCAGAGCGGCGAGGGCGGCGGGGGCAGCGGAAGCAGCTTCTTCGACCGGGCCGCCCGGCTCTTCGTCGAGGGCGTCCGCTTCGGCCTCATCATCGCCATGTGCGCCATCGGCCTGTCGCTGATCTTCGGCACGACCGGGCTCACCAACTTCGCCCACGGCGAGCTGGTCACGTTCGGGGCAATCGTGGCCTGGGTGTTCAACGTGACCTGGGGATGGCCGTTCATCGCCTCCGCCATCATCGCCATCCTCATCTCGATCCTGATGGGGTTCGCCATCGACCGCTTCTTCTGGCGGCCGCTGCGCGACCGGGGCACGGGCCTGATCGCGATGCTGGTCATCGCCATCGGCCTCGGCCTGCTGCTCCGCTACATCTTCCAGTTCCAGTTCGGTGGGTTCGGCGAGGCCTACCGGCAGTACAACCTCCAGGAGGGCATCGAGATCGGCCCGGTCCGGATCGTGCCCCGCGACCTCATCGGCATGGGCATCTCGATCATTGCGCTCGTGGCCGTGGCCACGTTCCTGCAGCGCACCCGGATGGGCAAGGCCATGCGGGCGGTGGCCGACAACAAGGACCTGGCCGAGTCGTCGGGCATCGACGTCAACCGGGTCATCGGGTTCGTGTGGGCGTCCGGCGCCGGCCTCGCAGCCCTGGGTGGCATCCTCCAGGGCCTTTCCGAGCAGGTCAGCTTCCAGATGGGCTTCCAGCTGCTGCTGCTCATGTTCGCCGGCGTGACCCTGGGCGGCCTCGGCACGGCCTACGGCGCCCTGGTCGGCAGCCTCGTCGTCGGCGTGGCCATGGAGGTGTCCACGCTCTGGATCCCGACCGAGTTCAAGACGGTCGTGGCGCTGAGCATCCTCGTGCTCGTGCTGCTCATACGGCCCCAGGGCATCCTCGGCCAGGCCGAGCGGATCGGATAGGGGGCGCGCCGTGGACTGGGGACAGATCCTCGACAACTCGATCTCCGCCGCCATACGGCCCAACGCGATCATCTTCGCCCTGGCGGCCATCGGCCTGAACGTGCACTTCGGCTACACCGGCCTGCTCAACTTCGGGCAGGTGGGCTTCATGGCCGTCGGCGGCTACTTCGCCGCCATCAGCGTCCTTGAGTGGAACGTCCCGCTGGTGGTCGGCTGGCTCGTCGGCCTCCTGGCCGCCGGCGTGTGGGCACTGCTGCTCGGCTACCCGACGCTGCGACTGCGGGCCGACTACCTGGCCATCGTGACCATCGCCGCCAGCGAGATATTCCGGCTCAGCGTCATGGCGCCCACGTTCCGCGAGGTCACCGGCGGCGCCGACGGCCTGTCCGGGTTCAACGACGACTGGAACAGCCTCAACCCGTTCCCGAGCGGCACGTACGGCATCGGGTTCCTCAAGTTCAGCGCCGCCGAGACGTGGGCGATCGTGGTGGGGTGGACGCTGGTCCTGCTGTCGGTGCTGCTGGTGTATCTGCTGATCCGCAGCCCGTGGGGCCGGGTGCTCAAGGCGATCCGCGAGGACGAGGACGCCGTGCGCGCCCTCGGCAAGAACGTCTTCGCCTACAAGATGCAGAGCCTGGTCCTCGGCGGCTCGTTCGGCGCCCTGGCCGGCATCTATTTCGTGAGCCAGCAGGCGTCGGTGGTGCCGTCCAACTACTCGACCGCCCAGACGTTCTACGCCTACGTGTGCCTGATCCTGGGCGGCACGGCCCGCATCTGGGGGCCCGTGGTCGGGTCGATGCTGTTCTGGGCGATCCTGACCCTCACGAACGACACACTGCGCGAACTGGTCGCCAACGACTACATCCCCGAGTCCATCATGGACCCCAACCAGGTCGGGCAGGTGCGGCTGATGCTCGTGGGCCTCGGGCTCATCCTGCTGCTCGTGTTCCGGCCGCAGGGCTTGCTGGGTGACCGCCGAGAGCTGATGTTGGAGCCGTCATGACCACCTCCCCTGGCTTCACCAAGGTCGCCATCGACCCGTTCGACGGGGTCGCCGAGGAGGCGGGGGTGGCCAAGCCCGACCCCATCGTGGTGGCCGACGGCGTCACCCGGCGCTTCGGCGGGCTGACCGCCGTGCGGGTCGACCACTTCGAGATCCAGCGGGAGGTCATCACGGCGCTGATCGGGCCCAACGGCGCCGGCAAGACGACGTTCTTCAACGTGCTCACCGGCTTCGACAAGTCGAACGCCGGCCGCTGGACGTTCGACGGCGAGGACATCACCGGGACCAGCGGCTACAAGGTCGCCCAGAAGGGCATGGTCCGCACCTTCCAGCTGACCAAGGCCCTCTCCCGCCTCTCGGTCCTCGAGAACATGAAGCTCGGGGCCACCGGGCAGGCGGGCGAGCGGTTCATCGCGGCGCTGTTCCGGCCCCGCTGGCGCGACCAGGAGCGACAGATCACCGAGCGGGCCGACGAGCTGCTGGAGCGGTTCACGCTGTCCCACATGCGGGACGAGTTCGCCGGCTCGCTGTCGGGCGGCCAGCGCAAGCTGCTGGAGATGGCCCGGGCCCTCATGTCCCAACCGAAGCTGATCATGCTGGACGAGCCCATGGCCGGCGTGAACCCGGCGCTGGCCCAGACCATCATCGGGCACGTCAAGACGCTGGCCGACGAGGGGCTCACGGTGCTCTTCGTCGAGCACGACATGGACGTCGTGCGCACCATCAGCGACTGGGTGGTGGTCATGGCCGAGGGCGAGATCGTGGCCGAGGGCCGCCACTCGTCGATCGTCGCCAACCCCCGGGTCATCGACGCCTACCTGGGCGCCCACCACGCCACCCCCCTCGACCGGGCCGAGCAGGACCGCCAGCTCGCCGAGGCCGACGAAGAGCTGTCGCGGACGGAGGACTGATGACGACCGACGCCACCGACGGCACGACACCCACCGGGCCCCACCCCGACGGCGACGACGACGGTCCCGCCGAGGCGTCCGAGGCCACGCCCCAGCCGCCCGCCGAGCGGCCCGGCGGCGCACCGATCCTGTCGGCCCAGGAGATCGTGGCGGGCTACGTGCCCGAGGTCAACATCCTCAACGGCACCAGCCTCGACCTGTACGACGGCGAGCTCGTCGGCATCATCGGGCCCAACGGCGCCGGCAAGTCGACGCTGATCAAGGCGCTGTTCGGGCTGATCCCGGTTCGGTCCGGGACGGTCGTCTACCGCGGCAAGGACGTCACCGGCCTCAAGGCCCACCAGCTCGTCGAGCAGGGCATCGGCTACGTCCCGCAGGTCAACAACGTGTTCCCCCGCCTCACGGTGGAGGAGAACCTGCAGATGGGCGTGTACGTCCGCCCCAAGACGTTCGCGGCCCGGATGGAAGTGGTGTGCGAACTGTTCCCCCTCCTGGCCGAGCGCCGGGGCCAGCGGGCCGGCTCCCTGTCGGGCGGCGAGCGCCAGATGCTGTCGATGGGCCGGGCGATCATGGTGGATCCGGAGGTCCTGCTGCTCGACGAGCCGTCGGCCGGCCTGTCGCCGGCCCTGCAGGACGAGGTGTTCATCAACTGCCGGCGCATCAACGAGGCCGGCGTTTCGATCGTGATGGTCGAGCAGAACGCCAACCGCTGCCTGCAGATCTGCCACCGGGGCTACGTCCTCGACCAGGGCCGCAACGCCTACACGAACTCGGGCGACGCCCTGCTCAACGACCCCAAGGTCGTCGAGCTCTACCTCGGCACGCTGGCCCAGATCGACTGACCTCGCCGAACACGGCACGGAAAACGACCGAGGGCCGGTCCCCGGGGGGACCGGCCCTCGACGTTTCGACCTAGATCCGGATCAGATCTGGGCCTGGACGTACTCGGTCATCGCCGGGTCCGTCTCGTTGATGTCGGCGCGGTACACGAGGATGCCGAAGCTCGCCTCGGTGGGCTCGCCGTTCTGGCTGAACTCCTGCGGCCCGGAGGCGCCGTCGTAGTCGACGTCGTCGCCGGCTTCGATCAGGGCGAGGCACTCCTCCCAGCCGCCGCACTTCTCACCGTCGCGGGTGACGCCGTTGATCTGGGCGGCGACCTCCGCGGGGTTGTCGGTGCCAGCGATCTGGGCGGCCAGCGCCGTGATCAGCACGGCGTCGTAGGTCTCACCGGCGTACAGGTAGTCCTGCAGGCCCGGGTTGACGCCGAGCAGCCGCTGGGTGAAGTCCTCGCTCAGGTCGGTGAGGGGCGAGGTGCCCTTCACGCCGTTGAGCGCTCCAGCGGGAAGATCCGTGTAGTACGTGTTCGACGTGTTGCCGTCGACCATGTAGATCTTCTTGTTCTGCGGCGTGAAGCCCTGCTCGATGAGCGACGTCAGGATGCGGCTCGACTCCTCGAAACCGATCAGCGCCAGGGCGTCGGGGTCCTCGGTGACCAGGCCCTGGACCTCGGACTCGAACGTCTGGGCCTCGGGGTCGTAGACCGCCTCGTAGACGACCTCGCCACCCTGCTCCTCGAACGGGCCCTTGGTGTCCTCGAGCAGCCCCTCGCCGTAGGAGTCCTGGCGGGCCAGGATGCCGAGGGTGGTGTTGCCCTCCTCGATGATGAGGTCGGCGAGCACCGCGCCCTGGAGGATGTCGGACGGCGCCGTACGGAAGTACAGGTCGTCGTCGTCGTAGGTGCTGAGCTCCTTGGACGTGTTCGCCGGCGAGAAGTGGATCTTGCACGCGCCGGTGATCTTGTCGATCACGTTCAGGGAGATGCCCGAAGACGCCGCACCCAGGATCATGTCCGCGCCGTTCTCGAGGTGGCCGTCCACGGTCGGGTTGGCGATGTCGGGATCGGAGTCGCCGGAGTCGCCCGGCAGGTACGTGATCGGGGTGCCGTTCACGCCGCCGCCGGCGTTGATCTCCTCGACGGCGAGCTGTGCGCCGGCGATCTCGGGCGGCCCGAGGCCCGCCAGGTCACCGGTCTCGGGCAGGAGGGCGCCGATGGTGAACGTCCCGTCCTCCTCGCCCTCGCAGCTCGGGGCGGCCTCGCCGGTGGCCGGAGCCGCCGACTCTTCGCTCGTGTCCTCGGTGGTGTCGTCGCTCGCTTCGGTATCGTCGTCGCCGTCGTCGCCGCAGGCGGCAGCCAGCATCGAGAGACCGAGGAGAACGGCGAGTAGCCGCAACAAACGGCTGTGCTGTCGCATTCGCTTATCCCCTTGTCCGGAACAATGGAAGCGCGGAGATTAGGCGTTCCGCGCCTGACAGGTCTACTACTGATCGCCCTCCCCGCGTTGCGATCTGGCGATCGGTTGGGTTAAGGAACGATCACGATGTCCACCGATCTCGTCTTCCTGCGCGACGCGTACGACCGTTCGGTGCGCTCCGAGGTGACGCACGTCGACGGCGTGCGGGTCGCGCTGGACCGCACCGTCTTCTACCCGACCGGTGGCGGCCAGCCCCATGACACCGGCACCCTGACGTGGCCCGGCGGCTCCGCCCGCGTGACCGAGGTCCGCAAGCAGGGTGACGAAGTCTGGCACACGCTGGACGGCGATCTGCCGTCACCCGGCACCGAGGTCGACGGCGAGATCGACTGGGACCGGCGCCACCGGCTGATGCGCACTCACACGGCGCTGCACGTGCTGTGCGGCGTGATCTGGCAGGAGTGGGGCGTCCCGGTGACCGGCGGCAACATGGAGCCCCTGACCGCCCGCATGGACTTCGAGCTCGACCCCACGCCCGAGGGCTTCGGCGCCCGGGTGGAGGAGCTCGTGGCGGCCGAGATCGCCGCCGACCGGCCCATCCAGGTGTCGTTCGTGCCCCGGTCGGAGGCGGTGCTCGACGAGGCCCTGATCCGCACCAAGGTCAGCCTGGTCCCCGAGTCGGTGGCCGAGATCCGGGTGGTCGACATCGTCGGACTCGACAAGCAGGCCGACGGCGGCACCCATGTCCGCTCCACTGCGGAGGTCGGCCGGGTGCGGGTCGTCAAGACCGAGTCCAAGGGCAGGGGCAACAAGCGGGTACGCATCGAGGTCACGGACTGATGCCGGGCGCGTCCCTCGACGCGCTGCGGGACCGGCTGCGGGGGCTGGGGCGGGTCGTCGTGGCGTTCTCCGGCGGCGCCGACTCGGCGTTCCTGGCCTGGGTCGCCCACGACACGCTCGGGTCCGAGGGGGCGCTGGCGGTGACGGCCGTGTCGCCGTCGCTGGCCGGGGACGAGCGCCGCGACTGCGCGTCGCTGGCCGCCGAGTGGGGGCTGGCGTGGACCGAGGTCGAGACGGACGAGATGGCGCAGGCCGCCTACCGGGCCAACGACGGGGACCGCTGCTACTGGTGCAAGGACGCGCTGCTGCGGGCGGCGGGGCCGCTGGCCGCCGAGCGCGGCGCCACCGTGGTGCTGGGGGTGAACCTCGACGACCTGGGCGACCATCGGCCGGGGCAGCGGGCCGCGGCCGAGCGGGGGGCGTCGTTCCCGCTGGTCGACGCCGGCTTCACCAAGAACGACGTGCGTTCGTGGTCCCGCCGCCTCGGTCTGCGCACCTGGGACAAGCCGGCCGCCGCCTGCCTGGCTTCCCGCCTGCCCTACGGCACGCCGGTGACGCTGGCCCGGCTGTCGGGCGTCGAGCGGGCCGAGGCGGGGCTGCGGGCGCTCGGGTTCGGGGCGGTGCGGGTCCGCCACTACGGGGACACCGCGCGGCTGGAGGTGCCGCTCGACCGGCTCGCCGACGTCGTGGTCGCGCGGGAGGCCGTCGTGGCCCGGGTGCGGGCCGCGGGGTTCGCCTACGTGACGCTGGACCTGGAGGGCCTCCGGTCCGGCAACCTCAACGCCGCGCTGAGCCTCACTCGCCCGCCCGGCTGACCGGCGTCCACGTGGGGAAGGCGATGTGGTCCACCCCGAGGTGGCCCACCAGCCGGCCCTTGGCGGCCAGCTCGGCCAGGCAGCGCCGTGCCAGCTCCCGGTCGCCGACCATGGCGCCGTACTCGGCGACGCTCAGCAGCAGCGGACCGGACTCGGCGTCGGCATCGCCCGGGCGCAGGAGGGCGTCGACCTCGAGCGTGGGCCGGCAGGGCGCCGAGGCGTCGATGCACACGCAGTGGTAGACGATCCCCTCGAACACGGACAACGCCCTGATGCGCACGGCCCGTGTCTACCAGCGCGAATCTGGGCCGGTGCCCGAGCCGCGCCCGCCCGACGACCCGGCCGACGCCGCCGCGCTGGCCGGCTACGCAGACGCCCTGGCCGGCGCGGTGGACGAGGCCCTGCCGCGCTGGGTGGATCGGTCGGTGCGCGGAGTCCTGGCGGCCCAGGGCCTGCCGGTGGACGGCGAGGTGGAGGCCGGCATCACGTCGGCGGCGGCGGCGGCCCGGGACGAGGCGATGCCCCGGCTGCGGGCCCTGCTGGCCACCGACATCGACGACCAGCGCGCCAACCCGCTGTCCGTCCTGCGGTCGCTGGTGCCCCACCCGACCGCCGTGTTGCGGGCGGCCGGCGCCCGCCCGGTCGGTCGGGACGAGTTCGCGGCGCGCAACTTCCCGGGCGACGTCTACGACCTGACTCCGGCGTCGTTCGCGGACGTCGACCCGGCCCTCCACGACCCCGGCCTCTCGTGGGGCGCAGCCAAGGCCCACGTGCACCTCACCCGCCGGCGCAAGGAGGGCAAGCGGTGATCATGACCACGTCATGCTGGTAGCATGACGTAGTGCAGACGTTCCAGATCCGCAACTTCCCGGAGGACCTCAAGGAGCGGCTCCGCGCCCGGGCGGCGCAGCAGGACCTCACGATGAGCGACTACGTGATCCGGCTCATCCGCTCCGACCTCGACAAGCCGACCATGGCGGAGTGGCTCGCCAGGGTCGAGGCGACGATCGGACCGCACCCCGAGCTCAACCTGACGGGCGCCCGCATGATCGAGGAGGCCCGCCGCGAAGCCGGGCTGGACGTCGAATGACCATCGTCGTCCATGCCTCGGCGCTGTTCGAGGTGCTCCTCTGGACACCCACGGGCCAGTCGGTCGCCCGCCGGCTCGCTACGGAGGAGGTGCTCGCACCTGACATCATCGAAGCGGAAGTGGCCTCGGCGGTACGCCGGCACCTCCAGGTCGGCCGGATCAGCGAGTCGCTGGCCACGCGGGCCCTCGACGTGCTGCTCGACTGGCCGGGCCAGCGGGTCGGTACGAGGCTGCTCGTGCGTGGCAGCCGCGCGTACTGGCCGAGGGTCGCCGCCTACGACTCGCTCTACGTCATGCTCGCCGCCACGAGCGCCGGCCGGCTCCTGACCTGTGACGGGCGGTTGGCCCGGGCGCCGGGGCTCGGCGTACCGGTGGAGGACGTGCGCGTGATCTGAGGTCGGTCGCGTCGTCGTAGCCTGCCGGCATGACCGAACGCCTCGTCGTCATCGGGGGCGACGCCGCCGGGATGAGCGCTGCGATGCAGGTACGGCGGCGGCAGCCCGACCGGGAGATCGTGGTCCTCGAGAAGGGCCGGTGGACGAGCTACTCGGCCTGCGGGATCCCATTTTTGGTCGGCGGGTCGGTGGACACGGTCGAGGACCTGGTCGCCCGGTCGCCGGAGACGTTCCGGTCCCAGCACCACATCGACGTCCGGCTCGGCCACGAGGCCCGGGCGATCGACCTCGACGCCCGCACGGTCGAAGCGTGGGACCACGAGGCGGGCCGCACGGTCCGGGTCGGCTTCGACACGCTGCACGTCGCCACCGGCGGGCGACCGGTGCGGCCCCCGCTGCCGGGGATCGACCTGCCGCTCGTGCACGGGGTGCAGACGCTCGACGACGCCGCGGCCCTGGAGGCCGAGGTCGACGGCAAGGGCGTGAAGCGGGTCGTGGTGGTGGGCGGGGGGTACATCGGCCTGGAGATGGCCGAGGCGTTCGTCCAGCGGGGCCTCGACGTCGCGCTGATCGAGCGGTCCGACCACCTCATGCCCTCCCTCGATGCCGACGTCGCGGCCCCGCTGGCCGACGCGTTGCGGGGGCTGGGGGTCGACGTCCTGCTGGACACCGCGCTGGAGACGGTCGAGGAGGGCGCGGTCCTGGCCGGCGGTGAGCGGCTGGAGGCCGACCTGGTCGTGCTGGGCGTCGGCACCGGACCCAACGCCGACCTGGCGGCGGCGGCGGGCCTGGAGCTCGGCGTCCAGGGCGCTGTGCGGGTCGACCGCCGCCAGCGGACCAGCGCCGAGGGCGTGTGGGCGGCGGGGGACTGCTGCGAGTCGTTCCACATGGTGGCCCGGGCCCCCGTGTACGTCGCCCTCGGCACGGTGGCCAACAAGCAGGGCCGGGTGGCGGGCATCAACATGGGCGGCGGCTACGCGGCCTTCCCCGGCGTGCTGGGCACGGCGGTGACGAAGGTGTGCAGCGTGGAGATCGGCCGCACCGGCCTGTCCGGCCGGGAGGCCGATCGCCACGGGTTCGCCTACGTGGAGGCCACGGTGGAGGGCGAGAGCCGGGCCGGCTACCTGCCGGAGCGCAAGCCGATCACCCTCAAGGCCCTGGCCGAGGTCGGCAGCGGTCGCCTGCTCGGCGCCCAGATCGTCGGCCGCGAAGGCGCCGCCAAGCGCATCGACGTCCTGGCCACCGCCATCCAGGCCGGCATGGCCGCCGACGACGCGGTCGAGCTCGACCTCGGCTACGCACCCCCGTTCGGCCCGGTCTGGGACCCGGTCCACCTGGTCGCCCGGAGCCTGCTCACGGCACTGGCGGACGCGTAGCCGCCGCCCGATCTCGTCGACCACGCGCCGCCGCGCTCCGTCTCCGCAGGGCGCTGTGACGTAGTTCATGTGGACGAAACAATCGCGTCCCTGTCGGGAAACATCGCACCAGCATCCTTTCGCCAGTCTTGACCCTCGGCGAAAGGACATCGAGTGGAGTTGGACACTGGGAATACCGCATGGGTGCTGATGGCAACCGCGCTCGTGCTGTTCATGACCCCAGGCCTGGCGCTGTTCTACGGGGGCATGGTCCGGAGCAAGAACGTGCTCGGCATGCTCATGCAGAACATCTTCGCCATGGGCCTGCTGGCCGTGCTGTGGGTGGCCGTGGTGTTCAGCCTCGCGTTCGGGGACGCCGGTAACGAGGGGTTCATCGGCAACTTCGACTACGTGTGGCTGAAGGACGTGGGCCCCGCGCTCACGACCCAGGACTTCCTGAGCTTCCTCACCATCCCGTTCATCCTGTTCTGCGGGTTCCAGATGACGTTCGCGATCATCACGCCCGCACTGATCACCGGGGCGACGGCCGACCGGCTCAAGTTCGGGGCCTACGCCGTGTTCATCGGCGCGTGGCTCGTGCTGGTCTACAGCCCGATCGCCCACATGGTGTTCGCGGGCGGGTGGCTCGCCAGCGAGGGCGCGCTGGACTTCGCCGGCGGTGCGGTCGTCCATATGAACGCCGGTGCCGCCGCGCTGGCCCTCGTGCTGCTCATCGGGCGGCGCAAGGGCTACCCGGACACGCCGATGCCGCCCCACAACCTGCCGATGACCGTGCTCGGCACGGGCATCCTGTGGTTCGGCTGGGCCGGCTTCAACGCCGGGTCCGCGCTGGCGGCCGACGGCATCGCCGCCCAGGCGATCATGAACACCTTCCTGGCCGCGTCGGCCGCCATGCTCGGCTGGCTGGTCGTGGAGCGGATCAAGGACGGCCACGCCACGACGCTGGGCGGTGCCTCCGGCGCCGTCGCCGGCCTCGTCGCCATCACGCCGTGCGCCGGCTTCGTCGGCGGGATGGCGCCCGTCTACATCGGCCTGATCGCCGGCGCCATCTGCTACCTGGCCCTCGGCATCAAGAAGGCCTTCGGCTTCGACGACAGCCTCGACGTCATCGCCGTCCACCTGGTCGGCGGCCTCGTCGGGTCGCTGCTGCTGGGGCTGTTCGCCGACTCGGCCATCAACGCGGTCGTCACCAACGAGGGCCTGTTCCTCGGGGGCGGCGTCGACCTGCTGCTCGACCAGTCGCTGGCGTCCGTGGTGACGCTGGTCTACTCGTTCGTGGTCACCCTGATCATCGGCAAGGTCATCGACGTGACCATGGGCCTGCGGGTGAGCGAAGAGGACGAAGATACTGGCCTCGACCTGTCCCAGCACGCCGAAGTCGCCTACGCGGACTGACCGGAGGACCACCACCGTGAAGCTCATCACTGCCATCGTCAAGCCGTTCAAGCTCGACGACGTCAAGGCGGCGCTCAAGGAGGCCGGGATCACCGGCATGACGGTCGCCGAGGTCCAGGGCTTCGGTCGTCAGGCCGGGCACACCGAGGTGTACCGGGGTGCCGAGTACACGATCGACTTCGTGCCCAAGGTCAGGATCGAGGTCCTGGCCGGCGACGCGGACGCCGACCGTCTGGCCGACGTGATCGCCGACGCCGCCCGCACCGGGAAGATCGGCGACGGCAAGATCTGGATCGAGCCGGTCGACCGGGTCATCCGGATCCGCACCGGCGAGCTGGACGCCGACGCATTGTGAACACCGCGTGTCCGCGCCGATCACCACGGTGGTCGGCGCGGACACGCCGGTACCCTCCGGGAGCGGGATGACCATCGTCGAGACCCGGGCCCAGCTCGCCGCCGACGACTCGCTCGCCGGCCGCGAGCTGTGCGAAGCCTGGACCCGGGATGTCGACCGCTGGCTCGGCGAGCTGTTCACGACGGCCGTGGAGGGCGCGGAGCCTTCGGGCCTGGCCCTGGTGGCGGTGGGCGGCTACGGGCGCGGCGAGCTGTCGCTCCAGTCCGACATCGACCTGCTGCTCCTGCACGGCGGCCGCTCCGACATCGGCGAGCTGGCCGACCGCCTCTGGTACCCGATCTGGGACGCCGGCGTGAAGCTCGGGCACGCCGTCCGCACGGTGAAGGAGGCGCTGGCCCTGGCGGCCGACGACCTCGACACCGCCACCGGGCTGCTGCAGGCCCGGCACCTGGCCGGCGACCGCCGCCTGACCGACGAGCTGATCCGCAAGGCCGAGCTCCAGTGGCGCAAGCGGGCCAAGCGCTGGCTCGGCGCCCTGTCCGAGCGGGTCAAGGCGCGGCACCGCAAGTCCGGCGAGGTGGCGTTCCTGCTGGAGCCGGACCTCAAGGAGGGGCGCGGCGGGATGCGGGACGTGCACGCCCTGGCCTGGGCGCAGGCCGCCCGCACCATCCTGTGGGACGACGACCACGCCAGCCTGGGCGGCGCCTACGACACGCTGCTGGCCGTACGGGTCGAGCTGCACCGCCGCACGGGCCGGCCGGGCGACCGGCTGCTGCTCCAGGAGCAGGATGCCGTGGCCGCGGCCCTGGGCTATCCCGACGCCGACGTGCTGATGCGCACGATCGCCCAGGCCGCCCGCACGATTGCCTGGACCAGCGACGACGCCTGGGCCCGCATCGACAGCTCGCTCACCGGCCCGCTGGGCCGGGCCCGCCGCGAGCGGGCCCTCGACGCGGGCCTGGTGCTGCGCGACGGCGAGGTCCACGTCCGCGACGACGTCGACATCAGCCGCGACCCCGCCCTGGCGCTGCAGGCGGCGGCCGCCGCCGCCCACCAGGGCACCCAGCTCGACCGCAGCACCCTGGCCCGGCTCGCGGCCGAGGCGCCCGGCCCCGCCACTCCGTGGACGCCGGACACCCGGGCGGCGCTGGTGGAGCTACTGCTGTCCGGGCCGCCCGCCCTGCTGTTGCTGGAGGCGCTCGACCAGCAGGGCATCTGGGAGCGCTACTTCCCCGAATGGCCGCTGGTCCGCAGCAAGCCGCAGCGCAACGCCTACCACCGCTTCACCGTCGACCGCCACCTGTGGGAGGCCGCGGTCGGCGCCGGCGCGCTGGCCGGGCGGGTGCGGCGCCCCGACCTCCTGGTGCTGGCCGGCCTGCTGCACGACATCGGCAAGGGCATGGGCGGCGACCACACCGACAACGGCGTGGCGATGCTGGCCGACATCTCGCCCCGCATGGGCCTCGACCCCCACGACGCCGCCGTGCTGCGGTCGCTGTGCCTGCACCACCTGCTGCTGGCCGACGTGGCCACCCGCCGCGACCTCGACGACCCGGCCACGGTCGAGGCGGTGGCGACGACGCTGGGCGACCGCGAGGTGCTGGAGCTGCTGGCGGCGCTGACCGAGGCCGACTCGCTGGCCACCGGCCCGGCGGCCTGGAGCGACTGGAAGGCCGGTCTCGTGCGGGTACTCGTGGCCCGCGTCGACCACGTCTTCGGCGGCGGGGCGGTGGCCGAGGTGGCCGACGAGTTCCCGACCGCGGCCCAGCGCGAGCGTCTGCTGGCCGGCGTGCAGGCCGTCGAGACCGACGGCGAGCGGCTCACCGTCATCACGCCCGACCGGCCCGGCGTGTTCGCCCGGGTGGCCGGCGTGCTGGCGCTCCACGGCCTGGACGTGGTCGAGGCCGCGGCGGCGGGCGAGGCCGGCTGGGCGATCGAGGTGTTCACGGTGGCGTCGAGCTTCGGGCCGACGTTCTCGTGGGAGAAGGTCGAGCGTGACGTGGAACGGGGACTGGCCGGCGGCCTCGCCATCCGGGCCCGGCTGGCCGACCGGGCCCGCACCTACGGGCGCCGGCACCGGCGCTACGAGCACGACGTCGAGCCCGAGGTGCGGTTCGACCTGACGGCCTCGGCGGAGACGACCGTGGTCGAGGTCCACTGCCCCGACGGGCTGGGCGTGCTCTACCGGATCACCAGCGCGCTGGCCGATCTCGATCTCGACATCGTCGGCGCCAAGGTCCAGACCCTGGGCGCCCAGGTGGTCGACTCGTTCTTCGTGCGGGGCGCCGACGGCGCCAAGGTCACGGACCCCGTTGTGCTGGCCGAGGCGGAGAGAGCGCTCCTGCACGCATTGTCGTCGCCCGGCTGACGCTGTCGGTCGCGGCCGCTGCCGCGTCGTGGTGGTGGTCGCACTGGAGCCCGTTCTCGTCGACGCCCGCGAACCGCCCGCAGGGCGTGTCGACGATCCACACGTGGACCATCGGCGGGGTGACGACGAGCGTGCCACGTTCGCAGACGCCGTTCACGGCCAGGCCGATGACCCGGAAGTTGCCGTCGAAGCACAGGTTGTCGTGGACGTGCCAGCCGGGGAACCAGGCGATGTCAGGCGGGATCGCGCTCAGCGTGACGCCCGGCGTGAGCATGTACATGGCCGCCTCGAGCACCGGCGCGTCCTCGGTGGTGCGGAACACGAGCGACTCCGGCGTGGCGGGGTCGAGGATCCGGGGATCGGAGATGCGCGACAGGCTGATCCAGTGCTGGTACTGGCCGACCTCGGTGCCGTCGAAGATCCAGACGTAGCCGAGCAACGGCAGGATGGCGACGTTCTCGTAGGCCCGTAGGGCGGCGGTGGTGTCGTCGATCATCCGCCGGGCGAACGCCACCTGCTCGGGCGTCCAGTCGTCCTCGAACCCGTCGTCGGGCGGCTCGGGCGGCACACTGGGGTCGGTCGGGTCGTGCGGGTGCGGGTCGGGACCGCCCGGATCGTGGCCGCCAGGATCGTGGGGCCCGGGGTCGTGGCCCGGAGCGCCGGGATCGTGACCGCCCGGGGCGCCCGCGTGCTCCCCGGGGTGGTCGCCGCCCGAGCCCGATCCCGAGCCGGTGCGATGGCCATGCCCGCCGGAGGCCGCGTGCCCGCCGGTGGTGCCGTGCCCGGCGCCCGTGGCGCCGTGGCCCGGGCCCGACATCGCGGTCCCGTGGCCCGCCGCATCGTGGTCGGTCCCGCCGACGTCGCCGTGGCCGGTCCCGCCGACGTCGCCGTGGTCCCCGTCGTGCTCGTTGTCGTGCGACGACATGTCGTGCGCGGCGGCCTCCTCGTCGTCGCCAGAGCGTGTGCCGGACGGGGAGCCGGCCGTCATCAGCACGCCGATCACGAGAACGGCGACAGCGCCGACGGCGATCGCCCCGACGACACGCGCGTCGCCCCCGTCGCCGAGGCGCCGGACTCGGGCCGCGACCGCCAACGCCGCCCCCAGCGCGGCGAGGCCGACCGCCACCGCGACGAGCGGCCCGATCGTGCCGGCGCCGGTCTGTGGCAGCGTGCCCCTGGCCGACGTGGTGCGGGCGGCCGCGGTCGTCGTCGTGGCGGCCCCGGTGGCGGCCGGTGCGGCGGGGCCCTCGAGGTAGCCGGCGTCCACCAGCAGGGTGGCCGCCAGGAAGTCGGACGACCGCTGCACGATGTCGCGACGCCGGGTGGTGGCGATGTCGAAGGCGCCGGCATAGCCGAACGCCTCGCAGTGGGCGCCGATCCGGGCCGCCCGGGCGCACGACCACTCGGCCAGGTGCAGCGGCGCCCGGGTGTCGTCGCCGTGGAGCGACAGCACCGGCGGCTCCCCGGCGTCGGGCCTGCCGAGGTCGACGGACGAGATGCCGATGGCCGCGCCGACCGGCGACGCTCCCGACCGGCCCATCTGGCCCGGCAGGTGGGCGAGGGCGAGGGCGGCCGACCCGCCGGCCTCGGCCCCGCCGATCGCCACCGCCCCGGGGTCGATGCGGTACTCGGCGGCGTTCTCCCGCAGCCACGCGACCGCGGCGGCGCCGTCGTCGTGGGCGTCGAGCAGCGCGGCGGTGACGCCGGCGGCGTCGGTGGTCGGGCAGCAGTTCAGGCCGGGGCGGGCCCGGTAGTCGACCGTCACGGCCACGTAGCCCCGCCGTGCGAACGCGTCGGCGTAGGCGGCCATGTCGTCGCGGCTGCGGCCGTCGAACCAGCCGCCGGGCAGCCACGCCACCACCGGGCGCTGGGCCGCGGTGTCGCCGGCGGGCTCGTAGATGTCGAGCCGGAGGCCTCCACCGAACGCGACGTCGCGGGTGACGGTCACGTCCTCGAACACCGGCTCGCGATAGCGCTCGCCGCCGCCCGGGGGTGCCGGGGCCACGAAGGCGAGCGGCGCTGTGCCCGTCCGGCCGCGGTCGAAGTCCCGGACCGCGACCTCGCAGCCCGGGGCGGCGCGGCAGTCGACAGCGGTGCCGTCGTCGGCCGTGAACGTGGCGGCGACGCCGATCGTCTCCGGCCCGAACGTGCCGTCCGCGCCCACCTCGGCCGCGATCCGGGTCTCGGGGTCGCACCGGAACGGCTGCCCGGCCGCACAGAGGGCGGCCTCGGCGAAGCCATCGGCCGCCAACCCCGTGGCCGACACCGTGATCGACGCGGGGTCGGGTAGCGGCCCGCCGGGCGTCACGGTCACGGCCGGGCCGGGCGCCAGCGGGCCGTCGGGCCGGAACGCCAGCTCCGCCCGGCCCGCCCGTGCCGACCACGGCGACCCGGTCGGCGTGGCCACGAGCGCGCAGGGTCCTTCTGCGCGGCAGTCGACACGGCCGAGCTCGGTGTCGAGGAGCGCCCGCACCCGCGCGGTCGTCGAGAACGTCCCGTCAGGCGGAACCTCGCTGAAGTCGATCCACTGGCATCCGTGAGCCGGCACGTCGGGGGCGCACTGGTACAGCTCGACCCAGCCCGACGCGCCGAAACCCGAGCCGGTCACGGTCACCTGCTGGTCGTCCACGAGGTCGGCGGACGGCTCGATCGAGAGCGCGGGCGGCGTGACGACGGTGTCGGGGTCGAACGCGATCGGGGCGGTCCCGGACTTGCCGGCGACGTAGGCGCCCCGCGGGCTGGCGACGATCACGCAGGCGCCCAGCTCCCGGCAGTCGACCGGACCGGCGTCGCCGTCGATGACGGCCTGCACCGGCATCTCGACCGAGCCGGCGCCGCCGGTGACGGTGAGCCCCCGGCCGTCGAACGCGTTGCAGGTGTCGAGCGCGGCCGCGGGGCACGCGAACACCACCGCTTCCTCGGACCAGACCATGCCACTGACGCCCACCGTGACGGACTGGCCGTCGGTCAACCCCGTGTCGGGCGTGACGGTGACCTCCGCCGGCGGCGCGAGCGGCCCGTCCGCGACGAAGGCGAGCGCCGCTTCGGCCGCGGGGGAGAAGTCCTGGGCGGCGAGCACGGCGATGCCGCAGGCCGACGCCCGGCAGTCGACCGGACCGGGCTGGAAGAGGTCCAGCAGTGCGTCGACGTGCACCGTCACGGTGGCGGTGCCGTCGGTGCCGGCGGTGCCGGCCGCCAGGTCGTCGATGTCGCACGACTCGAACGCGTCGGCGACGGGCGAGGTGCACTGGGTCGCGTAGAAGCGGCCGCCGGGCGCCAGGCCCGCCACGGTGAGCGTCACCTCGTCGCCATCGACCAGGTCGTGGTCGGGCGAGACCTGGGCGGTGATGCCGGCCTCCTGGGCGCCCGCCGGTGCCGCGCTGAGCGCGACTCCCACAACGCAGGCGGCCAGCAGTGCGAGCCAGCCAGGACCGTGCCGCCGTACCATCGTTCCCCCCAGTGGCCCGCCACGCGGGCACATTGCCGTGACTCTATGCACTGAACGCCAGGGGCGCTCCCCAGGTTGACGCCCCAGGTGGCGAAGACGTTCCCGGTTAACGTCGGCACGGTGAACCGCCGGCTCCCCCCGACCCGCCAGGACCTGATCCGCTGGGCCGAGGCCCTGTCCGGCATCGCCCGTACGGGGCTGGGTTTCACACAGAGCCTCTACGAGCGGGAGCGCTTCGACGAGGTGCTGGCCGTCGCCGGCGACATCCGGGCCGCGGCCCAGGCCGAGGAGGGCTTCGACGCCGAGCACTTCGTCGACGAGTGGATGAAGGGTGTCGGCCAGGGCGTGGCCGGCTACGTCACGCCCAAGGTGGCGGTGGGGGCAGTGGTCTACAACGACGACCGGGAGATCCTTCTCGTCCAGCGGGCGGACAGCGGGATCTGGCTGTACCCGACCGGCTGGGCGGACGTCGGGTACTCGGCCAGCGAGATCGCGGTCAAGGAGGTCCACGAGGAGACCGGCATCGAGTGCCGGCCCGACCGGCTGCTGGCGCTGCTGGACGGCCTCCGCCTCGGCTTCACGACCGTGCCGCTCTACAGCCTGGTGTTCCTGTGCAAGGCCACCGGAGGCGACCTGACGGCCCACCCGCTCGAGACCCGCGACGTCGGCTGGTTCCCCCGCGACGCGATGCCCCATCCCCTCGCCGGCGCCAACCAGTGGCTGGCCCACGCCAACCGGGCCATCGACGGCGAGGACGTCGGCGTCCTCTACGACGAGCCCCGGTCCCGCCCGTGGGCGGACGAGCCGGCGGAGACGCCGGATCAGTAGGCGCTTCCGGCCACCGCGAACCGCAGGTAGCCCCAGGCCGCGCTGCCCAGCATCGCGACCTTGGTGGCGTGGCCCCGGGCCGGGGTCGCCAGCTTCTCCTCCTTGGTGCGATGCCACAGGCCGTCGAGCACCTCGTCCCACCGGGCGAGCCCGGCGCGGGCGACCATGCAGTTGAGCGCCGCCTCCACCCGGTAGCCGGCCACGTCGGGCGGCGCGAGCCGCTCGAACAGGCTGCGGTGGAGCGCCCGCTGGCCGGTGAGGACCGGCAGCAGGGCGGCCATGCGGTTGACGACCGGCCCCCGGTCGAACGAGCCGCACGCCATGTCGGCGGCGCCGGACGCCACGGCGCCCGCCAGTCGGTCGACGTGGTCGGGCCGCAGGCCCACCAGGTCACCATCCAGGAAAACCAGCAGCGACGCGTCCGGGACCGCGGCCACGCCCGCCCGCAAGGCCTCGCCCTTGCCCGGCACCGGCTCCCGGATCACACGCGCGCCGTGGGCGGCGGCCACCGGCCCCGTGCCGTCGGTCGAGGCGTTGTCGACCACCACGACCTCGTCGACCAGGCAGGCGTCGAGGGCGGCGTAGACCACTGCGCCGACGGTCGCCGCTTCGTTCCAGGCCGGGATGACGGCCGCCGTGCGCCCCATGCGGTCTGGAACCCTAGAGGCTGCGCCGATCGGCGCAGCCGTGGCCCAGCGGCCCGGCGCCGAAGGCGCCAAGAGCGGAGGCACAGCGTCGTTTGACCTTCGGCGGCGGAGCCGCCGAATACGCAGCGGTGCACCTATCCGCCGACCAACATGAGGCCATGACCAACAGGCATCTGGTGGTGGTGGGGCCCATGGCCGTGGGCAAGTCCACGGTGGGCGAGGCGCTGGCCGGGCGGACCGGACGGCCTCTGCGGGACAGCGACGACGACCTGGCCGAGGCGGAGGGGCTGACCGGCCGCCAGCTCGCCCGGGCCAAGGGCGTCGAGGCGCTGCACCGGTGGGAGGTCGAGCACCTGCGCCGCTCGCTGCAGGCGACGATGCCGTCGGTGATCGCCGCCGCGGCCAGCGTCGTCGACGACCCCGGGTGCCGCGACGCCCTGCGGGGCGACGGCGTCTTCGTGCTGTCGCTGACCGCGCCGCCGGAGGTCCTGGCCGCCCGCCTCGCCGCCGACGACAGCGGCGAGCGGCGGGAGATCGCCGGGGCGGCCCCCGATCGGAGCGCCCGTTTCCGCGAGGTGGCCGACGTCGAGATCGACGCCTCGGGCGACGACAAGTCCGTCTGCATCGCTGCCGCCCTCGCCGCCCTGCCGACCGAGCTTCCGGGCGGGCGGGTGTCGCACATCGGTGTGTGCGTCACCGACCTCGAGCGGTCGTTGCGCTTCTGGCGCGACGGCCTCGGCTTCACGCTCACGCACGCGTTCGACGTGGGCCCCGAGTTCGGACGGCTGATGGAGCTGGAGGGTGTGGCGCTGCGGTCGCAGTTCCTGCGCCGCGACGGCGTCACCGTCGAGCTGTTGCACTTCACGTCCCCGCCGTCCGAGGGCGACGGGGCCCGCCGGCCGGTGAACAAGCCGGGCCTCACCCACCTGTCGGTGCGGGTCGCCGACGTCGATGCGGCGGCCGCCCGGGTCGCCCAGACCGGCGGATCGGTGCTCGACGCCACGCGCACGACCTTCGGTGAGGGCGCCGGGCTGACGGACTTCGTGTACTGCACCGACCCGGACGGGACACGGGTCGAGCTGATGCGGATTCCTGAGGGCGGGTGAAGCGCGCTACGGTCGTTTATGACGGTCCGTCAGATTGTGGCGAGGGGCCCTCTCGGGGCCCGACGACAGGGGGAAGACGTGCGCAGGACCTGGTGGCGCCTACTCGCAATCCTTGCGGTGCTCGCGGTCGCTGCCGCGGCCTGCGGCTCGGACCGCGGGGACGACCCGAGCGCGGACGCGGACGAGGGCGGCGGCAGCGCCAGCGCGCCCGCCGACGAGGAAGCCAGCGGTGGCGGGGACGTGAAGTTCGGCACGCTCGACTCGCCGTGCGGCGAGGGCGAGGCCGCCGGTGCGACCGACCAGGGCGTCACCGACGACCAGATCGTCATCGGCTACGGCGACGACGCCGGCTTCGAGCTGTCGCCCGGCCTCAGCCACGAGACATCCGACGCCATCGAGGCGATGATCGCCTGGTGCAACGAGCAGGGCGGCATCAACGGCCGCGAGGTCGTCGGCAACTACTACGACGCCGCCATCACGAACGTCGTCAACGCCGTGACCGAGGCGTGCGGCGAGGTGTTCATGCTGGTCGGCACCGCGTGGGCCAGCGACATCAACCAGGAGGAGACCCGCATCGGCTGCGGCCTGCCGGCGGTCCCCACCTACGCGGTGAGCGCCGACTTCGCCAACGCACCGCTGGCGGTCCAGCCGGTCCCCAACCCGGCCGACGTCTTCGCTGCCGGCAGCGCCGGCCAACTTGCCGAGCTGTACCCCGACGAGGTCAAGAGCTCGTCGGTCATGTTCGGCAACTTCGCGGCGACCATCGACACCAAGGACAAGGTCGTCCAGGCCTACCCCGAGTTCGGGTGGGAGTTCCTCGACTGCCCCCAGGAGTACGACATCCTCGGCGTGCCCGACTGGAAGCCCTTCGCCCAGAAGCTCAGCGACTGCGGGGCCGAGGTCGTCTACTACTCGGGCCAGGCCTTCCCGAACCTGCAGAACATGCTCGACGACTCCGCCCAGCTGGACTACGAGCCGATCTGGGTCACCGACTCCAACAACTACCTGCAGTCCTTCGCCGACTGGAACACGGGCGGAAACGGCGACCGGGTGCACATCCGCTCGGCGTTCGTGCCGTTCGAGTACGCGGAGGACGGCTCGGCCACGCAGCAGTACGTCGACATCGTGACCGAGAACGGCGGCGACATCAGCCAGCTCGGCCAGCAGGCGACGTCCGCCTTCCTGCTGTGGGCCACGGCGGCCAAGGAGTGCGAGGAGCTGACTCGGGACTGCGTCCTCGACGAGCTGCACCAGATCACCAGCTGGGACGCCGGCGGTATGCACGCCGAGTCCAACCCGGGCGAGAACCTGCCACCCGAGTGCTCGCTCCTGCTCAAACTGGACGGCACCGAGTGGACCCAGGTCTACCCCGAGGAGCCCGGCGAGTTCGCGTGCGACCCCGAAGGCAGCTTCGAGCTGTCGGGGCGGGTGGTGGACCAGGCCCAGCTGGGCGAGGACCGGGTGTCGACCAAGTACGCCCCATGATCCGCGAGCTCTAGTGGACACGTTCCTGCAGTACACCGTTCTCGGCCTCGTCATCGGCGGCGTCTATGGGATCGCCGCGTCGGGCCTCGTCGTCACCTACACCACGTCGGGCATCTTCAACTTCGCCCACGGGGCCGTGGCCATGCTGGCGGCGTTCACGTACTGGCAGCTGCGCTTCGGCTGGGGCTGGCCGACGCCCATCGCCCTGGTGATCGTGCTGGGCGTGCTGGCGCCCGTCCTCGGGGCCCTGCTGTACGGGGTGGTGATGCGGGGCCTGCGGGGCACGTCGGAAGTGACCCGCATCGTGGTGCCGGTGAGCGTGATGCTCGGTTTCCTGGCTCTCAGCGTCTGGATCTGGGACCCGACGCCGAGCGAGCCCCGGTTGTTCCTCATGTTCTTCGGGGCGTCCAACACGGTGAGCGTCCTGGGCGTGAACCTCGCGTGGCACGAGATCGCCGCCCTGGTCATCGCGGTGATCGTCGCGCTGTCGCTGCGGCTGCTGCTGTACCGGTCACGCACGGGCGTGGCCATGCGGGCCGTGGTCGACGACCCCGACCTGCTGGAGCTGAACGCCGGGAAGCCCGAGCGAGTGGCGATGGCGTCGTGGGCGCTCGGCGCCTTCCTGGCCGCCCTGGCCGGCGTGCTCATCACCCCCATCCAGGGGTCGGCCATGAGCGCCAACGCCCTCACGCTGCTGGTGATCGACGCCTTCGCGGCGGCGATGTTCGGCCGGCTGCGCAGCGTCCCCCGCACCTTCGTGGGCGCGCTGGTGCTGGGGCTGGCCGGCAGCTACATCGTCGGCTACTTCCCGGCGGACCGCTGGACCTGGGCTGGGAACTTCCGGCTGTCGCTGCCGATGATCGCCCTGTTCGTCGTGCTGTTGTTCCTACCCCAGGACCGGTTGCGGGGAGCCACCGTCGCCCGGACTCGGGAGCGGTTCCGGCTGCCGTCGATCCGGACCGCGGTCGTCGCGGCGGTGGTGCTGGTGGCGGGGATGTGGCTGCTGCGGTCCATCCTCGCCCCGACGGCGATCAACGACATGGCGTTCGCCATGACCGCGGCGCTGATCGCGCTGTCGCTGGTGCTGCTCACGGGCTACGCCGGCGAGATCAACATGGCCGTGCTGTCCTTCGGCGCCATCGGGGCGATCATCGTCCACCACTTCGGGGTCGTCGGCAGCGGCCGCGACGCCCGCTCGACGATCGGCGGCTATGTGCTGGCCGCGGTGGTCTGCGCGCTCGTGGGGGCGCTGGTGGCGCTGCCGTCGCTGCGGCTGCGCGGCCTCTACCTGGCCCTGTCGACCTTCGCGTTCGGCGTGTTCGTCACGAACATGATCCTGCGGGAGATCACCGAGCGGAAGCTGCCGTTGATCCACACCCGGTTCAGCATCTTCCCGAGCGGCACGCTGCCGGTGGCGCGGCCGAAGTTCGGGCCGTTCGACCTCCGCCCGATGGGGTCGTTCCTCATGTTCGTGACCGTGCTGTTCGCCGTGCTCGGCGTCGCGCTCGTGGCCCTGCGTCACTCGGGCTACGGCCGCCGGCTCACCGCCATGAAGGACAGCCCGGCCGCCTCCGCCACTCTGGGCCAGAGCCTGGTGTCGCTGAAGCTGTCGGTCTTCATGCTGTCGGCCGCCATGGCCGGCGTCGGTGGCGCCCTGATGGTCTCCCAGATCGGGTCGGCCAACATCGACCGCTTCGACATCTTCCTCAGCCTGTCGCTGCTGATGCTCACCGTCGTGGGCGGCATCGGCTACGTCAGCGGCGCGCTGGTAGGCGGCCTGCTGTTCGGCATCTTCTTCGTCGCCCTGCAGAACACGTTCGACAAGCTCGGCGCGGACCACACCGACCTCGAGGGCCTGTTCGACTTCCTGGCCCGGCTGATGACCGTGACGCCGGCGCTGCTGGGCGTCAGCATCGGCCGCAACCCGACCGGCGTGGTCGAGCGGATCATGGTCGACTGGGCCACGCTGCGCCGGGCCCGGCCCGTGCTGGTGGCCGGCGCCGGCGTGTTCGGAATCGCCTACTTGCTGGCCCGCAACGAGGCCATCAGCAACTGGTGGCTGGTGACTGTCGGCGTCGTGGTGGCGCTGGTCATGCCGCTCGCGGCCAAGCGGCTGGTGCCGCCGGCCGAGCCCGCCGAGGCCGGGGCCGGCGGCGAGCTGCCGCTGGAGCTGGTGGGCATCGAGCGGCCCTACACCGAGGCCGACCGGGTCATGCTCGACGCCGCGCTGGGCCTGCCGGCCGACGGGCGCGACCGGGTCGACGCGGGGAGGAGCTGACGGTGGCCCACCTCGAAGCCAACGGCGTCTCGGTCCGCTTCGGCGGCAAGGCGGCGCTCACCGACACGACCGTGACCGTTGAGCGGGGCACGGTCACCGGGCTCATCGGCCCCAACGGCGCCGGCAAGACCACGCTGTTCAACGTGGTGTGCGGGCTGCTCAGCCCCCAGGCCGGCGAGGTCGTGCTCGACGGGCGCGACATCACCCACGCCGCGCCCCACCGCCGGGCCCGGGCCGGGCTGGCCCGGACGTTCCAGCGGCTGGAGCTGTTCACCTCGCTGACAGTCCGGGACAACGTGCGGGTGGCGGGGGACATCCGAAGCCGCTGGGGCGCCGGCCGGCGGCGGCGGGGCCGCGACACGGGCGGGGAGGCCGACCGCGTCCTCGAGCTCACCGGCCTGTCCGAACTGGCGCACCGCGAGGTGTCCGAGATCCCGACCGGCCAGGCCCGGGTGGTGGAGGTGGCGCGAGCGCTGATGACCCGACCGACCGCGCTGCTGCTCGACGAGCCGGCCGCGGGCCAGACCGAAGCGGAGACCGTCTCCTTCGGCGGGCTGCTGCGGCGGCTGGCGGCCGACGGCCTGGCCGTCTGCCTGGTGGAGCACGACATGTCGCTGGTCATGGACGTGTGCGAGACCGTCCACGTCCTCGACTACGGGCGCACCATCGCCGTGGGCCCGCCCGCCGAGGTCCGGGTCGACCCGGCCGTGGTCGAGGCCTACCTCGGCACGCCCGAGGGCGTGGAGGGCGTGGCGTAATGGCCATCGTGGACGGCTCCCCGCCGCTGGAGCTGGTCGGGGTCCGGGCCGCGTACGGCGGCATCGAAGTGCTGCACGGGGTCGACCTCGCCGTGCCGGCGGGCGCGGTCGTGGCGCTGCTGGGGGCGAACGGGGCCGGTAAGTCCACGCTGGTGAAGGTGGCCTCGGGCCTGCTACCGCCCACGGCCGGTGCCGTCCGGGTGGCGGGCACCGACGTGACCGGGGCGCCGCCCCACGACCTGGCCCGCATCGGGCTGTGCACGATCCCCGAGGGGCGGGGCGTGTTCCCCAACCTGACGGTGCGGGAGAACCTGTGGATGGCGACCCAGGCGGGGGGCACGCTGGCGGCGATCGAGGAGGCGGCGTACGCCCGCTTCCCCCGCCTCGGCGAGCGGCGGACCCAGCTGGCGGGCACGCTGTCAGGCGGCGAGCAGCAGATGCTCGCCCTGTCGCGGGCGCTGGTGACCGATCCGGCGGTCCTGCTGCTGGACGAGCTGTCGATGGGGCTGGCGCCCATCCTCGTGCAGCGGCTGTACGAGACCGTGGCCCAGGTGGCGAGCGAGGGCATCTCGATCCTGGTGGTCGAGCAGTTCGCCCAGGCGGTGCTCGGCATCGCCGACCGGGCCGCGATCATGGTGAACGGCGAGATCACGCGGGTCGGTTCGCCCGCCGAGCTGCAGTCCGAGCTGTCGAGTGCGTACCTGGGTGGATGAGGAGCAGGGCATGAACGATCGCATCGAGCGCCTGCGGGCCGAGGCGGCCGAGCTCAAGGTCGGCAAGGAGACGGCCTCCCGCGACGGCCTGTACCAGGTCGCGGGCGCGGTGGCGATGGGCGTGGGCGCCGCGGTGGCGCTGACCGCCTACTGGACGTCGCTGGGCAAGTCCGACTCGCGGGACATCGACTCGCTGATGATCCTGGCGATCGCCATGCTCGCGCTGGCCGTCGTGGGGGCCGCGGTGTTCCTGCGCTACTCGCTGGCCCGGTTTCTCCGGTTCTGGCTGTTGCGCCAGCTCTACGAGGGCCAGGCCCACCTGGATCAGCTCGTGGCCAGCATCGACCGCAACGGCGACCCGGCATCGGTCCGGCGTTCGTTCGTCCCGGAATCCGACGCGTACGAACGCCGGAACATGACGGTCGGCGCCGAGGGACCCGAGCAGGAGCTGTAGACCACATGGCCGTCGTCGACGCCACGGCGCACCCCGTCGCGCTGCACCGCCAGCCGCTCATGCCCGACCTGCTGCTGGCGGCGCTGAACCGCAACCCCGACAAGCCGGCCGTGTACCTCGGCGACACCGTCCTCACCGCCCGGCAGGTCCGGGACGAGATCAGCACCTACGTCCAGGCGCTGGAGTCAAAGGGCCTCAGCAGGGGCAGCCCGGTGGCGGTCCTGGCCCTCAACCGGCCCGAGGTCCTGTTCAACATGGGCGCCGGCATGGTGCTCGGCTGCCGGACCACGCCGCTGCACCCCCTCGGATCGGTCGACGACCAGGCCTACGTGCTCGAGGACGCCGGCATCGAGACGCTCGTGTTCGACCCCGAGTTCTTCGGCGAGCGGGCCGCGGCGCTGGCCGAGCGGGTCCCCGGGCTGAAGAACCTGCTGGCGTTCGGGCCGAGCGAGGTGGGCGACGACTACATCGCCCTGGCGGCCGGCTTCGCGCCCCGGGTGCTGACCGCACCCGACGCCGACGCCGACGACATCCCCGGCCTGGCCTACACCGGCGGCACCACCGGCCAGCCCAAGGGCGTCATGGGCAGCTACCGGTCGGGCGCCGCGATGACCCAGATCCAGATGACCGAGTGGGAGTGGCCGCACGAGCCCCGGTTCCTCATGTGCACCCCGCTCAGCCACGCCGGCGCGGCGTTCTTCGTGCCGGTGCTGCTGCTCGGGGGGTCGCTGGTCGTCGTGCCGTACTTCGAGCCCGGGCTCGTGCTGGAGACCATCGAGCGGGAGAAGATCACCGCCACGATGCTGGTCCCCACGATGCTCTACGCGCTGATGGACCACCCGGACTTCGCCACCCGGGACCTGTCCAGCCTGGAGACCGTGTACTACGGCGCCTCGGCCATCTCGCCGACCCGGCTGCGGGAGGCCATCGGCAAGCTCGGGCCGATCTTCTTCCAGTACTACGGGCAGGCCGAGGCGCCGATGACGATCTGCGTCCTGCGCAAGGACGAGCACGACGTCGACGACCTCGACCGCCTCGCCGCGTGCGGCCGGCCGGTCCCGTGGATCCACGTCAAGCTGCTGGACGACGACCTGAACGAGGTGCCGCGGGGCGAGCCCGGCGAGATCTGCGTGCGCGGCCCGCTCGTGATGCGCGGCTACTGGCACAAGCCCGAGCAGACGGCGGAGGCCCTGGCCGGCGGCTGGCTGCACACCGGCGACATCGCCCGCGAGGACGAGGACGGCTTCTACACCATCGTCGACCGCAAGAAGGACATGGTGGTGACCGGCGGGTTCAACGTGTTCCCCCGCGAGGTCGAGGACGTCATCTCCGGCCACCCGGCCGTCGCCGCGGTGGCGGTCATCGGCGTCCCGGACGAGCGCTGGGGCGAGGCGGTCAAGGCCGTCGTCGTCATCCGCCCGGGCGAGACCGTCGGGGCCGACGAACTGATCGCCCGGGTGAAGGAGGCCAAGGGCTCGGTCCAGGCCCCCAAGACGGTCGACTTCGTCGACGAGATCCCCCTGTCGCCGCTGGGCAAGCCGGACAAGAAGGCCCTGCGGGCGCAGTATCCCTGACCCCACCCTCGCGCGCTCAGGGGGGGAACGGCGTGCCCCCGTGGATCGTCATGGCGACGTGGGACGACGACGGGTCCTCGAGGACCCCGGACAGCGGGCCGTCGAGCAGGCACAGGTCGGCGGGGGCGCCGACCGTGACCCGGCGGATCAGGCCGCCGGGGGCTTCGGGTCGGGTGAGGAACAGGGCCAGCGCCCGCTCGGGGGAGATCGCCTCCCGCACCCCGAGCGGGGCGCCCTCGGACGTGCGGCGCTCGATCGCCGTGGCGATGGCCCGCCACGGGTCCGGGTGGCCGAACGGCGCGTCGGTGCCGCCGCCGACGGCGATACCGGCCTCGATCAGGCTGCGGCACGGGTACAGGTGGGGCAGGTCGCCGGGGTGGACCTCGGCCAGGTAGCGGTCACCCCGCTCCAGCACGAACCCCGGCTGCGTCACCACCGCCAGGCCCCGGGACGCCACCCGGGACCGCAGGTCGGGTGGCACCACCGACCCGTGCTCGACCCGGTCGCCGGGCATCACGCCGGCCTCGTCCCACGCCGCCAGCGCCGCGCTCAGGCCGGGCCGTGTCACGCAGTGGACGGCCACCGGCCGCCCGGCGTCGTGGGCGGCCACGATCCAGCGGACCAGGTCGCGGTGGTCGGGCGGGGCGTAGTCGGCCCACACGATCTTGACCGGGCCCCGGGCCAGCGGCGTCGGCAGGTCGGCCAGGGCCAGGCGGGGTCCGCCGGTCACCATGACCTGCTGGGGGAGCGCACCCCGGGCCGCGGCCGCCGCCACCGGCTCCAAGTCGTCGGCGTGGACGGAGGGGGTGGCGTCCGTGACGCCGGTGACGCCGTAGCGGGACAGCCGGCGTCCCACCGTCGCCAGGTCCGGCTCGGGCAGCGGTGGGACCCGGTCGGCCAGCCAGCGCTCGAGTCCCCGCAGCCGCCCGGTGGCCTCGCCGGCCCCGTCCCGCTCGACCCCGC
>DASRJM010000234.1:0-7463 GCA_035649475.1 Acidimicrobiales bacterium
CGCGGCGGCCATCTACGAGCACTGGTTCGCCCTCGACCTGCTGGTCGACGCCGGGCGCTGCGCCGGGGTCGTGGCGCTGAGCCCGGCGGCGGACCGGGTCGAGGTCTTGGCCCGCCACGTGCTGGTCGCCACCGGCGGCGCCGGCCAGGTGTTCGCGGTGACCACCAACCCGCCCGAGTCGACCGGCGACGGCATCGCCATGGCGCTGCGGGCCGGGGCGGCGGTGGCCGACGTCGAGATGGTGCAGTTCCACCCGACGGCGCTGCACCACCCGGCGATGCCCCGGCCACTGCTGTCGGAGGCGCTGCGGGGCCACGGCGCGCTGCTGCGGGACCGGCACGGCGAGCGGTTCGTCGACGAGCTGCTGCCCCGGGACAAGGTCAGCCAGGCGATCATGGCCACGCTGGCCGAGCAGGGCGGCGACCACGTGTGGCTCGACGCCACCGGGCTCGACCGCTTCGCGGCCCGGTTCCCGACCATCACGGCGGCACTGGCCGAGGCCGGCCTCGACCCCGCCCACGACTGGCTGCCCGTCGCGCCGGCCGCTCACTACCTGTGCGGCGGCATCGTGGCCGACCTCGACGGGGCCTCCTCGTTGCCCGGCCTGTGGGTGGCGGGCGAGGCGGCCTGCAACGGCGTCCACGGCGCCAACCGCCTGGCCTCCAACTCGCTGCTGGACGGCATGGTCTTCGGGCCCCGGGTGGTCGAGGCCGTCGCCGACGGCCGCGACGGGCCCCGCCCGACCGGCGCGATGCGCTCCGTCCTGGGCGACCCCGTCGCGGACGCCGTGCCCGGGCGGCCGGTGGTGCTCGGCCCCGTGGAGGTCCGGCCCGGGTCGGTGAACGGCGACGCCGGCGGGCGGCTCGACCCCGCGGCGGCCCGGGCCCGGCTGCAGCGGGCGATGACGGCGGGGGCCGGGGTGCTGCGGTCGGAGGGCTCGCTGGCCGACGCGGGGGCGGTGGCCGACGACGTGCTGGCGTCGGTCCTGGCCGCGCCGGCGCCGGGCACGGCCGCCCACGCGCTCGCCAACCTAGCCACCGTGGCCCGGGCGATGGTGCTCGCGGCCCGAGAGCGACGGGAGTCCCGCGGTGCCCACGCCCGCACCGACTTTCCCGGCCGCGACCCCGCCCAGCGGGTCCGCCTGGTGGTGTCGGGGGCCGCGATCTGATCCGCCGCGAGCAAAGCTACGCTCCGCGCCCTATGTCCCAAGCTCCCTTTCAGGCCCCGGCGGGCGGTGCGCCGGGCCAGCATCCTCCGGGGTGGTTCCCGGACCCGTTCGGCCGCCACGAGGTCCGCTGGTGGGACGGCACGCGCTGGACAGAGCACGTCGCCTCGCACGGCCGCCAGGCGGTCGACCCGCCCACCGGCGCCAACCAGATCCCCACGGTCAACCGCGCCACCGAGAAGGTGGTGGGCGATGTCGCCCGCGCCGGCGTCGCCCCCCAGCACCAGGGAGGCGGCACGCTTTTCACCGAGCCGATCCTGGTCGTGAACCAGAAGGCCAAGATCATCGAGTTGAACAACGAGTACGCGATCTTCGACCAGCACGGCCGCCAGATCGGCGCGGTGCGCCAGGTCGGCCAGAGCATGGCGAAGAAGGCCCTCCGGGTGCTCGGCTCCTACGACCAGTTCATGACCCACAAGCTCCAGGTGGTCGACCACTACGGCAACGTCGTGCTGGCTCTCACCCGGCCGGCGAAGGTGCTCAAGTCCCGGGTCATCGTGCAGAACGGCATGGGCGCCGAGGTCGGCACGATCGTCCAGCAGAACGCCATCGGCAAGATCCGCTTCTCGCTCGAGGCCGGCGGCCACACCTGGGGCTCGATCAACGCCGAGAACTGGCGGGCCTGGAACTTCAACATCCAGGACCACACCGGCGCCGAGGTCGCCCGCATCACCAAGACGTGGGAGGGCATGGCCAAGACCATGTTCACGACGGCCGACAACTACGTGGTGCAGATCCACCGCCCGTTGGAGGACCCGCTCCGCAGCCTGGTGGTGGCCGCCGCCCTCGGCGTCGACACCGCGCTCAAGCAGGACGCCCGCGGCTTCGGCTGACCGATGTGGCGTCGCCCACGGCGCAGGTGCGCCGTGACGGACGCCGAATCGCTAGAAACGGGGCGTGCACGACGCCCACCCCCCGATCATCGCCGTGCGCGAGGCGGTGGCCCGCGCGCTGGTCGAGGACCTGACACCGATCGGCGACCTCACCTCGGCGCTGCTGCCGCCTGCGCTCACGGCCACCGCCGCCTTCGTCCCCCGGGCCGACGGCGTGCTGGCCGGGCGCCTGTGTGCGCACGAGGCGCTGCGCGCCCTCGACCCGGACCTCGAGGTGTCCTGGACCGCCGACGACGGCGACCGGGTCACGGCCGGCAAGGCCTTCGCCCAGGTCGAGGGGCCGCTCGCCCCGATCCTCACGGCCGAGCGCACCGCCCTCAACTTCCTGTGCCACCTCTCCGGCATCGCCACGCTGACCGCCCGCTTCGTCGACGCCATCGAGGAGGCCGGCGGCAGCCTGCGGGTGTGGGACACCCGCAAGACCACGCCCGGCCTGCGGGCACTGGAGAAGGCGGCCGTCCGGGCCGGCGGCGGGGCCAACCACCGCGGCAACCTGTCCGACTGGGTGCTGCTCAAGGACAACCACCTGGAGCTGTTCGGGATCACCGCCGCGGTGTCCCACGCCCGCATCCGGTGGCCGGGGCGCACGGTGCACGTCGAGTGCCAGGATCTCGACGACGTGCGGGAGGCGGTCGAGGCCGGGGCCGACGCCCTGCTGCTCGACAACATGGCGCCCGACGAGGTCCGGGCGGTCGTGGCCGAGGTCCGCGCGCGGGACCCCCACCGGCCGCTGCTGGAGATCTCCGGCACGGTCAGCCTGGAGACGATCCGCAGCTACGCCACCACGGGCGCCGACATGGTGTCCATCGGCGCGCTCACGCACTCGGCCCCGGTCCTGGACATCGGGCTCGACGTGCTGCCCGCCTGACCGCTTGCCTAGCCTCACGGCCCGTGATGCTTCTGGCCATCGACGTCGGCAACACCCAGACGGTCATCGGGCTCTACGACCTGGAGCCGGACGACGCCCACAACGTCGGGCGCCGGCTCGCCGACACCCACCTCCTCGACCACTGGCGGGTCGCCACCAACGCCGAGCGCACCGCCGACGAGCAGGCGCTGGTCATCCAGGAGTTCCTGGGCTTCCACGGCTTCAGCTTCGACGACGACATCGCGGGCATCGTGCTGTGCTCGTCGGTGCCCCGGGTCACCGGCGCGCTACGGCGGATGAGCGAGCGCTACTTCGGCAGCCTGCCCGTGGTCATCGAGCCCGGCATCCGCACCGGCATCCCGATCCTCTACGACAATCCCAAGGAGGTCGGCGCCGATCGCATCGCCGACGCGGTGGCCGCCTTCGACCTGTTCGGCGGCCCGCTGATCGTCGTGGACTTCGGCACCGCCACCACCTTCGAGGCCATCTCGGCCAAGGGCGAGTACCTGGGCGGGGCGATCTTCCCCGGCATCGACATCAGCCTCGACGCCCTGTTCGCCCGGGCCGCGGCGCTCCGCCGGGTCGAGCTGGTCGAGCCCCGCAACGTCATCGGGCGGTCCACCGTCGAGTCGATGCAGTCGGGCGTGATCTACGGGTACACGTCGCTCGTCGACGGCATGGTCGAGCGCATCGAGGCCGAGCTCGGCGAAAAGGCCAAGGTCGTGTCGACCGGCGGTCTGTCAGGCTTGATCACGCCCCTGTCGTCGACCATCAGCCACCACGAGCCCTGGCTCACCCTCCACGGCCTGCGCCTCATCTACGAGAAGAACCAGTGACCGAGCCCACCCCGCCGCCCCGCCTCCCGTACCGGGTGGAGGTGACCGACCGCGCCGCCGACCTCCAGGCCGCTCACGCCGGCCTGGGCGACGGCCAGAGCAGCGGCGTCAGCGCCACCGTGGCCGGCCGCGTCATGCTGCTGCGGGACATGGGCCGGCTGGCCTTCGCCACGCTGCGGGACTCCAGCGGATCCATCCAGCTCATGGCCACCGCCAAGGGCACCGGCGACTACAAGGGCCTCACGGGCCTGAACCTCGGCGACTGGGTGGTGGCGCGGGGCGAGGTCATCCGGTCCAACAAGGGCGAGCTGTCGGTCCGGGTCGAGACATGGGAGCTGCTGGCCGAGGCCCGCCGGGGCTTCGGCGACAAGTGGCACGGCATCACCGACACCGACATGCGCTACCGCCAGCGCTACGCCGACCTGTGGGCCAACGAGGCGAGCCGAGCCACGTTCCAGGCCCGCAGCCGGATCATGACGCTCACCCGCCGGTTCCTCGACGACCGCGGCTTCGTGGAGGTCGAGACGCCGATCTTCCACCCCATCCCCGGTGGCGCACTGGCCCGGCCCTTCACCACCCACCACAACGCGCTCGACCTCGACCTCTACCTGCGCATCGCACCGGAGCTGTACCTGAAGCGGCTCGTGGTCGGCGGGGTGGAGCGCGTGTACGAGATCGCCCGGGTGTTCCGCAACGAGGGGCTGTCGACCCGTCACAACCCCGAGTTCACGATGCTGGAGGTGTACCAGGCCTACGCCGACTACGGCGACATGATGGAGCTGACCGAGAGCCTGGTGGCCTACCTGGCCCGGGAGATCACCGGCTCGACGGTCATCACCTACGGCGGCCGCGAGGTCGACCTGACCCCGCCCTGGAGGCGGGCGTCGATGCTCGACCTGATCGAGGAGCAGACCGGCCTGCGGCTCGACGTCCGCCAGCCGGTCGAGGAGCTGGCCGCCATCGCCACCGAGCGGGGGATCGAGGAGGTCGACCCGTCGTGGGGCCCGGGCAAGCTGATCCTGGAGATCTACGAAAAGACGACCGAGAGCGAGCTGTGGGGGCCGGTGTTCGTCACCGACTACCCGCAGGAGGTCTCGCCGCTGGCCCGCGAGCACCGCGAGCTGCCGGGCATGGTCGAGCGGTTCGAGCCGATCGTGGCCGGCCGCGAGCTGGGCAACGCGTTCTCCGAGCTGGTCGACCCCGACGAGCAGCGGCGCCGGTTCGAGGACCAGGCCCGGGCCAAGGCCGCCGGCGACGCCGAGGCCATGGTCGTGGACGACGACTACGTGCGGGCGTTGGAGTACGGGCTACCGCCCACCGGCGGCCTCGGCATCGGCATGGACCGCCTGGTCATGCTGCTCACCGACACGCCCAGCATCCGCGACGTCGTGCTGTTCCCGACGCTGCGGCCCGAGGCGGGCTAGCCCCGCGGGTTCGACCTCCACGTCCACCTCGGCCACGACCTCGACCTCGGCCTGGATCCGGACCCCGAACCAGCCCCGTCCGGGCTGGCGCAGCGCGACGCGGACCACGTAGGGGCCCGGCTGGTCCGGCACCTCCAGCGGCACCTCCACCCGGGTCGAGGCCATGTCGGGCAGGACCCGGGGGAGGGGGACCAGCGGGTTGGCGATCGCGTCCCCGCCGCCGGCCGGGATCCAGCGGGCGCCGACCTTGACCGGGCGCGGCACGACCGACGCCAGCGGCCCGCCCGACCGGTTCACCACCTCGACGGTGACCATGGGTGCGGTGCCGGCCGCCGCGCGGGGGTCGAGCGAACCCCGCACCTCGCAGGCCGTGGCCCGCTCGGTCGGCAGCTCCTCGCCCGCGGCCGCCAGCGCGGCGGCGGCCCGCGGCGCGACCAGGCGCACCGCGGCGTCGGCCGGCGTCGGGCGGCGCTCCGGCGGGCGCCCGGAGGTCCGGTGCTCGTCCACCGCCCGGGAGGCGTTGACCCCGAACCCGGTGGCGGCGCCCCGCACCACGGCCGGCGACACCGCGAGGATGTCGTAGACCTCCAGGCACGGCATCGGGATCCGGTCGACCACCGTGAACCGGCGCAGGTCGACCACCGCGATCTCGGCCCGGTCGTGGTCCTGGCTGCGGTGCGCGTTGCCGCCGACCAGGGCGTACGAGCCGACGAGCGCCAGGCCGCGGGTGAACCGGCGCACCTGCGCCCGCCGCAGCACGGCCCCCGCCGGATCGAGCTCCGTGAGCGTCCCGTGCGTCGACTCGCACACGTACCAGCGGTCGCCCCGCCGCCGGGGGGTGTGGGGGTGGGCCAGGCCGCCGAGCACCTCGCGGCCCGTGGCCAGGTCGAGGACGAATCCGGTCCCGGCGTGCTCGTCGGACTTCCAGCCCTTGTGGCGGTCGAACCGCCCGAACGCGCAGACGTGGAGAGCGCCGTCCACCACCAGCAGCGAGTTCACGTGCCAGCCGTCGGGGACGGCGGAGCCCCGCCACACGAGGTGGGCGTCCCCGGCCGGGTCGATGCGCCACACGGCATCGTCCCAACTGGCGCTGACGTGGGGCGCGCCCTCGAACCACACGACGTCGTGGGGGTCGCGGACCGCGTCGATCCGCTGGTAGCTGCGCACGCCGCGGGCGTCGTAGGACAGCAGCTCGCACGTCGAGGTCTGCTCGCCCGGGGCCCGCAGCACCCGCCACAGCCGCCCGCCGCCGACGGCGATGCCCGACGTGGCCAGGTCGTCGAGGGCGACCGGGGCACCGCTCGTCAGGTCGTAGAGCCCGCCGCCCCACTTGCCGAACCCGCTGACGAGCAGGCGGGCGTCCCCGAGGGCCTCCCGCCAACCGCTGCCGGAACTGGTCATTCGATGCCGTGCTCCAGGGCGTAGCGCACCAGCTCCTGGCGCCGGTTGAGGTGGAGCTTGCCGAGGATGTTGCGCACGTGGTTCTCGACCGTCTTCTCCGCGATGAACAGCTGCTCGCCGATCTCCCGGTAGGTGTGGCCCCGGGCCACGTACTGGAGGACCTCCCGCTCCCGGTCCGACAGCGGCTGGGTCGGCCCGGCGGCTTTGGCCATGCGCCGGAACTCGCCGAGCACGAGCGACGCCAGCGCCGGCGAGAACACCGGCTCGCCCTTGGCCGCCCGCCACAGCTCGCGGCGCAGCTCGTCCGGCGCAGTGCTCTTGACCAGGTAGCCGTTGGCGCCGGCCGCCACGGCGTCGAGCAGATCGCGCTCCTGCTCGCTGACCGTGAGCATGACGATGGGGACGTCAGCGCCGCAGGCCCGGGCCACCTTGAGCCCGCCGCCGCTCGGCATGTGGAGGTCGCACACGACCAGGTCGGGGTTCAGCGACCGCACGAGCTCGATGGTCTCGTCGGCGTCGCCCGCCTCGCCGATCACGTGGAAGTTCGACCCCAGGTCGGCGCGCAGGCCGGAGCGCCAGATGGGGTGGTCGTCGGCGACCACGACGCGCACGGCCTTGAGGTCGTTCACAGGAGGGCCAGCGTAGGTCGTCCCCCGTTCACCTGGCGGGCACCCAGCACCGGACCTCCACCCCCCGGCCCGGCCGGCCGTCGACCTCGACCCGGCCGCCCACCTCGGTTATCCGGGCCCGGACCGAGCGCCGCAGCCCCGTGCCCTCGGCCGTGGCCGCCGGGTCGAAGCCCGCACCGTCGTCCTT
>DASRJM010000235.1:0-13935 GCA_035649475.1 Acidimicrobiales bacterium
TTGGGTGCAGCCGGGCGGGATCATCGGCTCGATCATCGGCGCGGTGATCGTGGTGCTGCTGTGGCGGGCGTGGAGCCAGCGCCATCCGAGCGCCGGGCGCCCGTCCGGCACCGCCGGCCCCCGCCCTGGCGTCTGACGGTCGCGCCTGAGCCGTAGAGTCGGGCCCCATGCCGCGGGGCCCGGGTGGTTCGCTCGCGTTCGACCGCATGGCGGACCGCTACGACGAGACCCGTGGGGGCCTTGAGCGCGGCGAGCTGCTGGGCGGTTACATCGCGCCCCACCTGCGACCGGGCCCGGTGCTGGAGGTGGGTGTGGGCACCGGAGTGATCGCTCTCGCCCTCGGCGGTCACGGGCACCACGTGGTGGGCGTCGACCTGTCGTTGCCGATGCTCGCCCGGGCCCGGCCGCGGCTGGGCGCCCGGGTCGCGCTGGCCGACGGCAACCACCTGCCGGTCGCCACCGGCGCGGTGCCGAACGTGGTGATCGTGTGGGTGCTCCACCTCGTGCCGGACATCACAGCCCTCCTGGCCGAGGCCGGCCGGGTGACCGCGGCGGGCGGCCGCATCGCGGTGATCCCGGCAGGCGGCGAGTGGGAACCCGACGCCATCGGCGACATCGTGGTCCCGATGGCCGACGCCCTGCGTCCCCCGCAGGACCGCCCGACCGACATCGAAGCGGCCGGCCCTGCGGCAGGCCTGACGATCGTGGCCAGCGAGCCGACACCGGACTGGGAGACGGTCGAGTCCCCCGACGACGTCGCGAGGACGATCGAGTCCCGCCAATGGTCGAGCCTGTGGGACCTGTCCGACGACCGCTGGGCGGCGCTGGTCGAGCCGGTGCTCACGGCGCTGCGCTCGCTGCCGGACCACGACACGCCGCGAGCCCGCCGGGCCCACGACCACGTGGTGGTGCTCACTCCCGCCTGAGAGACGCTGTACGAGCCGGGCCCGGGGGGAGCCAGGCCCGACTGACAGACCGTGCGCTGGGAGCGCCAGCGAACTCGCCCAGCGAGCACCCCGCGTGGTGTCAAGGCTAGCGACGGATCCGCGGGAAAGGACCTCGTCAGGGCGCACTTTTCGGCGGAAACGGGTCAGGAGTTTCGACGTCGACGCGGCGTGCGCGAAGAGCACCTCGGCCTGTGGCAGACCGGTGGCACGATCCGAGCTCGGCGATGCTCCGCGGCGGTCACCGATGCACCGGTGAGCGCGACAGGTAGCGGTCCGGGTCGTCGGGGGTGATGGGCCGGCGCTGGCGGCGCTGGCGGATCGTGTTGCCCGGGCGCAGGAGGGTGCGGTGGCCGGCGACCACCTCCCACCCGCGCTGCGACGGAGGGCGCCACGCGTCCGGGACGCCCGGCCAGAAGTAGGTCACCGCCAGGATGGCGCTCACGGTCACCAGGACGGCGGCGGCTGCGATCGAGGCCTGCCACACCGGCCACGAGCGGTCCTCCGTGAGGACCATCCTCGTCAGGTCGCCGCCCGCCGCCACCAGGAAGCCAACGCCCGCCGGCATCGCCAGGTAGCCCGCGCCCCACAGGGTCCGGTACTTGCGGCGGCTGCCCGTCGCCTTCGGCCACGCGCCCACCCGGCGTTCGTAGCGCTCGACGGCCGACAGCTCGACGCCGCGCCACGTCTGGACGCCGTTGCCGACGGCCACCAGCCCCACCGCCAGCGTGGCCACGCAGCCCGCCAGCGCGGCCGGCGTCATCGGGCCCCCCGCTGACAACGGCAGCCCGCTGGACACAGCGTCAACGGCTGTAGAGAGCCAAAGATCAGCGACATCATGTCGAGCGTACTGAGACGTAGCGATCCCGCCAAATAATACTGAGGATTAATGAAATATACCTAGGCTGAGTCGGCGACGGGGAGGGCGTGCACCTCCCCGGTCTGGATTCGCCACAGCGCGGCGTACAGGCCGCGGGCCGCCAGCAACTCGTCGTGCGTGCCGGACTCGACGACGCGGCCCCGCTCCAGGACGTGGATCCGGTCGGCGTGCCGGACGGTCGACAGGCGGTGGGCGATCACCATGACCGTCCGCCCCCGGCTCACCAGCTCGAGCGAGCGCTGGATGGCCGCCTCGGTCTCGTTGTCGACCGCGGAGGTCGCCTCGTCCAGCACCAGCAGCGGCGGGTCCTTCAGGATGGCCCGGGCGATCGACAGGCGCTGGCGCTGGCCGCCCGACAGCTTCTGGCCCCGCTCACCGACCACCGTGTCGTAGCGCTGCGGCAGCGCCTGGATGAACTCGTGCGCCTCGGCCAGCCGGGCGGCCTGCTCCAGCTCGTCGTCGGTGGCGTCGGGCCGGCCGTAGGCCAGGTTCTCCCGCACCGTGCCCTGGAACAGGAACACGTCCTGGCCGACGTACCCGATCGACCGCCGCACGGCCGCCAGCGGGACCTCGTCCACCCCCACGCCGTCGAGCGTGATCCGCCCGCCTGTCACCTCGTACAGCCGCAGAAGCAGCTTGACCACTGTCGACTTGCCGGCCCCCGTGGCGCCCACGATGGCGTGGGTCTCGCCCGCCGGCACCTCCAGCGAGAACGCGTCGAGCACCGCCGGCCCCGGGAAGCCCGCCGGCCCGTACGCGAACGACACCCGGTCGAAGCGCACCTCGCCCGAGATCGGGTCGGGCAGCGCCCCCGACCCGTCGACGATCGTCGGCTCGACCGCCAGGAGGTCGAGGATCCGCCGGGTCGACGCCATCGCCCGCTGGTACAGGTCGAACGTCTCGCCCAGCCGCGTCAGCGGCCACAGCAGCCGCTGGGTCATGTACACGAGGACCGAGAACAGGCCGACGTCCATCGTCCCGTTCAGCGCGGCCTGCCCGCCGACCAGGAGCGTGATCGTGAACGCGGCCAGGATCGCCATCCGGATCAGAGGGATGAACGCAGACGACAGCTTGATCGCACCCCGGTTGGCTTCCCGGTAGGCCTGGCTGGCCTCGGCGACGCGGGCCGTCTCCCGGGACTCTGCCGTGAACGACCGGATCGTGGCGATGCCCGACAGGTTGTTGGCCAGCAGCGCGCCCAGGTCGCCGGCGGTCCCCCGGACCCGGGCGTAGTGGGGCTCGAGCCGGGTCTGATAGCGGATCGACGCCCACACGATCAGCGGGATCGGCAGGAAGGCGACGACGCCGAGAACCGGCGAGGCCACGAAGAACACGATCCCGACGAAGATCACGTTGACCAGCGTGCGGATGATCTCCGACGCCCCCATGTCGAGGAAACGCTCGAGCTGGTTGACGTCGTCGTTGAGAACGGCCAGCAGCCCGCCCGTCGACTGGTCCTCGAACCACGCCAGCTCCAGGCGCTGCACGTGGCGGTACGCGTCCATGCGCGCCTCGTGCTCGATCGTCTGGGCCAGGTTGCGCCACAGCAGGTTGGACACGTACTCGCTGCCCGACTCGATCAGCCACACGACCACGTTGATGATCCCGAGGACGACCAGCTGGTGGAACCGGTCCTCGATGCCGAACACCGTGGCGACCAGTGAGTCGTCGGCCCGGACGACCACGTCGACCGCCGCGCCGATCAGCAGCTCCGGCACGACGTCGGCGAGCTTGTTGACGACGCTGAACGTGATGGCGGCAACCACCGTGCGCCGGTGGCCGCGGGCGTAGCGCCACAGCCGGACCAGCGGCGGTGCCTCGGCCGCCGGGCGGCGGTGGCGACGCAGGGGGAACCTCATGGGGTGAGGCTAGGGCTGGTTGACAGGCATCGATTGTTAAGCGAGCCTAACGTACATGACGGATCCGTTCGACGGTGCGTGCCCGGTCCGCTGGCTGATCGACGACATCGGCCGGTACCTGGCGGGGGAGGACGCCGACGGCGCGGAGGTGGGCAGCACGGGGCGCCGGGCCGTCACCCGGGCGGCCGGGGAGGTCGACGACCTGCTTCGCAGCGCCTACGCCGCCCACGAGGTCGTGGCCACCGAGCTGCGGTTCGCGGGCCCGGACCGGGGCTTCCGCCGGACCGTGTTCGCCATCTCGCCGACGCCGGTGGCGCTCATGCTGCTGTGCATCCGCATGTGCGACCCCGCGGACGACGTGACCGTGATCCAGCACACGGCGGCCCGCGGATCGTCGTCCCGCACCGCACCCTGGCCGTTCGGCATGGCGGTGGCGGAGGAGCTGACCCGGCCGCCAGCGAGCGACGTGCCCGTCCCGGCCGGGCTGGAGGACCTCGCCGATCCCGGTCGCTGAACGCATCCGGACAGTCCCCGGCTACCGTCGTCGGGGATGACCCTCGTGCGCCTCGGTCCCGACGCACCGGCCAGCGACGTGGCGGCCTCGCTCGACGAGCTCGGCTACGCATTGGTCGAGGGCGTGCTGGACCCCGCCGACACCGCGGGCCGGCTGGCGGCGCTCGACGGGCTGTTCGCCGCCACACCGACCGGGCGCAACTCGTTCGAGGGGTACCACACGCAGCGGATCTACGCGGTCTTCGCCAAGACCCGGGCGTTCGACGACCTCGCCGTCCACCCGGTCCTGCTGGCCGCGCTCGACCACGCCCTCGGCCCCCACTACCAGTTCTCCGCCCCGGTGGCGCTGCAGATCGGCCCGGGCGAGGCGGCCCAGGTCCTGCACCGGGACGAGGACGTCTACCCGCTCACCAAGCCCCACCCGCCGGTGGTGGTGACCAGCATGTGGGCGCTCACCGACTTCACCGAGGAGAACGGCGCCACCCGCCTCATCCCGGGCAGCCACCGCTGGACCGAGGACCGGCGCCCGGCCCCGGACGGCAGCGAGGCCGTCGACGCCACGATGCCCGCCGGGTCGGTGCTGATCTACCTCGGCGGCCTGTGGCACGGCGGCGGCGCCAACACGACGGACCGGCCGCGCCCCGGCCTGCTGCTCGAGTACGTCGTGTCGTGGCTCCGCCCGCAGGAGACCCATCTCGTCGCCGTGCCGCCCGAGGTGGCCCGCGCGCTGCCCGAGCGGCTGCAGGAGCTGTTGGGCTACAACGTCTACCCGCCGTTCCTCGGCTACGTCGACGGACGCCACCCGGGCCGGATCCTGCGGTCACCGTGAGCGAGCCGCACGAACGAGCCATGAACACGGCGACCCCCGTCCGCGCCCTGGCCGACGAGTACTGGGAGGCCCGGCTTCAGGCCAGCCCCCTGTTCGCCACGTTCCTCGGCGACCACCGTTACGACGACCGGGTCGACGACCTGTCGGTCGAGGCCGAGCGGGCCGACCGGGCCCGGTGGGCGGACCTGCGCGAGCGGGCGTCCGCGCTCGACGGTGCGCTCGAGCCCGCCGACGCCGTCACCCGGGACCTGCTGGTCCACGAGCTGGACGACACGATCCGGGCCATCGACCTCCGCCTGGTGGAGATGTCGTGGGACCAGATGGAGGGCGTCCACGCCGACCTGCTCATCACCGCAGGCCAGCTCAGCGCCCCCGAGCCCGAGCATGCGGCCATGGCGCTCGTCCGCAGCCGGCGCTACGGCGACATGCTGGCCCAGGCCGCCGACCGCTGGCGGGACGGCCTGGCGGCGGGCCGGATACCCGCCCGGCTCAACGTGCTGCGCTCGATCAACCAGGTCGAGAGCTACCTGGCCTCCCCGATCGAGGCCGATCCGTTCGCCACGCTGGCCGGCCCCGAGGGCTGGGACGGGTTCGAGGCGTGGCGAGCCGAGCTGGCCGGCATCGTCGGGGACCAGGTCAGGCCGGCGTTCGCCCGCTACCGCGACGTGCTGCGGGACGAGCTGCTGCCCGTGTCCCGCGCCGACGACCGGCCCGGCCTGTGCCACCTCGACGACGGCGACGAGGTGTACCGGGCGCTGATCGAGATCCACACCGGCCTCCCGCTGACAGCCGACGAGCTGCACGAGATCGGCCTCGAGGAGGCGACCCGCCTGCTGCCGGCCGAGTACGCGGCGGCCGGCGGGCAGCTGTGGGGCACCGAGGACGTGGCCGAGATCTTCGCCCGGCTGCGGGACGACGAGAGCCTGCGCTACGCCGACGCGGGCGAGATCCTGGCCCACGCGGGCGCCTGCCTCGACGCGGCCACCGCCGCCATCCCCGACTGGTTCGGCATCCTGCCCCAGGCGCCCTGCGTGCTCACTCCGGTGCCGGACTACCTGGCCGCCGACTCGCCGGCCGCCTACTACACGCCCCCGGCACCCGACGGCAGCCGGCCCGGCGAGTACCACGTCAACCTGCACGACCCGGCGGCCCGGGGTCGGGCGGAGACGGCGTCGATCGCGTTCCACGAGGCGATCCCGGGCCACCACCTGCAGCTGGCCATCGCCACCGAGCGGACCGAGCTGCCCGCGTTCCGCCGGCTGTCGTGGGGCCACACGGCGTTCGTGGAGGGCTGGGCGCTCTACACCGAGCGGCTGGCCGACGAGATGGGCCTCTACGACACCGAGCTCGACCGGCTGGGCATGCTGGCGTCGGACTCGTGGCGGGCCTGCCGGCTCGTGGTCGACACCGGCCTGCACGCCCGGGGCTGGACCCGGCGGCAGGCGGTCGACTTCATGGTCGCCAACGCCCCGGTGAGCCGGGAGGAGATCGAGGTCGAGGTCGACCGGTACGTCGGCATGCCCGGCCAGGCGCTGGCCTACAAGGTCGGCCAGCGGGAGATCCTGCGGCTCCGGGACGAGGCCCGGGCGGCGCTCGGGGCGCGGTTCGACGTCGCGGGCTTCCACGACGCCGTCCTCGGGGCCGCGACGGTCAGCCTCCGGGTGCTGCGGGACCGGGTCGCGGCCTGGGCGGGGCCGGCTCAGGGAGCGTCGGGGTCGACGAGGTCGGGGTCGACCAGCGTCTCGCCGTAGCCCTCCACGGTCACGGCCTGCTCCTCGATCACCCGGCTGTGCACGAACCCGGCCAGCGCGGCGCCGAGCAGGGGGGCCACCCAGAACAGCCACAGCTGCTCCAGGGCGTCGCCGCCGACGAAGATGGCCGGACCGGTGGAGCGGGCCGGGTTCACCGACGTGTTGGTGACCGGGATCGAGATGAGGTGGATCAGCGTCAGCGCCAGGCCGATGGTGAGCCCCGCGAATCCGATCGGCGCGTCCCGCCCGGTGACCCCGAGGATCAGCAGCAGGAAGAAGAAGGTGAGCACGACCTCGACCACCGCGGCCGCCACCCAGTCGTAGCCGCCGGGCGAGAGGTTGGCCCAGCCGTTGACGGCCAGGTTGCTGTCGCCAGGACCCGTGCCGATGCTGAATCCGTCGACGCCGCTGGCGATGGCCACGATGATCGCCGTGCCGAGGATCGCCCCGACCAGCTGGGCGACGACGTAGGCGATGGCGTCCCGGGCCTCGATGCGGCGGGCCACGAACACACCGAGCGTGACGGCGGGGTTGAAATGGCCACCCGAGATGTGGCCGAGGGCGTACGCCGCGGTCAGGACCGTGAGGCCGAACGCCAGCGACACGCCCGCCAACCCGATGCCGAGGTTGGTGTCGGGCATGAAGTTGGCGGCCAGGACGGCGCTGCCGCACCCCCCGAGCACCAGCCACAACGTGCCGAGGAGCTCGGCGATCAGCTTGCGTTGCAGTTCCATCGACCCTCCTCGCTCTGCGTGCGCTCCCCTGCCTAGGGGGAGACGGGCACGCCTGTCGTCACCCCAGGCGAGTGAGGAGCGGGCATCCTCACCGTGGGGCGTCCCGCCCGTGGACGCTCCGATGGGTGATGTCGACGCCAGGGACCACCACTGGCGGGCGGGGCTCGCGTAGGGTCGTGCCAGCACTGTTGTTGGCCTTCCGGGAGGTCGCCGATGACCGCAGCGCGCCACGGCGGCGCCCGCTGGTTGACCATCGTGGTGGCGCTGGTCGGCGCCGCGGCCGTGCTGGGCACGATCGCGTTCTGGCCGCGGGGAGACGCTCCCGACCTCGGCACCCAGCCCTCGACCTACGTCGATGCCACCGTGACCCTGGTCGACAGCGGCACATGCGAGGACCCGGCGGTCGACGCCCCGGGGCCGTGCCAGGCGGTCCAGGCCCGGCTCACCTCGGGCGCGGACGCCGGGGACACGGTCGAGTTCAACGTGCCCGCCAGCCAGTTCGACGCGCCGGACCTGGCCGAGGGCGACAAGGTGGTCCTGCTCGACGTGGCCAGCTCGCCCCGCGAGTTCCGCTACTCGTTCCACGACTTCCAGCGGTCGACGACGATGTGGTGGCTGGTCGGGCTGTTCGTCGTGGTGGTGGTCATGTTCGGCCGGTGGCAGGGCGTGCGGGCGCTGATCGGGCTGGCGGCGAGCGGGGCGATCCTGGTGGCGTTCCTGGTCCCCGCGCTGCTGCGGGACGAGCCCGCGGTGCCGGTGGCGCTGGCAGCGACGGTGGTGATCGCGTTCATCGCCCTCTACCTGGCCCACGGCGTGAACGCCGGGACCACCGTGGCGCTGGCCGGGACGTTGGTCAGCCTCGCGCTCATCGCGGGGCTGGCGTTCGTGGTGGCCGCGCTGGCCGAGTTCAGCGGGCTGGCCGACGGCCGCGCCCAGACGCTGCGGGTGACGGCGGATGCCCTCGATCTGCGGGGCCTGCTGGTGGCGGGGATCGTGGTCGGCGCGCTCGGCGTGCTCGACGACGTGACGGTCAGCCAGGTGTCGATCGTGGCCGCGCTGCGGCGGGCCAACCCCGGCCTGACGCCCCGCCTGCTGTACGGGGAGGCCACCAAGGTCGGCCGCGACCACGTGGCCTCCACCGTCAACACCCTCGTGCTGGCGTACGCGGGTGCCTCGCTGCCGCTGCTGCTGCTGTTCGCCCAGGGCGACCAGCCGGTGGCGCGGCTGCTGACCGGCGAGCTGATCGCGGTGGAGATCGTCCGCATGCTGGTGGGCTCGATCGGGCTGGTGGCGTCGGTCCCGATCACGACCGCGCTGGCGGCGCTGGTCCTGTCGCCCCGGGACGACGTGCTCAGCCGGCGGCAGCGCCGCCGTATCGGCGACGACCCGGTCGAGGACGGCGGCGTCACGGCGGCGCCGGCCCACGCGGCGCGGTCCGGGCGGCTCCGGCGGCGCCGGAGCAGCGCGCCCGCCGGCCTCGGCGAGCCGGTGCCCGCCGAGGAACCGCGGTGACCGAGGCCGGCCCGGCCCCTGCCGACGCGGCGGACCCGACGCCCGCCGAGGCCGGCCCCTCGGCCGAACGCGCGGGCCGGATCGAGCGGGCCCGGCAGGCGGGAACCGACGCCTTCGCCCGGCTGGTCGCCGCCCGGCCGCGGTTCCGGGCCGTCGACGCCGCCTTCGAGCTGTGGGACCGTGACCGGTCCAAGGCGGCGACGCTGCTGGCCGGCGCCCTCGTCTACCGGCTGTTCGTGTGGCTGCTGCCGGTGTGCCTGCTGCTGGCCAGCCTGCTCGGGTTCCTGGCCCAGCACGACGCCGATGCCCCCAGCGACGTGGCCCGCGAGGGCGGGGTGAGCAGCTACCTGGTGAACGTGGTGGCCGACGCCGCCGCCGACTCCCGCAGCAGCCGGTGGATCACGCTGTTCCTGGCGCTGTTCGGCATCGCGGTCGCCGGCAACGGCACTGTCCGCGCGCTGCGGCTGTCGCACGCCCTCGTGTGGGACACGCCGCTGCCCAAGATGCGCCGGGCGTGGGTCGGACCGCTGACACTGCTCGGGGTGACCGTGCTCGCCGGCGCGGCGGCGAGCCTGTCGTGGAAGGCCCGGGACGTCAGCCCCGGCATCGGCGTGGGCGGGGCGGTGCTGTCGTCGCTCGCCCTCGCGGGCGTGTGGCTGCTGGCGTCATGGCTGCTGCCCCACGACGGGGCCCCGTGGTGGGCGCTGATCCCGGGTGCGCTGCTCGGCGGCGGCTCCGTGCTGATCATGCAGCTCGTCACCGTCTACTACCTCGCCAGCAAGCTCGAGACGGCCAGCGAGCTGTACGGCTCGCTGGGCGCGGCCGCCGCGGTGCTGCTGTGGCTGTCGATCCTCGCCCGCATCGTCGTCGTGGCGGCCGGGCTCAACGCCACGCTGTGGCAACGGCGCCGCCGCCGTGCCGGCCCGCCCGACGGGGTCCCGGATGCGACCGGGGTACCGGCGATGCTCACGGTCTGGCGGTTCCCGACGCCCGGCGGGGCGGACGCAGCCGAGCCGACGCTCGCCGACCTGCAGCGGCGCGGCGCGCTCAGCGTGCAGGAGGCGGCGGTCGTGTCGTGGGAGGAGGGGGCGGACGAACCCCGCACCCGGCCGCTGCGGGAGGTGACCGGCGCGGGCGCGCTGAGCGGGGCCTTCTGGGGGCTGCTGTTCGGGGTGGTGTTCTTCGTGCCGGTGCTGGGGGCGGCGGCCGGGGCGGCCGTGGGGGCGCTCGGCGAGTCGCTGTCGAGCGTCGGCCTGGACGAGGAGCGGGCCGCGGCCGTGCGCCGCGAGATCGGCCCCGGCACGTCGGCGCTTTTCGTGGTATCCATCGGGCCGGTGCCTGACGAGGCCCTCGACGCGTTCGTCGACGCAGAGGTTGTGTCAGGGTGACATCCGGGTGAACGCCCGGATATCACCCCGGGTGGGTGATGCGCCGCAGACCCGGAATGAGGCACTGTCGGGGTGACATTGGCGTCACCCCGCTTCCTTGCACCCAGGGGGTGCCGTGCCCGCTGCTCTCCAGCGCATTCTCCCGTCCCGGCACATCGTCCCCACGCTGCCACACCCACTGGTGCGCCGGCCGCGCCTCGAAGACCTGCTCGACGAGGACCGGCGGCGCCACATCACCCTGGTCTCCGGCCTGCCGGGCGCCGGCAAGACCACGCTCGTCGCCTCGTGGCTGCGGGCGACAGACCGCCACGCGGCGTGGGTCGCGCTGGACGCCCGCGACAACGAGCCCGGCCGCCTGGCTCGCTCGATCGTCGCCGGCCTGGCTCGCGCCTCCGCCGTCGCCCAGGGCCCCGGCCGGCGCCGGCGGGGCGCCACCACCCTGCTGGACGAGGCCTTCGCGTCGCTGGCCGGCGGATCGTGGGTGCTCGTGCTCGACGACGTCCACGAGCTGCGCTCGGCCGAGTCGCTCCAGGTCTTACGGCACGTCCTCGACCGCTCGCCGGCCACCGTACCCGTCGTGCTCTGCGCCCGGGCCGACCCGCCGGTCGCCCTCGGGCGGCTTCGCCTCGACGGCCGGCTGGGCGAGATCCGCAACGCCGACCTCGAGTTCACCGAGGACGAGGCCTCCGCGCTGTTCGACGCCTACGGCATCGAGCTGCGCCAGGACGACGTCCACGCGCTGTGGCAGCGCACCCAGGGCTGGATCGCCGGGTTGCGCCTGGCCGCCGGCGCGCTCGGCGGTGCCGCCGACGACCGCCACGAGGTCGTGCGCAGCGCCACCGCCACCGAGGCGGCCGTGGCCGAGTACCTGCTGGAGGAGGTCCTCGACCGCCAGGACCCGGGCACCCAGGAGTTCCTGCTGCGCACCAGCGTGGTCGAGCGGATCACCCCGGCGCTGGCCGAGATCCTCTCCGGCGACGCCGACGCGGGCGAGCGCCTCGAGCAGCTGGCCAGCAGCGGCGTGTTCCTGACCGACGTGTCCGACGGCGGCTGGTACCGCTACCACGCACTGTTCGCGGATCTGCTGCGGGCGGGGCTGCGTCACCGTTCCCCGGGCCTGCTGCCCGAGCTGCACCAGCGGGCAGCGGCGTGGATGCTGGCGCACGGCGCGCGGGCCGAGGCCGAGTCCCACGCCCGCCTGGCCGGCGACTGGGAGCTGGTGGGCGAGCTGGCGTCCGACCGCTGGCTGGCCGCCGCGCTCGACGACACCGAGCCCGCGCCCGACCCTCTGGCCGGCACCCCACCAGCGGCGATCGCCGAGGTGACGGACCTGGCGCTGGTGGCGGCCGCGCTGGCCTGCGGGCGCGGGCACCGCGACGACGCCGACCTCCACCGGTCCCGTGCCGACGAGCTGGGGGGGCCGCTCCGGGACGCACCGGACCTGCCGGAGGCCCGGTTGACGCGCCGCCGGGTCGTCGACCTGTCGTACGGCTGGGCGTTCGGCGCCGACCTCCGGTCGCGGGACGCGGGCCGGGTGCTGGCGTCGGCCCGCGAGACCTGCGCCGATGCGGCCGGGCACGCGGCCGCCATCCGCCACCTGGCCCGCCTGCGCGGCGCCGAGCTGCAACTCGACGACGGCAACTTCGACGCCGCAGTCGGCATCCTGGCGTCGCTGGCGGACGTCCGCGACGACGAGTGGACGACGATGGAGGCGTCCGCGGTCCTGGCCCTGGTCCACGCGGCCGGCGGCCACCTCGACCGCGCCGACCGCCGGGCCGCCGCGGTGCTGGCGTCCGACGTGATCGAGGTCCACCTCACCGCCCTACGGGCCGCCCACCTGGCTCGGGCCCTGTGCTGCACCCAGCGGGGCGAGCGGCGCACGGCCAACGCCCACCTGGCCGCGGCCGAGGCCACCGGCTACGTGGCGGCCCGCCCGCTGGCCGTGGTCCACCGGGCGCTGCAGGCCGCGGTGATCGGGAACGGTGGCGGCGCCGCGCCCGGCACCGCCTGGCTCGACAGCGCGACCGCCGGCCACCCGCTCGCCGCCCAGGTGCTGGTGGCGGCCGGGGCCCTGGAGGTCGTCGACCCGCAGCGGCGCCTCGTGGCCGTCGGCGGCGCCGCCGAGAAGGCTGTCGTTCGGGCCCGCCAGGACCTCGACCGCGGCGCCCCCGAGTCGGCCCGGGCCGCGCTCGACAGGGCGCTGGCGGGCTCGCTGGCCTCGGTGCACCTGCGTACCGTCGTCGAGCTCCGCACGCTGTCCGCCCTCGCCGCCTCCGCCTCCGGGCACGAGGACGATGCCCGCACCCACCTGCGGGCCGCGCTCGACCTGGTGGCCGGCTCCGGCGTCCGGGCCCCGTTGATGGAGCGTGCCCCCGCGTTGGTCGGGCTGCTGGAGCAGGAGACCGCCGACCCGACCCGGCGGGGCCTCGTCCTCGAGCTGCTCGACCACCTGCGGCGTACGCCCGCCGGCAGCACCGTCGAGTCGCTGACCGACCGCGAGACGGCGGTGCTCCAGTACCTGCCGACGCTCATGTCGAACGCCGAGATCGCCGACGGGCTCCACCTGTCGATCAACACGGTGAAGTCCCACCTGAAGGCGGTCTACCGCAAGCTCGGGGTGGAGGGCCGCCGGGACGCCGTGCTTCGAGGGCGAGAGCTGGAGCTGCTCTGAGCCGGCCGGCGGGTCAGGGACGCACGATGCACCGGAAACCGAGGTGCGAGGTCGAGGTGTCGACCGCCTGGGCCATGCGGGCCGCGGGCCGGTAGCGACGGCAGTAGTTGGGGGCGCACAGATGGGATCCACCCTTCATCACCCGGCGGGGGATGGCCGCCGGGTCGCGGCCGTCGACGCTGGCCTCCCGGGTGCCGCCCCGGGGGTCGTCGACCGTGCAGCACGGGTCGTGGACGCCGGCTCCGTGGTCCCCGTACCAGTCCGTGGTCCATTCCCACACGTTGCCGGTGACCTGGAACAGCCCGTAGCCATTGGGCGGGAACGAGCGGGCGGGAGCCGTGTACTCCCAGCCGTCGAGCAGCAGGTTCTCGTTCGGGAACTCGCCCTGCCATACGTTGGCCATGTGACGCCCGCCCGGCGTGAGCTCGTCGCCCCACGCGTACTCGGCCCCGTCGAGGCCGCCGCGGGCGGCCCGCTCCCACTGCGCCTCGGTCGGCAGCTCCTTGCCGGCCCAGGCCGCGTACGCCTCCACGTCCGCCCAGGCGAGGTGGACCACCGGGTGGTCGGGCTTCTTCCCGATGGAGCTGCCCGGCCCCTGGGGGTGGCGCCAGTCGGCCCCGGGCACGTAGGTCCACCAGTTGTAGTGGTCGCGCAGGTCGACGCGGTGGGGCGGCTGGCGGAACACCGTCGAGGCCGGGACCAGCAGCTCCGGCCGGGCGCCCGGGTAGTCGGCCGCGTCGGGGGCCAGCTCGGCGACGGTCACGTGGCCGGTCCTGCGCACGAACCCGGCGAACTCGGCGTTGGTGACGGTGTGGCGGTCGATCCAGAACCCGTCCACGGTGACCTGGTGGGCC
>DASRJM010000236.1:0-15738 GCA_035649475.1 Acidimicrobiales bacterium
GAGCGCAGCCGTTCCGCCGTGAGCGCCCGTGAGCTAGTGGGAGGTTCCCTCGCAGGTCGGAAGGGGTACAAGACACCGATCGGCAGGTCAGCGGACCGCCCGAAGCAGAACTTCAGGGTACTAGGGCACCGCGACCTGGCGGCGCTGCTCGTCGAGCACGAAGACCGTCTGCGTCGAGCGCACGTGGGTGGCGCCGTGCAGGCGGTCGAGGACGACGTCGCGCAGTGCGTCGATCGACGGCACGCGCACCAGCGCCACCATGTCGAACCCGCCGCTGGTGAATGCCAGGTACTCGACCCCGGGCAGGTGCAGCAGCTCGTCGCGGGCGGACCGCCACTCGTTCTGCTCGACGTTGACGAGGATCAGCGCGGCGACCCCCAGGCCCGCCTTGGCCGGGTCCACGATGGCGGTGAAGCCCGTGATCACGCCGTCGGTCCGGAGCCTGTCCAGCCTGGCGTACGCTGTGGCCCGGCTGACGCCGACCCGCTGAGCCAGCTCGTTCACCGAGAGCCGGCCGTCGTCGACGAGCGCGGCGACGATGTTGCGATCCACGTCATCGAGCTGACGCGGGCTGGACATGTTGCTTACCCCCCAAGGCGTGCCCGCTGCTTCGTCCCGAGGTTAGGCGATCTGACGGTCCAAATGTCTGACAATTTCCAGAGTTGTTGAACACCCTGGTCAGAGGGAAGACCATGGGCGTATGGCCGACGTCGACACCACCCGCACGGGGATGTTCGACCTGCCCGAGGACCACCCGGGCTTCACCGACCCCGCCTACCGGCGGCGCCGCGCCGCCATCGCGGAGGTCGGCCGGGCCCATGTCCGGGGCACGCCGATCCCCGACGTGGAGTACACCCCTGACGAGGACGCCGTCTGGCGCCTGGTGTCCCACGAGCTGGCCCGCAAGCACGAGCGCTACGCCTGCCGGGCCTATCGGGACGGCGCCGCGGCCGTGACGCTCCCGGCCGAGCGGGTGCCCCAGCTGCGGGAGGTCGACGCCCGGGTGCACGGGCTCACCGGGTTCCACATCCAGCCGGTCCCCGGCCTGGTCCCGACCCGCGAGTTCTACGGCGCCCTGGCCGGCCGGACGTTCCTGTCGACGCAGTACATCCGCCACCACTCGGTGCCCTTTTACACCCCCGAGCCCGACATCGTGCACGAGATCATCGGGCACGCCAACATGCTCGGGAACCCGGTCTTCGCCGACCTCTACGAGCTGGCCGGGCAGGCCTCGCGCCGGGCCGCCGAGGACGACGCGGCGCTCGACTTCTTCTCCAAGGTGTTCTGGTTCACGCTCGAGTTCGGCGTGGTGTGGGAGGACGGCGAGCTGCGGGCCTACGGCGCGGGCCTGCTGTCGTCGTACGGCGAGATCGAGGAGTTCCGGTCCGCCGAGGTCCGCCCCTGGGACATCGAGCAGATGGGCACGCTGGACTACGACATCACCCGCTACCAGCCGGTCCTGTTCGCCGCCGAGTCGTTCGACCGCATGGTCGAGGATCTCGGCGGGTTCTTCTCGACCTATCCCTGAGGGCCCCCGGCCGGGGTTTGCCTCTCCGACCCCGGGGGAACCCTTCTCCGGTCATGGGATCGCACTACGAGGAGGGCCGCGAGCCCTCCGATGACGCCATCAGGCACACGCTGGGCGAGGTCATCTCGGTGCTGCGGGAGGCCGGCATCGCCTTCCTGCTCATCGGTGGGATGAGTGCGGCCACGTTCGCCCGGCCCCGGGTGACCGACGACATCGACGTCTTCGTCCGGCCCGACGCCGCCAGGCGGGCGCTGGAGGCGCTGTCCGCGGCAGGGTTCGACACCAAGGAGAAGGACCCCTACTGGCTGTACAAGGCCTGGAAGCACGGGGTCCTGGTCGACGTGATCTTCCGGTCCAGCGGCGACCTCTACCTCGATGACGAGATGCTGGCCCGGGGCAGCGAGCGCGACTACATGGGCGTCCCCGCGCCGCTGGTGTCCCCGGAGGACCTGCTGGTCATCAAGGCCCTGGCCGCGGCCGAGCACAGCCCCCACCACTGGTACGACGCGCTGGCGGTCATCGGCCGCTGCGAGCTCGACTGGGACTACGTGCTCGGCAGGGCCCGCCTCGCCGGTCCCCGCCGCCTGCTCAGCCTGCTGCTGTACGCCGAGTCGACCGACCTGGCCGTGCCCGCCGAGATCATCGAGGAGCTCTTCGAGGTGGTCCACCCGCAGGCGCCCCCCACCAGGGAGCCGGTCCGATGACCGGGCCCGACCCGCTGCCCACGCCGTACCTGGTCGGCCACATCCAGGACACGCTGGCGACGGACGGCCGCGCCCAGGAGCTGGGAGTGGACGTGACCGTGGCCGGCAACCGCGTGGTGCTCAACGGCACCGTCGCCACCGAGGGCCAGCGCGAGGCCATCGGCGAGGTGGCCGGGGAGGTCGTGGCCGAGCACGCCCCCGGCCACGAGGTCGTCAACGAGCTGACGGTGATGTCCCACGACGAGGACGGCTCGGTCGAGGAGCTGGCATGACCGAGCGAAGCGCGGTCCAGCCGCATCGCCGCCCTGTCGCCACGAAGTGGCGAGAGGGTCACCGGGGCGCCCGAAGGATGCACCGGTGACCCGCATCGCCGCCGTCGGCGACATCCACGTCGGCAGCGACTCGGTCGGCGAGGTCGCCGGCGGGCTCCAGCACGTGAACGACCGGGCAGACCTGCTGCTGCTGGCGGGCGACCTGACCCGGTGCGGGACGGCGGGCGAGGCCGAGCTGGTGGCGGCGGAGCTGGCCGGCGTCCGGATCCCGGTCGTCGCCGTGCTCGGCAACCACGACCACCACGGCGACGAGCCCGGCAAGGTCGTCGAGGCCCTGACCCGGGCGGGCGTCACCGTGCTGGACGGCACCTCGACCACGGTCGACGTCCACGGCACCGTGATCGGCATCGCCGGGACCAAGGGGTTCGGCGGCGGGTTCGCCGGCGCCTGCGCCACGTCGTTCGGCGAGCGGGCGATGAAGGCGTTCGTGGACGAGACCCGGCGGGAGGCGGCTCGCCTGCACGACGCGCTCATCGGCGTCGCCGGCCGGTCCGACCGGACGGTGGCGCTGCTGCACTACGCGCCGGTCGAGGACACGCTGCGGGGCGAGCGCCTGGAGGTCTACCCGTTCCTCGGCAGCCACCTGCTGGCCGAGGCGATCGACACCGCCGGCGCCGACCTGGTGATCCACGGTCACGCCCACCACGGCACCGAGCGGGGCGTGACGCCCGGTGGCATCCGGGTGCGCAACGTGGCCCAGCCGGTCCTCGGGCACGCCTACCGGGTGTTCGACCTGCGGGATCCCGCGGCGGAGGATCGGTCGGTCGCCTGAGGCTGCGCTCGCGCAGTCGTGGCCAGAGCGTCGCGCGGCGGAGCAGCAAGAGCGGGCAACACGTCGAGCGCCGTAGCATCGACGCGGAGTCCGTATGCGCTTCGTGTTCGCGCCGCCCGCCCGGGACGGAGCCGGGCTGCTCAGCCTGCCGTGGGATCGCCCGCTCGGGGAGTGGGCCGACCCGCGGCTGGTCGAGCCCCGCAACCCGGGCCTGCACCGCCACGTGGTGCGGTTCGTGTCCGAGGGCGGGACGCTGTGGGTGGTCAAGGAGCTGCCCGAGCACCTGGCCCGGCGGGAGTACCGGCTGCTGCGGCGGCTCGCCGACGCCGGCATCCCGGCCGTGTCGGTGCTGGGCGTCGCCGTCGACCGGGGGCCGGACACCGACGCCGCCCTCGTCACCCGGTACCTCGAGTACTCGACGACGTACCGCGCCCTGTTCAGCGAGCCCCGGGCGATGCACGCCTCGAAGCTGCTGATCGACGCGCTCGTCGAGCTGCTCGTCCGCCTGCACCTGTCCGGCTTCTTCTGGGGCGACTGCTCGCTGTCGAACACGCTGTTCCGCCTGGACGCCGGCGCGCTGGCCGCCTACCTGGTCGATGCGGAGACGTCGGAGATGCACCCTGCGCTGACCGACGGCCAGCGGATCCAGGACCTGGAGCTCGCCCGCGAGCGGGCGGCCGGCGAGCTGCTCGACCTGGAGGCCGGCGGCCAACTGGGCGTGCGGCTCGACCCGATCGACGTGGCCGACGAGCTGGTCTCCCGCTACCACGCCCTGTGGGACGAGCTCACCGCCGAGTGGGACGTGGCACCGGGCGAGGAGCAGCAGCGCGTGCTCGAGCGGCTGGAGCGGCTCAACGACCTGGGCTTCGACGTCGACGAGGTCGAGCTGGTCGCCGACGGCGGCGACGGTGCCCGCCTGCGGGTGACCACCCGGGTCCGGGAGCCGGCCACCCACCACCGATCGCTGCTCCACCAGCGGACCGGCCTGGTCGCCCAGGAGAAGCAGGCCCGCCGGCTGCTCAACGACCTGGCGTCGTTCCGTGCGTGGATGGAGGCGGAGGAGGGCCGGCCGGTCCCCGACGTGGTGGCGGCCATCCGGTGGCTGGAGGAGGTGTACGACCCGGTGGTCCGGCGCATCCCGCCCGAGCTGGCCGACAAACTCGACCCGGTCGAGGTGTTCCACGAGGTGCTGGAGCACCGCTGGTTCCTGTCGGAGGAGGCCGGCGCCGACGTGGGGACGGTCGAAGCCGCCGAGTCCTACGTCCGCGACGTGCTGCCGACCGTGCCGGACGGGCTGACCTCGGGGCGGGCGCGGTCGACGGACGTGCGGTCATAGCGCCCGGGCCAGCAGCGTGCACGGGTGCACGACGTCGACGCCCGCGGCCGCCAGGTGGAGCGCACAGCCGGGGTTGGCCGAGGCGACCGTGGCGGCGCCGGAGCGGCGGATGGCGGCGAGCTTGCGGTCCCGGATCGCGCCGGCGAGGTCGGGCTGGACCGCGGCGTAGGCGCCGCCGGCCCCGCAGCACAGGCCCTCGTCGTCCAGCTCGGCCAGTGTGGCGACGGGGGACAGGACGGTGCGGACGGCGGCGTGGGACCGCTGGACGTGGCGGAGGTGGCACGGGTCCTGGACGGCGACGGTCGGCGGGGCGGCCGGGGTCCGGACCGGCGGCGGGTGCTCGGCCAGCCACTCGTGGACATCGCGGACCCGGGCGCTGAATGCCGCGGCCGGGGGGGTGCCCAGGAGGTGGCCGTAGTCCATGAGGGCGGCGCCGCAGCCGGCCGCGTCGACGAGGATCGGCGCGTCGCCGGGCAGCGCGGCCATGGTGCGGCGGGCGAGGGCCCGGGCCTCGGTCCCCATGCCGGCGTGGAGAGCGAGCGCCCCGCAGCAGGAGGCACCCGCCGGCGGGAGCGCCACACCGGCCCCGGCAGCGGTGACCACGCGGAGGACGTCGGCGTGGACGTCCCGCATCCACGCGTCCATGACGCACCCCGTGAACAGCCACACGTCCGTCCCCGTGGGCCGCAGCTCGGGTCGGCGCAGGGGCAGGCGGTCGGGGAGCCCCAGGCGGCGGGACAGCCGGCGGGGGACCAGCCGCAGGCGCTGCGCCGCGGCCAGCGCCGTCGAGCCGGCGAGCACCAGACGATGCCAGCGCAGGGTGCGCAGTCCGGCCCGCAGCGCGAGAGGAGGGCGCCGGACGGGACCCTCCGCCAGGGTCTGGCGGGTGGGCTCGATCAGGCGGCCGAAGGGGACGCCCGACGGGCAGGCGGTCTCGCAGCCGCGGCACTGGACGCACGTCTCCATCGAGCGGACGAAGCTGGCGTCCGGCTCGGCGCCGGCGTCCTGGACCAGGCGCATGGCGGCCACCCGGCCCCGCGGCGACAGCGCCTCCTCGCCCGTGACCCGGTAGGTCGGGCAGTGCGGCAGGCACAGCCCGCAGGACACGCACGTCGCCAGGTCGTCGGGGTCGATGCCGAGGTCCATCAGGCCGCCGCCAGCGGGTCGCGACCCGGCGCCAGGCGGCCGGTGGGGTCGAAGACCGCCTTGATCCGCTCGTGCAGCGTCCGGACCGCGGGGTCGACCGGCCGGGCGGGTTGGGGGTCGGGGCGGTGGGCCGTGCCCACGCCGATCTCGGCCACGAAGGCGCCCTCGCCCGCCAGCGTCGGTAGCTCGCTCGGCCGCAGCGACCAGCGGTGCGGCGGCAGCGCGGGGCCGGTCTCGACCGGGGTCAGGTCGTCGCACAGGCCGGCCTGGGCCTCGACGTCGGCCGGATAGCCGTCGAGCAGGACCCACGTTGTCGTGCCGTCCCACAGGATCGACGCCGGCCGGTGCAGGCGCCGCAGCAAGGCGAACGGGTCGGCCTCGCCGGCCAGCCACCGCTCGGCTTCGGGGCGGGGCCGGGTCCGCAGGACGACCTCGCCGACCAGGCCCAGCGTGCCCAGCGACCCCACCAGCAGCCGGCACAGGTCGAATCCGGACACGTTCTTCACCGTCGGCCCGCCCGCCGCCACCAGCCGGCCGTCCGCCGACACGTAGCGGACCTCCAGCACCGTGTCCCGCACGGGCCCCCACCCCAGTCGCCGCAGCCCGCTGTGCCCGACCGCCAGCACGCCACCCACGGTGGCGCCCGGCCAGTCGGGGACCGCCACGACCTGCCCGACCTCGGCCAGCGCCGCGTCGACGTCGGCCACGGGCGTTCCGGCCCGGACCCGCACGGTCATGTCGGCCGCCTCGACCGCCACCACCCCGGCGGGCGCCCGCACCGCCCGGGCGGCTGCCAGCGCCTCCGGGTCCACGACGCCGGCGGACCACTGGGTCCGGCCGCCCTCGGCCACGACCGGGCCCGCGTCGGGCGGCCCGACCCCGGCGGCGAACGCCGCCAGCGGCCCGGCGGTCACACCCACACGCCCTCCGGGATTGACTGCAGGTCGCCACACCGGCTGCCCGCCGGGAGGACCTTGGTCGGGTTGGCGACGCCGTCGGGGTCGAACGCCTCCCGCAGCCGCGCCTGGGCGTCGAGGTCGTCGGGGCCGAACAGCAGGGGCATCAGGTCCCGCTTCTCGAGCCCGATCCCGTGCTCGCCCGACAGCACGCCTCCCGCCTCGATCGACACCCGGACGATCTCCTCGCCGGCGGCGCGGACCCGGTCCATGATCCCCGGCTCCCGGGCGTCGAACAGCAGCAGCGGGTGGAGGTTGCCGTCGCCCGCGTGGAACACGTTCATGACCCCCAGGTCGTGGCGCTCGGCGATGGCGTACACCTCGGCCAGGACCTCGACCAGCCGGGTCCGGGGGACCACGGTGTCGTGCAGGTAGTAGTTGGGCGCCACCCGGGCCACGGCCCCGAACGCCGACTTGCGGCCCTTCCACAGCAACGCCCGCTCGGCGTCGTCGGCCGCCACCCGCACGGCCCGGGCCCCGTGCACCCGGCCGATCTCGCCCACCCGTTCGACCCCGGCCGCCACCCCCGCGGGCAGGCCGTCCAGCTCCACCAGCAGGACCGCAGCCGCGTCGGTCGGGTAGCCGGCGTGGGCGAACGCCTCGGCCGCCTCGGTGATGCGCTGGTCCATCATCTCCAGCGCTGCGGGCAGCAGGCCGGCGGCGATGATCCCGCTCACGGTCTCGGCCGCGGCCGCCACCGTCGGGAAGTCGAGCAGCAGCGTGGCCACAGCCGGCGGGTCGGGCGTCAGCCGCACCGCGATGCGCGTGGCGATGCCCAGCGTGCCCTCGCTGCCGACGAAGACGCCCCGCAGGTCGAGGCCGACCGGCTCCGCGTCGAGGCCGCCCAGCACCGTGACGGTCCCGTCGGGCAGCACCACCTCGGCCGCCAGGACGTGGGCCGAGGTGACGCCGTAGGCGAGGCAGTGGGGCCCGCCCGAGTTGTTGGCCACGTTGCCGCCGATCGTGCACGCCTGCTGGGACGACGGGTCCGGGGCGAAGTGCAGGCCGTGGGGTGCCAGTGCCCGGGTCAGGTCGAGGTTGACGACGCCGGGCTGGACCCAGGCGACCCGCTCGTCGGGGTCGATCTCCAGGATCCGGTCCATCTTCGTGGTCACGATCACCACCGGATCGCCGATCGGCACCGCGCCGCCGGCCAGGCCGGTCCCCGAGCCCCGGGCCACGAACGGCCGGCCGTGGCGCCGGGCGATGCGGACCGCGTCCGCCACCTCGTCGGTCGTCAGCGGGAAGCACACCACCAGCGCCTCGCCGGCCAGCACCGACGCGTCCCGTCCGTACAGCTCCAGCTCGACCCCGCCGGTGCGGACCCGGTCGGGCGCCAGCGCCGCGGCCAGGTCGGCGGCCACGGCCGTCGCAGACACGGTGCTCGGCGTGCTCACCCGGCCAGTCTGCCCCCGCCGCGGCCGGTCACGCCTCGGTCCCGGCACACCCCGCCGCCAGCTCGGGGAACACCTTGGCCACCTTGGCCAGCAGGTACTCGCCGTAGGTTCCCTGCCAGGCCCGCAGGCTGGCGCCGTCCCATCGGGTGGCGGCGTCGTCGGCCGAGATGTCGCCCGCGATCGGCAGCGGGACGACCTCGGCGTCCCACGACGGGTCGAAGAAGAACGCCAGCGACACCCGGTCGCCGCCGCTGGTGTTGCGGACCCGGTGGGGCGTCGACCGGTAGCGGCCGCCGGTCATGCGGTCGAGCATGTCGCCGATGTTCACCACGAACGACCCGGGCACCGGTGGGGCGTCGACCCAGCCGTCCGTCGTGCGGACCTCCAGCCCGCCCGCGTCGTCCTGGCGCAGGATCGTGAGCAGCCCGTAATCCGTGTGCTCGGCGACGCCCCAGCCGCCGACGCCCGGCGGGCTGGGCGGGTAGCGGAAGATCCGGAACAGGATCGTCGGATCGCCGGTCAGGTGGGCGGCGAACCACCCGGGGTCGAGGCCGAGCCCCGCCGCCGCCAGCGAGGCGAGCCGGTGCCCGAGTGCGGTCATGGCGTCGAGCCAGGCCAGGACCGTGCCCCGCAGGTCCGGCGGCGAGGCCGGGAAGAGGTTGGCCCCGTGCAGCGGGGTCCCGGCCGCCACCCGGGGGTGGTCGGGCCCCAGCTCGGCGCCGAAGTAGAGGCCCTCCTTGCCGTCGGGCACGCCCGAGGTCAGCTCGCCGCCGAGCGGGAACCAGCCCCGCCACGCCCGGCCGCCCCGCGCCATGGCGATGGCCGCCTTCTCGTCCTCCGGCCGGGCGAAGAAGGCCCGGGCCGCGGCGTCGACCCGCTCGGCCAGCGCCGGGTCCACCCCGTGGCCGACGACGTAGAAAAAGCCGTCACGCCGGCAGGCGTCGTCGATGGCCCCCGCGGCCTCGGCGGCCGGGTCTCTCAGGTCGACGACGGGGAGCATCCCCGCCAGCCTGGGCCATATTCGCTCGCCCCGCCACCCGGGCCGGGGCTATCCCCGCGGCCATGACGACGACCGCGACCGGGTTGCGGGTGGTCGAGGTGACCGGCCCGGCCACGCCCGAGTTCGACGCCTTCGTGACCGTCCGCCAGGCCGACGACGCCGAGCTGGCTCCCGATGACCCGGTCACCCCGCCCGAGGAGCTGGCGGGCGAGCTGTTCCGCACCCCGCCCCACGTGGTGCAGCAGGCCTGGGTCGCCACCCGCGACGGCGAGCCGGTCGGCGCGGCCGTCCGTGAGCAGCAGATCGACGGGGTCAACGACGCGACGATGATGCTGTACGCGATGACCCGTCCCGATCACCGCCGCCAGGGGGTGGCCCTTGCGCTGGCCCGCACCGGCCTCGACGCGCTGGCCGCGGCGGGCGCCACGTCGGTCATCGGCTTCTCGGCCGGTGAGCCCGGCGCCGCCCTGTGCCGGCGGCTCGGCCTCACCCACCGCCAGGACGAACGCGAGTCCCGGCTCCGCATCGAGGACCTCGACCCCGCCCAGCAGCAGCGCTGGATCGACGAGGCCCCCGCCCGGGCCGCGGGCTACCGGCTGGAGGGCTGGGTCGGCGTCTGCCCCGACGCCTGGGTCGCGCCGCTGGCGACCGCGCTCGCGTCGATGGTCGACGCCCCGGTCGACAACTTCAATTGGGACGTCCAACCGGTCGCCCACGACGAGCTGGTCGACCGCGAGCGGTGGTGGGACGCGCGAGGCTGCGACATCGTCACCACCATCGCCCTCGCCCCCGGCGGCGAGCCGGCGGGCGCCACCCAGCTCCTGGTGTCCCGGCTGCGGCCAGGCATCGCGCTCCAGAGCGACACCGGCGTCGTCGCCGCCCACCGCGGCCACCGGCTCGGCCAGTGGCTCAAGGCCGAGAACCTGCGCCGGGCCCGCGCCCACGACCCCGGCATCCGCACCGTCGACACGATGAACGCCGAGACTAACCCGTGGATGCTGGCCATCAACGTGGAGATGGGCTTCCGGCCGTGGCACGCCTACGCCACGTTCCAGGCCGACCTGGCCACGGCCCGTGCCGCCCTCGGTTGACGGGGGTCAGTGCTCGGTGTTGGCGAGGATGGCGTAGCTCGGGTTGAGGATCGCCAGCCGGTTCTGGTGGACGCCGGCCGTGCCGGTGATCTCGACCCGGGTGCCGACGTTGACTCCGGCCAGCTCCCGCCGGCCCAGGAACACGGCCAGCAGTGTGCCCGTGCCGTCGTCGACCACGGCCTCGAACGTCGGCGTGTCCCGCTGAGGCGCGATCCGCACGGACCGGATCTGGCCCTTGACCCGTACGGTGTCCCGCCACCGGACGCCGCCGATCGGCGTGACCACCGACGTGTCGTCGCGGGGCGGGCGGTCGTCGGCGAGCTTGGGGCCCTTCTTCACCCGCCCCCGGTGGTTGTGCGGGACCAGCTCGATGGTCTCCTCGGACATCCAGGCGTCGAGGTGGAACGGCACCGTGGTCACGTTGGCGTGCGGCAGCTTCGACACCGCCTCCTGGATGCTCTCGGCCGTGCGGTCGTGGAGGATGCGGTGCCACAGGCCGTTGTACTTGCGGTCCGGGAGCAGCACCGACACCTCGGTCTCACCGTCGGACAGCTCGTGGGCCACGTGCTCGACCGCGGCCTGGGTCAGGCGCCGGTCGGGGCACGCCACCATCTCCAGCCGGACCCGGGCCAGGCCCAGGCGGCGCCACTCGGCGGCCAACCGGGCGGCCGCGTCCTCGTCGACCACGAAGTGCACGGCCCGCAACTCGTCGGGCGTGAACGTGCGGGCGTACTGGATGGCGCGGGCCGCGGCCAGGTCGAGCCGGTCGACGAACACCAGCACGACGTGCCGGCGGAGGATCGGCGCCTTGGCCGCGGTGGGGACGTCGGTCTCCAGCGCCACCCGCTCCCGCTCGTACTGGCGGTTGAGCCGCAGGAGGATCACGACCACCAGCGGCATGATCGGCAGGACCACCCAGGCGTCGTTGAACCGGGTGACCGTCACGATGATCACGATCGCCCCCGACAGGACGGCGCCGACGCCGTTGGCCAGGATGCCCCGGACGAAGCCCGGCTCCCGCTTGCGCAGGTGGTGCTTGGTCATGCCGGCCTGCGACAGGGTGAACCCCGTGAACACCGAGATGGCGTAGATCGGGATCAGCCGGGTGACCGCGGCGTTGCTGACGATCACGAGCACGGCGGCCGCCGCGGCCAGGGCGATGATGCCGTTGGAGAACACCAGCCGGTGACCCCGCTTGGTGAGCTGGCGGGGCAGGAAGCTGTCGCCGGCCTGGAGGTTGGCCAGGCGGGGGAAGTCGGCGAAGCCGGTGTTGGCCGCCAGCACCAGGATGAACATGGTGGCGACGTTGAGGATGTTCGACATCGCCTCGCCGGCCGCACTGTGGCCGTAGACCACCTCGCCGATCTGGGCCAGCACGGTGGGGGTGCCGCCCTCGAACGGGATGACCTCGATCTTCGACGCCAGGAACGACAGGCCGAGGAACATCACGCCGAGGCCGCAGCCCATGATGACCAGCGTCTGGCGGGCATTGCGCCACGCGGGTTTGCGGAAGGCCGGCACGCCGTTGGAGATGGCCTCGACACCGGTGACCGCCGCGCCGCCGGAGGCGAACGCCTTGGCCAGCACGAACGCCGCAGCCGCCGTCATGAGCCCGGAGTGCTCGCCCTCCTCGACCATGCCCTCCTCGAACACGCCCAGCGTGGGCAAGTCGCCGGAGGCGTAGGACACGATGCCCCAGCCGATCAGGATCGCCATGTTCACCATGAAGAAATAGGTCGGGGCGGCGAAGATCTTCCCGGACTCCCGCACGCCCCGCAGGTTTCCGTAGGCGATCAGGGCGATGAAGAACAGCGACAGCGGCACCCGCCACGGGTCGAGCGCTCCGATGGTCGAGGCGAGCGCCGCGCTGCCGGCCGCCACCGACACGGCCACGGTCAGGATGTAGCCGATCAGCAGCGCGGCCCCGGCCACCTGGGCCGGGACGATGCCGAAGTTGTCCCGGGTGACCAGGTACGCGCCGCCGGCCGAGGGGTACTCCTTGATCGTCTCCCGGTAGCTGATGATCAGCAGGGCGAGGACGATCAGCATCGCGCCGGTCAGCGGCAGGACCAGGGCGAACGCGGCCAGGCCGAAGTACGGCACGAGGACGTGGAGGATCTCCTCCGTCGCGTAGGCCGACGACGACAGGTTGTCCGACGCGAACACGGCCAGCGCCGTGGGCTTGCCGAGACGCTCGTGCTCCAACTGCTCGGAGTGCATCGGCCTGCCGAGCAGCCTGCGCTTCATCCGGTAGCCGAACGTGTCGGGCGGCAGCGGGAGCGAGGGCTTGGAGCTACGGGGCTCGGGCGCTTCGTAGCTGGTCGGGGAGGGGGCGGGGGCGTCCTGGGGCGCCTCGGCCTGCGTCGACATGTGGCGGAGGATAGGCGGACGCGTTCGGGCGCCTCCCATCGCGGGAGGCGCCCGGAAGCGGATCAGGCGGCAGCCGGCTCTGCGGCCGCGGGCTGGCCGAGGGCCAGGTCCAGCACCGTGGCGACGTCGTCGACCGGGTGGAACGTCATCTCGGCCCGCACGGCCTCGGGGACGTCGTCCAGGTCGGCCTCGTTGCGCAGCGGCAGGATGACCTCGCGGAGCCCGGCCCGGTGGGCGGCCAGCACCTTCTGCTTGACCCCGCCGATGGGCAGGACCCGTCCCGACAGCGTGACCTCGCCGGTCATCGCCACCGTCGAGCGCACGAGGGTGCCCCGCAGCAGGCTGACCAGAGCGGTGGTCATCGTGATGCCGGCCGAGGGGCCGTCCTTCGGGATGGCGCCCGCCGGGAAGTGGACGTGGAACCGCTTGCCCTCGAGCGCGGCCCGGTCGATGCCGAGCGCATCGGCCTTGGACCGCACGTAGGACAGGGCGATCTGGGCCGACTCCTTCATGACGTCGCCGAGCTGGCCGGTGACGGTCATGCCGGACTCGCCGGGCATGGATGTGGCCTCCACGAACAGGACGTCGCCGCCCACGCCGGTCACGGCCAGGCCGGTGGCCACGCCGGGCACCGACGTGCGGTCGGCCGCCTCGTCGTGGAACCGGCGCCGCTTGAGGTAGGTCGGGACGTCGCCGGCGTCGACCACGATCGGCGTCTCGCTGCCCCGGGCCACCGCGGTGGCGGCCTTGCGCAGCAGCTTGCCCAACTCGCGCTCCAGGTTCCGGACTCCGGCCTCGCGGGTGTAGCCGTCGACGACCTCGCCGAGCGCCGCGTCGGTCACCTCGACCTCGCCCTCCCGCAGGCCGTTGCGGGCCCGCTGGCGGTCGAAGAGGTGGTCGCGGGCGATGGCGACCTTCTCGTCGTGGGTGTAGCCGTCGAGCCGGATGACCTCCATCCGGTCCAGCAGCGGGCCCGGGATGGTCTCCAGCATGTTGGCCGTGGCCAGGAACAGCACGTCGGACAGGTCGAGGTCGACCTCCAGGTAGTGGTCCCGGAACGTGTGGTTCTGGGCGGGGTCGAGCACCTCGAGCAGGGCCGAGGAGGGGTCGCCCCGCCAGTCGGCGCCGATCTTGTCGACCTCGTCGAGCAGGATGACCGGGTTCATGGTGCCGGCCTCCTGCAGGGCCCGGACGATGCGGCCGGCCTGGGCGCCGACGTAGGTCCGCCGGTGGCCCCGGATCTCGGCCTCGTCCCGGATGCCGCCCAGGGCGACCCGGGTGAACTTGCGCCCGAGGGCGCGGGCCACCGAGGCGCCGAGCGAGGTCTTGCCGACCCCCGGGGGCCCGGCCAGGGCCACGATGGCGCCGGGCCGGCGACCGTTGTCGTCGGACGGGGCGACCGGCGGGCGGCCGCCGTCGCCGGCATCGGTGTCTGCGATGTCGACGGCGTCGGTCTCGTCGCCGGCCTCGGCCGCGGCGGCCGCGTCCTCCGCCGCCCGCTCGGCGAGCAGCTTGCGGACGGCCAGCATCTCGACGATGCGGTCCTTGACCTCCTCGAGGCCGGTGTGGTCGGCGTCGAGCACGGCGCGGGCCCGCTCGATGTCGTAGTCGTCGACGCTGCGCTCGCCCCACGGGATCTCGAAGACCGTGTCGAGCCAGTTGCGGATCCAGCCGTGCTCGATGTTCTGCTCGGGCGTGCGCTCGAAGCGGTCGATCTCCCGCTCGATGGCCTTGCGGGTCGCCTCGGGCAGGGCGCCCGCCTCGACCAGGGCGGTCAGGCGCTCGCGGTAGCCGGTGATCGCGTCGTCGTCGCCGTCCTCGCCCAGCTCCTTGCGGATGGCCTCCATCTGCTGGCGGAGCAGGAACTCGCGCTGGCGGCCCTCGAGCCCCTCGGAGACGTCGTTGCGGATCTTCTCGGCCAGCTCGTGCTCGGCCAGGGCGTCCTTGACCCAGCCGAGGACCAGGTCCAGGCGCTCGCCCAGGTCCAGGGTCTCCAGCAGCTCGACCTTGCGGTCGACGGCCAGGTCCGGCCACCAGCCGACGAGGTCGGCCAGGTTGGACGGGTCGTCGACCTCGCGCAGGACCTCCGTCAGGCGCCGGCCGCCCAGGGCCGCGAACAGGGCGCGGATGGCGGCACGGAGCTCGGTGGCCTTGGTGGCGATCTCGTCGGTCAGCTCGCCGTCGTCGACCGGCGAGGCGTGCACCCACAGGCCGCTGGTCTCGCCGATGACGCCCAGGCCGACCTCGGCCCGGACGGTGGCGCGGATCACCAGCGCGGGCATGCCGCCGGGGAGCTGGCCCCGGTTCTCGATGCGGGCCATGGTGCCGACCCGGGCGTAGCGACCGTCCCCGAGGCGGGGGACGAGCAGGAGGGTGTTGCCGGCCTTGGAGGCCGCGTCGGCCGCGGCCTTGGCCTCGTCGGTCTCGAGGGCGAGCGTCACGACCATGCCAGGCAGCACGACGTCGTTGGTCAGCGGCAGGACCGGCAGAGTGACGGTGTCCAGATCGGCCATCGGAAGGTCCCCTTCTCGGGCGGGGTGCAGAGATAGTTGACTGAGACAAGCAACTCTAGGGGCAGCCTGAAGATTCCCCACCCAGCAATCTTGAGCGCGTGACACTCAACACACGCTCTCGGTACGGTGGCCCCCCGTGGCGCTGGCTCAAACCGTGCAGGAGGCCTGCGGACAGGATCCGTCGTTGGTCTGCCGTCAGGTGTTCGACTGGACCGGCAGCGAGGCGTGGGCCGAGGCGGCGGACCGCTTCGTGGTGCCGCCTCTCCACATCCTGCTGATCGTCCTCGTCGCCTACATCGCCAACCGGCTGGTGCGCCGGAGCATCAGGCGCCTGACGGCCAGGATCGTCGATTCGGGGGCCAACGGGACCCTCGGCACCCTCAGGAACCACACACCTGGCGCCCTCCTGGGCACCGGCTCGCATTCGATGCGCGCCGCCGCCCGGGCCCAGACCCTGGGCCTCGTGCTGCGGTCCATCGCCAGCACCGTCATCTGGACGATCGCCGGCATCATGATCCTGGGCGAGCTGGGCGTGGCGCTCGGCCCGCTCATCGCCGGCGCCGGCATCGCGGGCGTGGCGCTCGGCTTCGGCG
>DASRJM010000237.1:0-2319 GCA_035649475.1 Acidimicrobiales bacterium
TGGGCATGGCGACGTCGTCGCCCAGGGGGGTCTCGAGGATGTCGAGCACGGCGTCGGGCAGGCGGTGCTCGGCCATCTCCTTGGCCTGGCGGGTCAACGACCGCAACGGCTTCGTGATCGACCGCGACACCAACCACGTCACCACGGCGGCGATGAGGACGGCGGCACCGGCCGTCACGCCGAACCAGCGCTGCCGGCCGGCGGCCTCGGCCTCGAGGTCGGTGGCGGTGTCGGCCAGCGCGTCGGTGGCCCGCTTGCGGAACACGGTGTAGCCGAAGGTGTCGGGGTCCTCACCGGCCGAGTGGGTCAGGACGTCGTCGAGCGGCACCTCGCCGGTGGCGAGCGCGCCGTCGACGATGTCGGGGAACAGCTGCACCGACTCGTCGGCGAACAGGTCGTCGGCCAGTGGCCGGAAGTCGCCCGTCGCCTTGGTCCGTATGAGCTGCTCGTTGGTGCGCAGCTGCCCGAGGAGGCGGGACACGGAGGCCAGCTCCGACGGCTGCCGGAGGCCGTCGGGGGCGTCGCCGCCGACGCCGGCGAGCAGCAGGTCACGCACGAGGCGGGCGAGAAGGTCGGTCTGGCGGGCGCTCAGGTCCGTGAGCTCGGCGGCCCGCCGGAGCTCGGTGTCGTCGATGGCAAGGGCGACACGCTTGTTGGCGTCGAAGAAGGAGTCCATGATCGCCGAGTAGCCGTCGAAGGTCGTGGTGGTCACCTCGATGTTCTCGAGGCTGCGCTCGTCGTCGGGGACCGCGTCGACGCTTGCCCGCAGCTCGTCGAGCTCGTCGAGCTGCTCGAGGGCGGGCCCGTAGGCGACGGCGATGTTGCCGCCCCGGTCGTTGATCTCGTCCCGGAACGAGGAGATGGCGGCGTCGACGGTCTCGCGGGCCTCGGCGTTGTTCTCCACGGGCAGCGAGACGGCTTCCTCGGCGCCCATGGTGTAGACGGCGGCCGCGTTGCGCTCGTCCTCGAGGACACTCAGCAGGCTGAGCGGGCCGACGGTCGACTGGGCGAGGACGGTCTGCTCCCGGACGCGGCGCGCTTCCTGGGCGGACTGGACGACCTCCAGCGTGGTGACGACGACGAGGGCGAGCAGCGGGACCGCAAGGGCGCCCGCCAGCTTCATGCGAATCGGAACCCGGCGCAAACGTGTCTCCGGTTGAGTGCGATGGATGGCAGCCAGGCAGGTCCCGAGCGGAAGGCTTCCGGTGCAATCCCCAATGCTCGTGACCGGACCCAGCCGTCTAGCTGCCCCATCATTCCAAAACCTTGACGGTGGCGTCACCTAAAGCGCGTCTGGTGCGCCTCGACGTACGTTACGTAAGGCTTCTCGCGCTGGGTGCCGACGGTTGCGTGCGGTGCGTCAGTTCCCGGGTCGCGTCTCGTCGAGGCCCCGCTGCACCCCGGCGGAGAAGCTGGTGAGGAAGCTGTAGACCGCGTCGGCCGACCGGGTGGGGGGCGAGGTGCGGCCCGGCACCGGGGCCGCGGGTGGCGGGCCGGCCGGCGGGCGGCGGACCGCGAGGGGATCGGCGTTCGGCAGCTGCGCGCCCCGGACCCGGCGGGTCAGGCCGCCGCTCGTGACGCCGGCAGCGCCAGCGCGGGCGGCGGGCCCCGGCCGCTGCTCCTGCTGCCGCGGGTTGAACCCGGGCTGGGCGAGGCCGGCCAGCAGGCTCCCGAGCGTCGAGTTGGAGCCCGTGGTCGTCGTGCGCGGCGGCGCCGGCGGCGCGGGCGGGGGCGTGGACGTGAACCAGGCCGGCGGCGGGCTGCCGGGCCCGCCGGGGACGGCGGAGCCCGGGGCGGCGAAGCCCGGGACCGGCGGGGCGCTGGCCCCGATGTTGCCGCGGGTCGGGATGGCACGACCGCCGCCCGACGAGCGGGGTGGCAGGCCGGAGCCCCCGTTGCCCGACCCGGGGTTGGGCGCGGCCCGCGGCGGGGCGGGCTGCCCGGGCCCGCCGTTGCCGGCGCGGGCGGCGCGCGGCGGGGCACCGGAGAAGGGATCGCCCGGCGAGCCGGTGGCCGGTGCGGCGGGCTGGGCGGGGGTGAACGGGCCCCCGGGGGCGCCGGTGCCAGGGTGGCCGGCGGACGGGGCGGCGGGCTGGCCCGGGGGGCGGGCGGCGAGGGGTGATGCGCTGCCGAACGGGTCGCGCGGGAAGCCCGCGGCCGGTGTCCCCGGGGAGCCGGGATCGCCACGGAAGGGGGCGGCGGCGGGTTGGCCGGCGGTTCCCGCCTCGGCGGTGGACGGGGGGCGGGGCTGGCCGGGGTCCGCGGCGGAGGGGGCGGGGGGCTGGGCTGTGAACGGGTCGCCGGGCGCGCCGGTGCCGG
>DASRJM010000238.1:0-2435 GCA_035649475.1 Acidimicrobiales bacterium
GCGACGTCGTCGTCGCTGAGCCCGGGGGCGCCCACCTTGTCGAGCAGGGCGCCGTCGTCGGCGCCGGCCCGGGCCGTGGCCTCGGCCAGGAGCGGGGTGGGCTTGCCCTCCCGCAGGTCCATGGCCACGGGCTTGCCGGTGCGGCCGGGGTCGCCGAAGACGCCGAGCACGTCGTCCCGCAACTGGAACGCCTCACCCAGCGGGCTGCCGTAGGCGGACAGCGGCTCGGCCAGGTCACCCAAGCGCCCGGCCAGTGCGGCCCCCACGTGCAAGGGTCGCTCGATCGTGTACTTGCCGGACTTGTAGCGGGCGATGCGCTCGGCCAGCGCCGGGTCGCGGTCGCCCCGCGCCGTGCCGGCCAGGTCGAGGTACTGGCCGATGTTGAGCTCCAGGCGGAGCTCGTGCCACACGCGGGACACGTCCTCGGGCACGTCGCCCATGAGCTGGTCCGCGTACACGTGGGCGAGGTCGCCGACGAGGATGGCCGCGCCTTCCCCGAAGCGGCGGGCCTCACCCCGCCAGCTCTGGGCGGCGTGCTCGTCGGCGAAGACCAGGTGCGCGGTGCGCAGGCCGCGGCGGGTGTCGGACCCGTCCATCACGTCGTCGTGGACCAGGGCGAAGGCGTGCAGCATCTCCAGCGCCGCGCCCGCGTCCACGATCCGGGGATCGTCGGGGTCGCCGCCCGCGCCCACGAAGGCCCAGTGGCAGAACGCCGGGCGCAGGCGCTTGCCGCCCGCCATCACCAGCGACCGCAGGGCCTCCAGGGGCTCGCCCAGCGAGGGGTCGACCTGCCGCCAGCGCGCGATCTCGCCGTCCAGCAGGTCGGCCAGGCGGGCTTCGGCCCGTCCGGCGAGGGCGCCCAGGCTGGCGGGGGCGGGAGAGCGGTAGCCCATGGCCGCACCCTACGGCGCGGGGTGGGTCCGGGTCAGACCCGGGTCAGGCGCTGGCCTCGAGGTCCATCTTCCACTCACCGTCGACCCGCTGGAGGTGGAACTGCTCGGTGCTGGCCTGGCCGGCGACGTCGAAGTCGACCGACACGATCGCCGTATCGCCCTCTTCGGACACCAGCGTGACGTTGGCCACGGTCATGTCCTCGAACCCGGTGTCACCGTCGGCGACCGACTGCTGGCAGTCGGCCAGGGCTTCGTCGACCGTGCCGTTGTCCATGAGCAGCGAGCCCTCGGTGAGGAGTTGGGCCATGCCCGGGCAGTCGCCGGCGACCGCGGCGGTGAAGAAGGCCTGGGCCGCGTCCACCGGCTCGCCGAAACCGACGTTCGGCGCGTCCGTGACCGGCGGCGCGGTGGGCTCGGCGCCGGTGTCCCCGGTGTCGCTGGTTTCCTCGGTGGAGGCGGGCGCGGCGTCGTCGTCCTGGTCGTCGTCGCCGCTGAACAGGAAGAACGCTCCGCCCGCCCCGACGAGCGCGATGACCAGCACGATCGCGGCGATGATCCCGCCACGCCCGCGCTTGTCGCCCCCGTCCGGGCTGCCGCTGCCCGCGAGGTGTGCCGCGGGGGTGGCCGGTGGCGTGGTGGCCCCGGCGGTGCCGGCTCCCGCGCGGGTCGGCGGGAGCTTGGTGGCAGACGTGTAGGCGGGCGACGACGGCGGCTGGTACTCCGGCCCGGGGTCGGGCACCTGGGCCGACGGTCGTAGCGGGGCAGGCGGCGGCGCGGCTGTCGCCGCTGCCGCGGCCGCCGTGGTCGCCGGGGGTGGCGGAGCCGGGGTCTCCTCGAGGATCGGCGACTGCGGCGGCCGCTCTCCCGGCAGCGTTCCGGCGGGGGGAGGCGGCGGCGGAGGGGGCGGCGGCGGAGGCGGGCCCGAAGCCGGGCCGGTCCTGACGTCGTCGTCGTGAGGATCGGGGGGGAGCGACATACCTGTGCCTCCGTCGCCAGTGGTCGGGGGGAGTCTTTCACGGCCTCGCTACCGTTTCGCGTCGTGTCCCGCCTGCTTCTCGCCGTGATGTTGACGGTGACCGTGGTGGCTTCGGCCGGTTGCGGGCTGCGTCAGAGCTCGGAGCCGCGTGACGGCCTCGAGCCGGACACGGCCCGCTTCGTCTACGGCGATCGCACGGTGGAGATACCTCTCGTCGCCTGCGGGCGGGACGGCGACGTGGTCACGCTGGGAGGCACCCGGGGCTCGATGGTCCTGCAGGCCGCGGCCGACGTGAGCGACGGCGGCACCGCCCGCACGGGCGTCACGCTGGACCTGGGCGCGGGCGAGATCTGGGGCGCCTTCGGCTCCGACATGCCCCGCTCCCCGGCAGGCACGGTCCGCGACGCCAAGGTCGAAGGCGACCGACTGGTGGTCGACGCCACCTGGGCCGCGCTCGACGGCGAGCTGGCCCCGGTCCCCGACGGCCAGACCGTCGAGGGCCGCCTCACCGCCCGCTGCCCCGAAGCCGACGACAGCAACGTCGCCTGACCGGCGGACGTGCGCTC
>DASRJM010000239.1:0-13019 GCA_035649475.1 Acidimicrobiales bacterium
TGACGGACGAGCTCGCCTTCGACACGAGCGGCGCCGGCCCGGGGGTCTAGGGATCCGGGCGGCGCGTCAGTAGTGCCAGGGGTAGTCCGACCAGTCGGGCTCGCGGCGCTCGAGGAACGAGTCGCGCCCCTCCTCGGCCTCGGCGGTGCCGTAGGCCAGGCGGGTGGCTTCGGCGGCGAACACCTGCTGGCCGACCAGGCCGTCGTCGATGAGGTTGAAGGCGTACTTCAGCATGCGGATCGACGTGGGGCTCTTGCCCAGAACCTTCCGGGCCCAGTCGAGCCCGACCGCCTCCAGGCGGTCGTGCTCCACGACCGCGTTCACCATCCCCATGCGGTGGGCGTCCTCAGCCGAGTAGGTGTCGCCGAGGAAGAAGATCTCGCGGGCGAACTTCTGGCCCACCTGCCGGGCGAGGTAGGCCGAACCGAACCCCCCGTCGAAGCTCGCCACGTCGGCATCGGTCTGCCGGAATCGGGCGTGCTCACGGCTGGCCAGCGTGAGGTCGCAGACCACGTGAAGGCTGTGACCGCCGCCGGCCGCCCAGCCCGGCACCAGGCAGATGACCACCTTGGGCATGAACCGGATGAGCCGGTGCACCTCCATGATGTGCAGCCGCCCCGTGCGGGCGGGGTCGATCGTCTCGTTGGTCTCGCCCTCGGCGTAGCGGTAGCCGTCACGCCCCCGGATGCGCTGGTCGCCGCCGGAACAGAACGCCCAGCCGCCGTCGCGGGGCGACGGCCCGTTGCCCGTGAGCAGGACACAGCCCACGTCCGATGCCTGCCGCGCGTGGTCGAGCGCGCGGTAGAGCTCGTCCACCGTGTGGGGGCGGAAGGCGTTGCGGACCTCGGGTCGGTCGAACGCCACGCGGACGGCGCCAACGTCGACGGCCCGGTGATAAGTGATGTCGGTGAACTCGAAGCCCTCGACGGGACGCCACGCCGCAGCGTCGAACAGGGCAGAGACCATGAGCACCTCCAGGGACTACGTGGTCTAGCTCGGGGCACGGGCCGGGATCACGTTCGGCATCGCGGCACCCCCGGGCGCACTACCGTGAGCGAGCCCGGGTGGCTGGCGGGGCGACGACCGCTGGTCGCTGCCACCCCTGGGCCAACTCGGTGCAGCGGCAGTCGACGGGGTGAACCGACGTGACAAGAGCGGTGGTCATCTACGAGAGCCTCACCGGTAACACGGCGCGGGCAGCCCGGCTGATCGGCGACGCGGTGGCCAGCCGCGGCGTCGACGCGTCCATCTTCCCCATCACCGCCATCGGGCTGAAGGACCTCGCGGCCGCCGACATCGTGTTCGTCGGCACCTGGGTCGACGGCCTGGTGCTCTTCGGGCACCGGCCGGGCAGGGCCGGGAGGATCCGGTCGATGCCGGTGATCGACGGCAAGCGGGTGGCGGCGTTCATGACGTACGCCATCCACGCCGGGAAGGCGCTCGACAAGTTCGCCGACGTCCTGTCGGAGCGCGGCGCCACCGTGGTGGCGCGCACCCTGCTGCGCCGCGACCGGCTCGAGGCGGGCGTCGACGAGTTCGTGCTCGACGCTCTCGCCACCGTTCCGGCCTGAGGGGCGGGGCGTCAGCGCCCTGGTTCTACGTGGTCGCCGACCGCGCCCACGACCAGGCATAGTCGGCGTCGTCGCAGGCCCGCGCGCCGTCCGCCAGCAGCAGGGGATCGAAGGTGTCGAGCATGACCGCCATCTCGTCGGTCGCCTCCTGGCCCAGGGCCCGCTCCACGCTTCCGGGCTGGGGCCCGTGGATGAAGCCGGCGGGGTGGAGGCTGATGGATCCGGGCTCGATGCCAGCCCCCTTGCGGCTGGTGAAGTCGCCCGCGCAGTAGTAGAGGACCTCGTCGCTGTCCACGTTGGCGTGGTTGTAGGGCACCGGCACGGCCAACGGGTGGTAGTCGAGCTTGCGGGGTACGAAGCTGCACACCACGAAACGAGGGCCGGCGAACGTCTGATGGACCGGTGGCGGCTGGTGGACCCGCCCGGTGACGGGCTCGAAGTCGTGGATCGAGAGCCTGTAGGGGTACAGGCAACCGTCCCAGCCCACGACGTCGAAGGGGTGGTGGGCGTAGCGGTACCGGGTCAACCCGTCGCGCTGGCGCACCAGGACCTCGATCGGCTGATCGCCGTCGGCGCCGTCCACGACGAGCGTTTCGTCGGGCGCATGCAGGTCGCGTTCGCAGTAGGGGCTGTGCTCCAGGAACTGGCCGGTGGGCGACAGGTAACGGTCAGGGGGACCGACGTGTCCCCGCGCCTCGAGGATCAGCGCGTGCACCGGCTCGCCCGCCTCGACGATCCACCGGTGTGTCGTGGACGTGGGCACGACCACGTAGTCGCCGGCGTGGCACTCGAGCGACCCGAACACGCTGTCGAGGCGGGCGCTGCCCTGCCGCAGGTACACGACCTCGTCTCCGATGGCGTTGCGGTAGAGCCCGCTCGATTGCGTCGGCTGCGCCACCAGCAGCCGCACGGATGCGTTGGCGAGCAGCAACTTGCGGTCCGCGACCAGGTCGCCGCCGGCGGGCAGGCTGTCGGTCCGGAGATGGCGGGGGAGGAGCGGTTCGTTGGGGCCGAGGCCGGGGTCCTTCTCGGCCACGGCCTCGGCCGAGACGAGGGCGGTCGGCGGGCGCCGGTGGTAGAGCAGGGACGACGACGACGAGAAGCCCTCCGTGCCCATGAGCTCTTCGGCGTACAAATGCCCGTCCGGCGCCCGGAACTGGGTGTGGCGCTTGGGTGGGATCTCACCCACTCGTCGGTAGTACGGCATGGATCGGACTGGGTCCCCTCAGTTCGGCTCCGATGGGTCGGAAACTAACCTCCGTCTTCCGGAGGTACAACGTGACAACCAGCCTCAAGGCGGCCGTCGAGCGATTGTTCGACGACGCCAGCCTCTTTCCTCCCGCCCGGCTCCCCATGGCCGCGGCGCTGGCCGCCCACCAGCGCCTGCGCCGGGGTCCGTTGGCGCCCACGGTGGGACCGTTCCTGTACCCGGCGTCCCGGTTCGACGAGCTCGAGGCGAGCCTGTCGTCGGGGCAGCCCCGGCCGCCGGAGCTCGGCGTCATCGCCTACGGCGGCGACGCCCCCTGGGCCGTCATCTACGCCATGCCCGGGATCGTGCAGGTCGAGGCGCCGCAGTCGGCGCGGCCCCCCGAGCCTCCCCGGGGCGTGCGGCGCTACGTCGAGATCGCACCCGACGCCGATGCGGCGGCGCTCGCCGACGTGCTCGACGAGGTGGCCGGCACCGGTGCCCGGGCGAAGGTCCGCTGTGGCGGCCTGACACCCGACGACGTACCCACCTGCGATTGGCTGGCGGCCGCACTGGCGGGCTGCGCCGGGCGGGGGATCTTGCTCAAGGCCACGGCCGGGCTCCACCACCCGTTCCGCGGCACCGGGCCCGACGGCCCGCGGCACGGGCTCGTCAACCTGCTGGCGGCAGCCGGCGCCGCCCATGCAGGCGCCGACGCCGCAACGCTGAGCGAGATCCTGGCGGTGGAGGGGGACGGGTCGGCTGGGCTGCTGGACCACGTCGAGGGTGCCCGGGGTCTGCTCGCGTCAGTGGGCACGTGCTCGATCGACGAGACGGTCGAGGGGCTCACGGCGCAGGGACTTCTCTGACGTGCTGAGCTCGTGGGTGGCGGGGGCCGACGGTTCGGGCTTCCCCGCGGAGCACCTGCCGCTGGGGGTGTTCTCGGCGGGTGGGCAAGGGCCGCGGGTCGGCGCCCGAATCGGCGACCAGGTGCTCGACCTCGCCCGCCTCTCGGCCGACGGGTTGGTTGGGGGCGCCACCGAGCGCGAGGCATTCGCCGCTCCGATGCTCAATCCGTTCCTGGCCCTGGGGCCGGCGAACTGGCAGGCCGTGCGCGACCGGGTGACCGAGCTCGTGTGCGACCCGGCGGGGCGTGAGCGGGTCGCACCGGCGCTGGTGCCGTGTGCGGCCGTGACCGTCCACCTGCCGATCGCGGTCGCCGACTTCGTGGACTTCTACAGCTCGATCGAGCACGCGACGAACCTGGGCCGGATGTTTCGCCCCGATGCCGAGCCGTTGCTCCCCAACTGGCGGCACCTGCCCGTGGCCTACCACGGGCGCGCCGGCACGGTGGTGGTCTCGGGCACCCCGGTGGCGCGTCCCACGGGTCAGCGTCGCTCGAGGGACGGTGCCATCGAGTTCGGGCCCAGCACGCGACTCGACATCGAGCTGGAGCTCGGGTTCGTGGTCGGCGTTCCCTCGCGGCAGGGCCAGCCGGTCCCTGTCGGCGAGGCCGCCCAGCACGTCTTCGGCGTCGCCCTCGTGAACGACTGGTCGGCCCGCGACATCCAGGTCTGGGAGGGCCAGCCCCTGGGCCCGTTCCTGGGCAAGTCGTTCGCCACCACCATGTCTGGCTGGGTCACGCCCCTGGCGGCGCTCGCCTCCTGCCACGTCGACGGTCCGGTGCAGGACCCGGAGCCGCTGGAGTACCTGCGCTTGGCTGAGCCGTGGGGGCTGGACATCGACCTCGAGGTGACGCTGACGCCGGCTGGCGCCCCCCCGGGCGGCGAGACGGCGCCCATCAGCCGGGGGACGGCGGCGGGGCTCTACTGGCGTCTGCCCCAGCAGATCGCCCACCTCACCGTCAACGGCGCCCACCTCCGAACGGGCGACCTGCTGGCCTCGGGCACGATCTCCGGGCCCGACCGTGGCAGCGAGGGCAGCCTCATCGAGCTGACGGTCGGCGGAGCCGAGCCCCTGGAGGTCGCCGGCGTCCGGCGGACGTTCCTCGAGGACGGCGACGACGTGGTGCTGCGAGGCTGGGCGCGGCCGGAGCACGGGGTCACCATCGAGCTGGGCGAGGCCGCGGGCCGGATCGTGCCGGCGGTGGGGACCGGCCGTGGCCCCCAGCACTGACCTCGACGCCTTCCTGACCGCCGCCCGGGACGCGCTCGGCGAGCTCGCGGTCCTCACCGACCCGGGCCTGACCGAGGGGTACTCAGTCGATTGGACGCGCCGCTGGCGCAGCCTGGCGCGGGCGGTGGTCCGTCCGGCGACGACCGATCAGGTCGAGGCGCTGGTGCTGGCGGCCCGCCGCCACGGGGTCGCGCTGGTGCCCCAGGGTGGGAACACGGGCCTCGTGGGCGGGTCGGTCCCCCGCGACGGCGCGGGGGTGGTCGTCGGCCTGCGAGGGCTCGACGACCTCGACCCGGTGGACGTGCTCGCCGGTCAGGTGACGGTCGGTGCGGGGGTGACGCTGGCGGCGCTACAGGCCCACGCCGCCGCAGCCGGGCTGGCGTTCGGCGTCGACACCGGAGCCCGGGAGTCGGCGACCATCGGCGGGATGATCGCCACCAACGCCGGTGGCGTCCACGTAGTGCGCCACGGGCCCATGCGGGCGCAGGTGGTCGGCGTCGAGGCGGTGCTGGGGACCGGCGCGGTCATCTCGCGCCTGGGCGGCCTGGTCAAGGACAACACCGGCTATGACCTCGCGCAGCTGCTGTGCGGCAGCGAGGGCACCCTCGCCGTGGTGACCAGGGCCCGCCTGCGGCTGGTGGCCGACGAACCGCACGTGGTCGTCGCGCTGCTGGCCCTGCCCGGCGTGGGGGAGGCGGTGTCCCTGGCGGCCGACCTGCGGGACGAGGTGGCCGAGGTGCGCGCGCTCGAGTTGATGGAGGGCGAGAGCATGCGCGTTGTCGCCTCCCACCTGGGCTCGGATCCGCCGCTGGCGCCCGACGCGGCGGCGTTCTTGCTGGTCGAGGCCGCCGGCCGCGCCGATCCGACGCCGGCGCTGGCGGCCGCGATCGGCCACCACGCCGCGTCCGCACCTGTGGCCGTCGGCGTGGAGCGGGCGGAACGGGAACGCCTCTGGCGCTGGCGCGAGGCGCACCCCGAGGCCGCGGCCGCGCTGGGGGTGGTCCTCAAGTTCGACGTGACGCTCCCGGCGGCGGCGATCGCCGAGTTCTGTGCCCGGGTGTCGGCGACGCTGGCGTCCGGCTGGCCCGCCGCCGCGACGTTGCTCTACGGCCACGTGGGCGACGGCAACATCCACGTGAACGTCGTCGGGCCGGACCCCGACGACGACGCGGTCGACGCCGCCGTGCTGGACCTGGTCGTGGACCTCAACGGATCGATCAGCGCCGAGCACGGGATCGGCGTGGCCAAGCGGGCCTGGCTGGCGCGCGACCGGTCGGCGGAGGAGGTGGCCGCCATGCAGGCCATCAAGCACGCACTCGATCCCGACCGGATCATGAACCCAGGCGTGCTGTTGCCCTGAACTGTCGCGTCAGCGCACCTCGTCGAGGATGGGCTGCGCCTCGTCCTCGCGGAGGATGAGCACCGATCCCGATTCGTTGCTGTCGGGGTCGACCGGCAGCACCAACGTCTTGGAGTCGATGCCCCGGAGCGCCCAGGCCAGGCGGAAGCCGTCGAGCATCGACATGTCGTCGTCGATGCGAAGGCCCCCCGACACCCCGGAGAAGGCGCTGGCCAGCGCGAACGGGTTCTTGGTGTCGCTCAGCTTCGAGAACACCGCCCGCAGGAACTTCTGCTGGCGCTCGATGCGGCCCAGGTCGCCCGTGGGTTCGACCTGCTCCTCGCCGTTGATGATCTCGGTGTAGGTCCGCGACCGCACGTAGGCGAGCGCCTGGTCACCGTCGAGCTCGACGGGGCCCGACTGGGTGACGTTGAGCCCGGACTTGGGGTCGAATGCCGGGTTCTCGAAGTCAACGGTGACCCCACCGAGCCCGTCGACCAGGCCAGCGAAGCTGACGAAGTCGACCTCCATGTAGCGCTGCACGGGGATGCCCAGGCTGCCTGTCACGGTCTTGATGAGGCGCTCGGGACCACCGTTGTAGGCCGAGTTCAGCTTGGCGTGGTCGCCGCCTGTGTCCGCGATCTCCAGGTACAAGTCCCGGGGGAGCGACAGCATCTGCGCCTTACCGCCCTCGAGGTGGAGGATCATCATCGTGTCGGACCGTTGGCCACCGGGCCCCGCGTTCGGATCGAAGCCGGGGTCGCCCTCCTGCAGGCCCTCGCGGGAGTCGGAGCCGACGATGAGGTAGTTGGTGCCGCTCCCGCCGTCGGACAGGACGGCGCTCACGTCGACCCGGTCGATGCTGTTCCAGACGCTGCGGGCCCACAGGTAGCCGCCGAGCAGCGCCAAGAGCAGCAGGACGGCGGTGATCGCGAGCACTCGCCGCCAGCGGAGGCGGCGCCACCAGGACTTCGACGGCCCGGCAGGCGCGGGGGCCTCGTCGGGCGGTCGGCCCGGCGGACCGGTGGGGACCGGCCGCTCCGGCCGGGGCAGCGTGCGGGTGCGCGCTCCGTTGGCCGGACGCTGCGGGCGCGGCGGCCGCACCGGCCCCGGGGGCGCGCTCGGGCGCTCGGTGCCGCGGTCGGTCGGCGATGCCGGAGGGGCGGGCACGAACACCCGCCGGGGATCGCTCGGCGACGGCCGCTCAGGCTGGTGGAAGCGATCGGTCACGAGGTCTCACAGACTACTGAGGCGCCGGCGCCGGCCGGCGTCATACCCCCTCGTGCGGCAATGCCGCGGCCCCAAGCCTATTTCTCCGTGACACCCGCCTCGTCGAAGGTGGCCATCTCGGACAGCACGCGGGCTGCCGCCTCCACCAGCGGAAGCGCCAAGGCGGCCCCGGTGCCCTCGCCCAGCCGCAGGTCGAGGTCGAGCATTGGGCGGAGGCCCAGCTCGCCCAGCACGGCCGAGGCACCGGGCTCTACGGATCGGTGGCCGGCGATGACGCCATGCTCGACGCCCGGGACCAGGCGGCTGGCAATTAGCAGGGCGGACGCCGAGATCACGCCGTCGATCACGACCGGGACTTGGAGCGCGGTGGCTCCTGCCACGAACCCGGCCAGCGCCGCGTGTTCGAGCCCACCGACCTCGGCCAGGATCCCGAGGGCGTCGGCGCCGTGCCGCGCCCGCGCCCTGTCGGCGGCGGCCCCCACCAGCGCGGCCTTGCGGCGGAACCGGTCGTCGTCGATCCCCGTGCCCCGGCCGGTGACTCCCGATGCCGGCCGGTCGGTCAGTGCGGCGATCAGGGCTGCGGCGGGCGTCGTGTTGGCGATGCCCATGTCGCCGGTGACCAGGCAGCGTGCCCCCCGGCGGACCAGCCGGGCGGCGACCTCCGCGCCGACGTCGAGCGCCTGCCGGGCCTCGTCGGTGGTCATCGCCGGGCCGAGGCTCAGGTCTGCGGTCGCGGCGCGCACCTTCCGCACCAACAGGTCGGGCGTCTCGGGCAGTGCCGAGGCGACGCCGACGTCGACCACCAGCACCTCGGCCCCGGCCTGTCGCGCCAGCACGTTGATCGCGGCTCCGCCCGCCACGAAGTTGCCGACCATCTGCGCGGTGACGTCCTGTGGCCACGGCGAGACGCCCTGGGCGTGCACGCCATGGTCGCCGGCGAACACGGCCACGACCGCGGGCCGCGGCGGCGGGGGTGGGACCGCGGCGGCAATGCCGGCGAGCTGGGCGCCAACGGCCTCCAACCACCCCAGCGATCCGGGTGGCTTGGTGAGCCGCAGCTGGTGTTCCTCGGCCTTGCGTTGCGCGTCGACATCCAAGGGCGCCTGCAGCAGGCGTGCCGCCCGGAACGTGCCGACCCGCGCCGCGAGGCCATCGAACACGGCGAGTGGAAGGTGCCCGGCGGGGTCTGTGATGACCATGGTTCGGTCCGGGTCCCCGGTGGGCGCGGGCCCGGTCCGGACGGCGATGCCGTTACGGGCGAGCGCCGCGGCCAGGCGGCGGGACCCTGGGGCGGGGCGGATGACGACGGCGTCGACGGGACGGTCCGCCGGGCGGCCGGGGGTCGCGTCGGGGTGGGTCACGGGCGATCATGATCGCTGACGCCCCGGACCCGGGCCAACGCCGCGTCCAGTCGCTCGAGCCCCGCCCCGTCCGGGACGGCGATGCGCACCTGGTCGGGCAGCCCGAACGAGCGGCAGTCCCGCACAACCACCGCTTGGCGCGCCAGCGCCACCCTGAGGCCCTCCGGCGCAGCCGCGGCCAGCACCCAAGGTGCGTCGGACGGCAGGGGAACCAGCGCGTGGGCCCCGAGCACCTGGGTCAGTTCGGAACGAGCGGCGGCGATTCGCGCGGTCCACCCGACCAGGTCGGCGCACGCCAGCAGCTCCGGAAGCAGCGCGCAGCCGAGCGAGCCGACCGCCCACGCCGGGCGGCGCCGGCGGATGGCTGCGGCCGCCCGCTCGTCGGGGGCGACGGCGAACCCCAGGCGCAGCCCGGGGCAGGCGAAGGCCTTGGTCAACGAGCCCAGCCCCCATCCGGGCCGCCCCCGGGTCCACGTCGCGGCGCTGAGCGGCAGGAACGCCTCGTCCCACACGGCGACGCGCTCGTCGCCCCCCGCGGCCAGGCGACCCGTGGGGTTGTGGGGGTCGGAGCGCCAGCGGGGAGCGCCCGCCTCGACGCGGGCCAGGTGGCGGCGGTAGAGCGAGAAGTCGGGCTCGTCGACCCAGCCGCGTCGCAGGTGGTCGCCCACGAGGGCGATGGCCTGGGATCCGCCTGCCGTGAGCACGAGCCGCTCGCCCGGGACGCCGACCGCCTCGGCGAGGAGCGCCTCGGCGGCCTCGACGTCCGGATAGCGCCGCAGGCTGCCGACGTGCGGCGCCGCCAGCGCGGCGACGTCGGGTGCGAAGGGGTTGAGGTTGGCCGACAGGTCGAGGACCTGGTCGGGGCCCAGGCCCAGGGCCGCCGCCACCCGGGGCCCGTCGCCCCCATGCGGCCCCGGCGCCGGGATGGTGGTCACCCGGCGGTGGCGCCGCGCCGGCGACCGGCGATGGCGCCCCCTGCGCCGGCCAGGACGAGCAGGCCCGCCAGCAGCCAGGTCACGTCGCGCGACAGGTCGACGGCGGCGGTGATGTCCTGGAGGCCCGCGGGGCGCCCGGATCCCACGATCGGACGATCCTCCACGACTTCGCCGTAGCGGTTGGCCCCGCCCAACCGCAGCCCCAGCGCGCCAGCGAATGCCGCCTCCGACACGCCGGCATTGGGGGAGGGGTGGCGAGGCGCATCTCGCCGCACGGCGCCGGCCACGGCCGGGGCACGCCCGGGTCGGGCCAGGGCGACGAGCGCGGCCGTCGCTCTGGCCGGTACCCACGCCAACGCATCGTCGAGGCGGGCCGAGGCATGCCCGAAGCGGCGATAACGGTCGTCGCGGTAGCCGACCATCGAGTCGAGCGTGTCGCCGGCGCGGTAGACGAACGCCCCCACCGAGCCGGCGGCGGCGGTCCACAGCGCGGGCGCGACGATCGCGTCGGTGGTGTTCTCGGCGACGGATTCGACCGCGGCGCGGGCGATGGCCGCGGCGTCGAGCGCAGTTGGGTCGCGTCCGACCAGCGACGGCAGCAGGCGCCTGGCGGCGGCGAGATCGCCCGACGACAGGGCGGCTTCCACCCGGAGGGCGGCGGTGTGCAGACCACGTCCTGCGGTGCTCACGTAGCCGCCGACCAGGGGCGATCCGATGGCGAGGCCCGCCGCCGCCGCCAGGCCCACGCCCGCGGCCGCCAGGAAGGCGCCGGGCGCCGGACGATCGTCGTACACGCGGCGCTCGAGCGCGGCGATGGCCGTGCCGAACAGTGCCACCGGATGCAGCCGGCCCGGCAGGGGCGGCTCCCCCAGGGCCCGGTCGATCGCCAACGCCAGGCCGGCCGCCGTGGCCCGCCGGTGCCACGGGACGCTCACGGGTCGGCCCTCAAAGCCGCACCCTCACCATCGGGCGGCCGCCACCAACAGGCCCACGGTTTCCGCGATCAGGCCGGCGGCGCCCAGCACGTCCCCCGTGTAGCCGCCCAGCCGCCGCCGGGCGAGCGTCACCACGCCGCCGAACCCGGCCAGGCCGCTCGCCGCCACCAGCACACCCGGTCCCCATCCGCCGTCGAACGACCAGGCCACGACGGCACACCCGACCGCCAGCGTGGCGAGCGCGGGAGCGGGGGAGCCGGACCGGAACCCGGAGGCGGCGCCGCCGTCGGCCCGGGCATACGGCAGCCACGCCAACGCCAGCGCCATGGCCGACCGGGAGGCGGTCCACAGGCCGGCCACCAGCAGCGGGTCGGGCCGAAGCGTGCCCAGTGCCGCCACCCGGGCCAGCACCACCAGCCCCACCGCCATCACGCCGAAGGCGCCGATCTCCGGCGTCGCCATGACCTCCAGCCGTCGCCTGCGGTCGAGCGGCGGGAGCAGGCCGTCGGCGCTGTCGGCCAACCCGTCGTAGTGCAGCATGCCGGTGAGGGCGGCGTCGGCCGCCAGCGCCAGCACCGCTGCGACGAGCGGCGGCCACAGCTCGCCGGCGACCCACCACGCGCCGCCGACGGCCAGTCCGAGCGCGGCCCCGACGACTCCGAACCATGCCGGGGCGCGGCGGTCCGGCGGGGCGGCGCCGCCGACGACGGTGAGGAACCCGAGTGCGCTCCGCATCAGTCCGTGGACTCGAGCCGGCCTTGCGGCGCGGGTCGGTCCAGTGGCAGGACGCGCCCGGCCACCACCAGCAGCACCTCGTCGGAGACCTCGGCCACGGCGCGATTGACGTCGCCCATTGCATCGGCGAAGCGGCGCCCGGCTGCGGTCGGGGCTTGGACCCCCAGCCCCACCTCCTCCGACACGACGATCGTGTCGGCGACCCGCGCGCCCAGGGCGCGGCACAGGCCCGTCACGTCGGGTGCCAGGTCGGCGTGCGCTGCGACCCATGTTCCCAGCGAGTCGACGATGGCCGGGCCGTCGGCCGCCGCCAGCACGTCGGGCAGGTCGACCGCCGCCTCCACGGTCGCCCAGCCGGCCGGCCTGCGGGCCCGATGGGCGGCGATGCGCGCCGCCATGTCGGCGTCGGACGGGGAGCCGGTCGCCACGTACGTCACCCGGTCGGCGATCCCGGCGGCCAGCGACTCGGCCACCTCGGACTTTCCCGAGCGCGTCCCGCCCAGCACCAGCGTGATCATCGGGCGATCATCCTGTCACCGCTCGTCGTCGCGGTCCCAGGGCCCGTCCAGGACGGTGAACCCGGCGGGATCGCCGATGTAGGCGTAGGTGAGGGCACGGATCCCATCGACCGTGGTGACGTCGGTGCGTCGGTAGTGCGGCCCCTCGACGACGTCGAGCTGCTCGAGGACGGTCGGCGCCCGCTCCGACAGCTCGAGGAGCCAGCCCGGCACCCGGCGGTCGCCGCCGACGACGAGGGCCGGGTAGCCGTAGCCGGTGTCGTACAAGGTTCCCGGGATGGCGCTCGGACGCTGCCCCACGACGTCGGCGGCGATGAGTGGCCAGCGCAGCCGTCCGGGCATCAGCGTTCCGTAGACGAACAACGAGCGCATCGGATCGGAGCATGGCAGGTCCGGCATGACAGACTCGACAAGCTATGCCGCCCGACGTCTCGACCGTGTCCTACGCGCTCCCCGAAGGCGTCGATCCTCCAGCGCTCGTCGCCTACCTGGACAAGCGCTTCCCGGTCATCTCGGAGCCGGGGGCCAGCCGCACCTACACGGTCCTCGACACCGCCGACCGGCGCCTCCGCGCCGCCGGGGTCGACCTGGATCTCGAGACGGGTCGCGGCGGGCCTCGCCTCGTCTTGCGGGAGCCGGGCGGTCGGCCGCCCCTCGTTGCCGACGTGCGACGGCCCCGCCGGAATCGCTACCTCCTGCGCGACCTACCCGCCGGACCACTGCGCGAGCGGCTGGCACCGATCGTCGAGATCCGGGCGCTGTTGCCGCTCGCAAACGTCAAGCTCGGCGCCCAGCTGGTGCGAGTGCTCAACGCCGACGACAAGACCGTGGTGCGCGTCTCGCTGGCCTCCCCGATCGCTCTGGTAGGGGCGGGCCTAGCCGGAACGGTGCCGCTCACGCCGCGGGTGGACGTCAGTGGCGTGCTCGGCTACCCGAAGCCGCTCGGCCGCGTGACCGCGGCGGTCCGGCGAGGCCCCAAGGGTGGTCTGGTCGACGCCCCGGCCAGCCTCGCCGACGAGGCCATCGCGGCGGAAGGCGGCGATCCCGAGGGGATCCGGACGAAGGTTCGCGTC
>DASRJM010000240.1:0-7983 GCA_035649475.1 Acidimicrobiales bacterium
GAGGCGAACATACGCCGACATGAACCCGACGTCAACATCGGCGGACGGTTGACAAGCAGGCGTTCTTCGGGGGGGATATCCGGGCGGTCACGCTCCGTTGGCATGACATCACACGACATTCTTGTTACGGTTCTGGGTCGATGCTGGACGCTCGACGGTCGGCCATCCTGGCCGTCACCTTCGCCCTGCTCGCTGTGCCGACGAGTGCAGGGGCCATTCCGGCCGCGCCCGCGCAGGAGGAGGCGAGCGACGACCAGGTCCCGGGCGAGTTCGCCCTCGTGGGCCTCGACAGCCTCAGCGTCGGCGGCGTCACCTCCTCGCTGGGCGAGCTTCACGCCGAGGTCACGCAGCAGCTCGGCCTGCTCAGCTCGGCCCAGGCCGCGGTCGCCACCGCCAACCAGACGCTGGCCGACGCCGACGCCGCCCTGAGCGACGTCCACTTCCGGATCTCGGAGACGACCGACCAGACCGACGCGCTGGTCATCGACCAGTTCGTGAACCCGCCGGCCGCCAACGCCCTCGACGTGCTCACCGCGGAGACGACCGAGGACGCCACCGTCAAGCAGGCGATCCTCGGCATGCAGGCCGACCAGGCCGCCGTCGACCTCGACGCCTACGAGGCGGCGCTGGCAGATCTTGAGGTCATGGAGGAGCAGCAGCAGACCGCTCAGGAGGCGGCCGAAGCCGCCCGGGCCGAGGCGGAGGCCACGCTCGCGGACCTGGACGCCGCCCTCAGCCAGCAGGCGCGGTTCGTGTCCGAGGTGCAGGCCGCGCTCGCCGCCGAGGCCGCGGCCGCCCCGCCGGGCAGCCCTGAGGAGGCGATGGCGCTCGCCACCCGCACGAACGAGATCGCCGCCGCTATGGCGTCGGCCCAGGAGGCCCGGGAGATCGCCGCGGCCCAGGCCGCCATCGAGGCCGCCAACGCTCGGCGCCTCGCCATCGGCGCCATGTTCTGCCCCGTCGACGGACCGGTCAGCTTCACCAACACTTGGGGGGCGGCCCGTTCCGGCGGCCGGACGCACAAGGGCGTCGACATGATGGCCTCGCGGGGCACGCCCACCGTGGCGCCGGTCAGCGGCGAGGTCGTGCACCGCGGCAGCAGCCTGGGCGGCCTGTCCTGGTACGTCTACGGCGACAACGGCAACACGTACTACGGCACCCACCTGTCGGGCTACGAGAACCAGGGCGTCGGCTGGGTCCAGGGCGGCACGGTCATCGGCTACGTGGGCGACACCGGCAACGCCCGGGGCACGCCGCACCTCCACTTCGAGGTCCACCCGGGCGGCGGCTCGCCGGTCAACCCCTACCCCTACGTCGCCGAGGCCTGCTAGCCCTCCGGGGCCGCCCGCCGTGTTCGAGGACCTCCTGGCCCAACCCGGCGTCGAGGAGGTCTCGGAGCTGCGCAGCCGGTTCGGCCTCATGGCCCTGCACGGCGGCAACCTCGAGCGCGGCACCGACGTGATCGCGGCGGAGGCCGCCGAGCGGGCCGGGGCGTCCCTGTACGTCGTGCGCCAGCCACCCGGGTTGCGCTGGCACGTGCCGTCGGTGGCGTTCGACCCGGCCGCCTCGCCGGCGCTGGCCGGCTTCCTCGACCATGTCGACGTGGCGGTGGCGATCCACGGCTACGGGCGGCCGGACATGTGGACGACGCTGCTCGTGGGCGGGCAAAACCGGCCGCTGGCGGCCGCCCTGCGGGCCGCGCTGGAGGGCGGGCTGGGCCAGGGCTTCCAGGTGGAGGACGAGGTGGAGCGCATCCCTCGCCCGCTGCGGGGCCAGCATCCCCGCAACCCGGTCAACCTCCCGCGGGGCGCCGGCGCGCAGCTCGAACTGCCGCCGCGGGTCCGCCCCGGGACCGGCGCTCCGACCTTCCGGCCGGACTACCAGGAGGCCGTCACCGCCGCGCTGGCCGTGGTGGCGTCTTCAGGCGGGGGACGCTTCCTGCGAACCGGAGGAGAATAGAGCCCGGCGGTTTCACATCAATGACGCCGCACCAGCCCATCGATGGTGCCGATGTCATCTGTCGGCGCGGCTAGATGATGCGCATGTCATGCGCCCGGGCAATGGCTTCCGCCCGGTTGCGGGCCGACAGCTTGTGCAGTGCGCGCTGCCAGTAGGTCTTGACGGTGTTGGCCGCCAGGCCGAGCCGCTGAGCGATCTCGTTGTTGGTGTTGCCGAGGGCCACCAGGCGCAGGATCTCGTGCTCACGTCGAGTGAGCGCAGGCGTGCTCGCCGCGCGCGCCGGGCCCGCGGTGACCGTGGCCGTGGCGGTCCCTCCGGCCGCGGCGTGGCTCCCGTTCGTTCCCGACCCGGTCGTCACCTGGCGGATCCGGGCCACCACCTGCACGAACGCATCGTCGGTGACGACCGTGCCGTCGTCGTCGGCGGGCGGGTGAAACCGATTGCGCACATCGTCGCGCGGGTTGCGTTCGACCAGGATGACCTGGGCGGTGGGGTGCTTGGCCCGCAGCGCGTCGATCGTGGCCCGCTCGACCGGGCGGTCGGCGTCGACCTTCACGAGGACGACGTCGGGCCGCTCCCTCTCGACCATCGCCACCGCCTCGGGCCCGGGCGGTGCCTGGCCCACGAGGTGGATCGGCGGGCCCGCGAGTGCCATCGGCTCCCTCGCCCGACCCTCCGTGACGTCGTCGACCACCACGACCGAGATGCGCCGTTCTGCAAACGCGTTGTGCGGCCGAGTGGTCACGGTGGGACTGAACCCGAACGATTCCTTCGAGTGAGACACGCGATTGGACCGTGACTCGCAGCGTGCCATGTTTTCCCCTCCGACACTGTGCCCCCAGCGGCAGCATACGCCCATTTCCCCGCCGTGTCGTTGCCGCGACAAGAGCTTTTCACAATTTCGCAAAGCCAGCGTCTCGGGGCGTCTCCGATCGGGGGACACCGATCGGAGTCCCCTGAATTGGGATATGAAACCGACCTCAAATAGGCGCGTGACATGTCTTACTTGACTCTGTACTGTGACCCCACGATTTGTGCTGTCGGAGGGCGCATTTCTGGGGGATGAGCGACGCGCACATCCGGCCGGGTGGCAGGACCAGATCGCCAAAGGGGGATCCATGGAACGCCAATCGGCTGACCGGGCGCGCTCAAGTGACGCCGGCACGATCACCGGAGTGAGCCGTCGTAGCTTTCTCCGTGGACTGGGCGGCTCCGCGGTCGGCGCGAGCGCCTATGCCGCCACCCACGGGGCAGCCACGCTCGGTGGCCAGATCGCCGAGGCGCAGACCGGTAGGTCCCAGTCCCCGCTCAACTTCGGGCGGATGTTCCCGTCTCTCCCGCCGTTCGCCGCCGACAGCGCGGCGCTGCGAGCGGCCCTGACGGACATCGGCCGGCCGGGCGGCCTGCTCGACGCGCAGGACGACCTGGCCGCCGGCCCCGTCGAGCTGATCCTCGACCCGGCACTGAGCGTGAACAACCCGAACAACCCGACGCACACCGCGGGCACGACGTTCTTCGGCCAGTTCCTCGACCACGACGTGACGTTCGATGCCGCGTCGCCGCTGGGCGTGCCCACGGACCCGCAGCGGACGAGGAACACGAGGACGCCGTCGCTCGACCTCGATTCGCTCTACGGCGGCGGGCCCACGGCCTCGCCGTCGCTGTACCAATCCGACCGGACGAAGCTGCGCATCGAGAGCGGCGGCCTGTTCGAGGATCTGCCGCGCGACAGCTCGGGGCGGGCGGTCATTTCGGATCCCCGCAACGACGAGAACCTGATGATCGCCGGACTCCAAGCGGCGATGATCAAGTTCCACAACCGAGTCGTCGACATCGTGCGCGACGAGCGGCGCACGCTGCCGAGCCTGGTGTTCACCGAGGCTCGCCGCCGGGTGACGTGGCACTACCAGTGGATCGTCGTGCGGGAGTTCCTGCCGCAGATCATCGGGCAGTCGGTGGTCGACGACATCTTCCGGCGGGGCCGGCGCTGGTACCGCCCACCGTTCGACCGCGCCTTCATGCCGGTCGAGTTCCAGGGCGCGGCCTACCGGTTCGGCCACAGCATGGTGCGGCCGTCGTACCGGGCCAACCTCGCCGGCGACGGCGGTGCCGCCTTCTTCGGGATGATCTTCGACCCCGCCGGTCAGGGCCAGGCCGACCCCGTCGACCTGCGGGGCGGCGCCCGGGCCCCCCGCCGGTTCATCGGCTGGCAGACGTTCTTCGACTTCGGCGACGGCGAGGTGCGGCCGAACAAGACCATCGACACCCGCCTGTCGACGCCGCTGTTCGACCTCCCGCTCGGCGCCATCGCCAGTGGCCAGCCGCCGACGTCGCTGCCGGTGCGGAACCTGCTGCGCCACATCACGTGGTCCCAGCCGTCCGGCCAGGCCATCGCCCGCGCCATCGGCGCCACCCCGCTCGGCTCGGGCGACCTGTCGGAGCTGGCGACCTACGGCCTGGGGCTCGAGCGGAGCACGCCGCTCTGGTACTACGTCCTCAAGGAGGCGGAGGTCGTCAACGACGGCCTGCGCCTGGGCCCGGTGGGGGCGAGGATCGTGGGCGAGGTGTTCATCGGCATCCTCCAACTGCAACCGGACTCGTACCTCAACCGGTTCAACTGGCGCCCCACGCTCCCCCGCCGCTCCGGCGGCTCGGGCGACTACCGCATCGTCGACCTGCTGACCCTGGCCCAGGTCGACCCCGCCAGCCGCGGCCAGTAGGTCCAGGGATCCTGCGCGTCACCGGGGCCGGCGATCGGTCCAACGGGTTCAGGCTCCCGCCGCCACCGGGGCCTGGCAGTCCGCCATACAGCGGCTGTGCGGGGCCGGGGTCGACCGGCCCCGCGCGGCCGTGGCGGCGAGTCGCCGGACGAACTGCTCCGCCGGCGGCCCCAGCGTGTCGAAGGCCTCGACGAAGAGGTCGCGAGCCCGCCCCTGGGGCCAGTCGGCCGGCAGCAGCTCCGGGGGCAGCCCGGGGTCGGCCTGGGCCAGCGCCCGCCACCGGCTGCACAGGGCCACGCGGCGGACCAGTGCCTCGTCGCCGGCCAGCGTGCCGGCCCGCAGCTCCCGCAGCACCGGCTCGACGTGCGCGACCAGGCCGTCGTAGCCGGCCCGCAGGGCGGCCAGGTCCCAGGCGCTGAGCAGGTCGACACCCTCGGGCCGCGGCACCTCCCGCACCCGGAACACCGCCGCGTCCCGCACGTCGAGGTCGCGCAGCATCCGGTCGATCGCGTCCAGCGGCGCCCGGGGCGTGATCCAGAATCCGTCGAACAGCGGTCCCAGTTGCAGGTCCCGGAGCCGCTGGCGCAGCGCTGGCCGCCGGCCCCGGGCCGCCTCGGGGATCGAGAACACGACGCACGTCCAGCGCTGATCCCAGGCCCGGGGCGTGCCGAAGCGCAGCATGCGCGACCCCTGGTCCCGGGCCGCCGCGAAGCTGGCGGGCGCCAGCCGGTACGCGGTGTACCGGCCGGTCCGGGTTGCCTCGAGGTCGCCTCGCCGGGACAGCCGGCTCAGCGCGGCCCGGGCCGCCGGCTCCCCGATCCCGAACGCGCCCAGCAGGGCGACGAGCAGGGCGGACGGGACGAACTCCGGGTTCCCGAACCAGTAGGCGAGGAACATCGTGACCAGGAGCTGCGGGGCTGACTCGTCGCGCAGTGCGGGGTCGCGACGTGCTGCGCTCCCGACCATGCTCGGCTCTCCCTCCCCCGCCGAGCCAAATCGTAGTGACACCAACGACAGTTAGCCCGCCGACGGTGAACACGAGGGGTCGAAATGAGGGGTCGGTAAGCACTTCTCCTCATGTGGCAGCGCGGCGGGACGGTGACGATCGGTTCCGTATCCCCGCGAGACGAGGAACCGCCCGTGTCCATCACGACCGTCACCCGTGAGTTCGGCGCCTACGAGCGCCACATCCGCAGGGCCACCACCGCCGACCTCTGCGCGGCCGCCTACATCCTCGCCGCCGCCTTCCACGACGACCCCAGGGTCTCGTGGCTGATCCCCGACGACGGGCGCCGGCGCGCCACGCTGCCGGCGATCATGGAGCTCTTCGCCGAGCACTTCCAGCCTCACGGCGAGAACCACGTCAACGAGTCCGGCAGCGGCGTCGCCCTCTGGCTCCCGCCGGACGCCGCCCCGACCCCCGAGGCCGAGGAGCGCCTCGGGGCCGGCCTGGTCGCCCTGGCCGGCGAGGACATCGCCCGCTTCGACCAGCTGATGGCGACGTCCGAGGCCAACCACCCGACCGAGCCGCACTACGACCTGATGCTGCTCGGCGTCATCCCCGACCGGCAGGGCGTCGGGATCGGCTCGGCCCTGCTGCACGCGGTGCTCGACCGGGCCGACCGCGAGCACCTGCCCGCCTACCTGGAGGCGACCTCGCCCCGGAACCGGGCACTGTACGAGCGCCACGGGTTCGAGGTCACCGCCGAGCTGCGCGTCGCCGACTGCCCGCCCCTGTGGGCGATGTGGCGTGCGCCCCGGGCCGGCTGACCCTGCGGTCCCGACGGATCTCGCGGGCCCGGTCGCCGGGGGCCGGGCTCGCGGAAAATCGCGCGGCGGGCGGTTGGTAGCCTCGCAGGAGTGACGCTCGCACCGACGGTCGCCCCGCAGGGTTACGTCCACGAAACCGCGTTCTACGGCTCGGACGACGACCTGCTGGCCGTGACGGTGCCGTTCCTCGAGGGAGGGCTAGCCGCCGGCGACGCCACCGTCGTCGCGTTCGGCGGCGACAACGCCGACCTCGTCCGCCACGCGATGCCCGACGCCGACGGGCTGATGTTCCTGACGGGCCGGGAGCAGTACGCCCGGCCGTCGGTCACCATCGCCCGGTACCGACAGTTGCTCGCCGATCTCGTGGAGGGCGGCGCCCCGCGCATCCGCATCGTGGGCGACGTGCCGCATCCCGGCGTCGGGGTCCCGTGGGAGGCGTGGAGCTGCTACGAGGCCGCGGTCAACCACGTCCTGGCCGAGCACCCCCTGTGGGGGCTGTGCCCGTACGACACCCGCACGGCGCCCGACGACGTGCTGCTCGACGCGTGCCGCACGCACCCGTACGTCGCCACGCCGGACGGGCGCCACCACGTGAACGAGCTGTACGAGGAGCCGACGCGGTTCCTGGCCAGCCGGACCCCCCCGCCCCCCGACGCCCTGGAGCAGCGCCCGCCGGCCGTGTCCCTCGTCCAGCCCACGGCGGCCGAGGCCCGCCACGCGGTGGCCGACCTGGCGCTGCGGTCGTTCCTGGACAGCGTCGCGATCGAGAACCTGGTGGTCGGCGTGAGCGAGACGGTGGCCAACGCCCTGCTGTACGGCGTGCCGCCGGTCGAGGTGCGAGCCTGGGCGGTGCCTGACCGGCTGCTCGTGACGGTGACCGACCATGGTCCCGGGCCCGAGGACCCCTACGTCGGCCTCGTGCCGCGGCGCCCGCCCGACGCCTGCCACGGCGGCCTGGGCATGTGGATCGCGAACCAGCTCTGCGACCAGGTCACCCTCGTCCGCGAGCCCGGCCGGTTCACCGTGCGCCTCGTGGCGGGCCGGCCGTGACCGAGAAGGTCGACCTCGCCGGCCTCCCGGACCGGGTCGACGAGTACGGCCCGGCCGCGTACCTCGTCACGGTAGGCGAGGGCGGCGCCCCCCACGTCGTTTCGGTGACGGTCGCCCGTGCGGGGACCACGCTGCAGCTGGCCGCGGGCCGGACGAGCCGCCGCAACGCCACGGCCAACCCGACGGTCACACTGCTGTGGCCGGCCGGCCCGGACGGCCAGTACAGCCTCCTGGTCGACGGTCGGGCGGCCGTGCCGGCCGGGGGTGACGGTGGTGGTCCGGACACGCCGCTGGAGATCGAGCCGACGTCGGCGATCCTCCACCGGGACGCCGGCGGCCAGGGCCCGACCTGCCTCCCGGTGACCCCGACGCAGTAGCCGCCGAAGGCGGTCAAGCCCACCCCTCGCGGTCGCGTAGCGTGTGCGGCCGATGGGGAGACTGCGCCGGGCGGGCCCGCTGCTGGCAGCGGCCGCAGCAGCGGCCG
>DASRJM010000241.1:0-6140 GCA_035649475.1 Acidimicrobiales bacterium
CGCTAGACCATTGGTCCGGGCGCGGTCCCGACGGGGCCGGGCGGCCCGCCTCCCTCCGCTTGCGACAGCTTGGCAGGAGCCAACGGTGACGACGGTCGTTCCGACGGGGAACACCTACGACAAGTACGCGTCCACCAACCCGGTCGAGCGCCGACTGATGGCCGGGTTCTTCGACGCGCTCGACGCCTCGCTGCCCTCCGCCGCGCCCGCCGCCGTTCTCGAGGTCGGCGTCGGCGAGGGCGAGGTGAGCGCCCGGGTCCGGGAGCGCTATCCCGGCGCCCGGCTGGTCGGCATCGACCTGGCCGACGACGAGCTGTCCGCCCAGTGGGCCGAGCGCGGCGTGGCCGGCTCCTTCGCCGATGTCGCCCACCTGCCGTTCCCCGACTCGGCCTTCGACCTGGTGCTGGCCATCGAGGTCCTGGAGCACGTGCCCGACCCGGCCGCGGCCCTGGCCGAGCTGGACCGGGTGTGCCGTGCCGACCTGGTCGTGTCGGTGCCCCGGGAGCCGCTGTGGCGGGCGGCCAACATGGCCCGGGGCAAGTATCTCGGGGCGCTCGGCAACACGCCGGGGCACATCCAGCACTGGTCGAGCCGGAGCTTCGCCCGCCTCGTCGGCACCCGGTTCGAGGTGCGGGCGGTGCGGCGCCCGGTCCCGTGGACGATGGTCGCGGCCCGGTCGCGGGCGCAGGGGTGACGGCACGGTGACTGCCGTCGTCGACGCCGGCGCGCCCGACGAGGCGTCCCCGGCCGCGTCCCTGCCGGTCGCCGCCCCGCTGCGCCGGCCGGCCGACCCGGCGGTCCGGTTCCGCTGGCTGCTGCTGGCCGCGGTGGCCGTCGGCCTGCTGCTCCGGGTGGGCATCGGCCTGACCGATGACGCCGCCACCACGGACGAGACCGCCTACCTGCGGTCGGGGCTGTCGTGGGCCAACGGCGAGGGGTTCCAGCGCGACGGCCACCCCGAGCTGCACTTCCCGCCGTTCCTGCCGTTCCTGCTGGGGACGGCCAGCCACCTCGTCGACGACCCCCACGACGGCGCGGTCGCCCTGACCGCGCTGTCGGGCGCGGCGCTGATCGTGCCGCTGTCCCTGCTGGCCCGCCGCATCGGCGGGCGGACCGCGGGGATCGCCACCGCCTGGCTGGCGGCCCTGGCCCCCGGCCTCGCCACCATGCCGCAGCTCCGGGGCACCGGGTCCGAGGCCGAGTACACGCTGGCGGTGATGAGCGCGGTGTGGCTCACCGTGTCGGCCTCGGACCGCGCCGGGCGTGCCCGGCTGGCGCGGCTGGCGGCTGCCGGCCTGCTGGCGGGGCTGGCCTACCTGACCCGGCCCGAGGGCCTCTTCGTGTCGGTGCCGCTGGCGCTGGCGGTGGCCTACATGGCGCTGCGGCGGCCGAAGGATGGTGAGGAGCCGCAGCCCGCGCTGGTCCCGACCGTGGCGGCGTTCGCCGTGCCGCTGCTGCTGTGCGTGGCGCCGTACGCCTGGTACCTGCACGCCAACACGGGCCGCTGGGAGCTGACCGCCAAGACCCAGGACGCCTCGATCGAGGCCTGGCACGCCGTGGCCAAGGGCGATCGCGAGTCCCGCAACCGGGTTCTGTACGGGCTCGACGAGACGGGGCTCACGTTCTCGGCCGAGTACTCCTCGCTGCCATCGCTGGCGGCCGAGTCGCCGCGGCGGTACGCCGGAATCATCGGGACGAACGTCGACAAGCTGCGGGAGGTCGTGCAGGACCACACGGTGCTGCCCACGGCGCTGGTGCTGCTGGCCGCGGCCGGCGTGTGGCTGGCCCGGCGGTCGCGGCCGGCATGGCTGGTGCTGGCCGTGTCGCTGGTGCCGGTGGCGTCCGCGCTCGCCTTCTTCGTCCAGCATCGCTACCTGATCGTGGCGGTGGCCGGCGCGGTCGTGTTCGCCGGCGTGGCGGTGGCCGCGATCCCCCGCCGGTGGTGCGTCGGGGTGCTGGCTGTGGCGCTGGTCCTGGCCGGGTTCGCGTCGGTGACGACGTTCCGGGGGTCGGCGGCCGGCTGGTGGCACCCGGCCGAGCAGTCCGAGCAGCGGCTGGCGGGCGAGTGGCTCGACGCCAACGTCGAGCCGACCGACCGGATCATGACCCGCAGCATGATCGTGTCGTTCTACGCCGAGCGGACCACGGTGGCGATGCCCCACACCGGCGTCGAGGGCATGCTGACGTTCGCCCGCCACTACGGGGTCCGCTGGGTGGTGGCCGACCAGTACACGGTCGATCGGCTGATCCCGGAGCTGGTGCCGCTGTTCGAGCGGGACGACATCTCCGGGCTCCGGCTGGTGCAGGTGGTCGAGGCCGAGAACCGGGTGGCCCGCATCTTCGCCGTCGACCCGGCCCCGCCGCCGTCGCCGGACGACCCTCCGCTGCTCGGCTTCACGGGCGATGCGAGTTGAGGCATGACCGCCGTGACGTCGGTCGAGCCCGACGCTCCGCAGGTCCCCGACCAGCCCGAGTCCCCGCCCGACGCCGCTGAGCGGACCCCGTCGGCCGGCCCGCCGCCGCGGCGGCCCCACCCGCCGGCTGCGGTGTGGCTGGCCACCGCGCTGTTCGGTCTGGTGCTGGCGCTGTGGTCGGTGGTGGTGCCGCACTACCGGGCGCCGGACGAGCATGCCCATGTCGACCTCGCTCTGTACCTGGCCGAGGGCAACAGCTACCCGCGCTACGACGGTCGTTACATCGGCGAGGCCATGCAGCTCGACACGCAGCGCTGGCAGATCGACTCGATGCAGCGGTGGCCGGCCTTCGACGCACGGGACGCCCCGCCCCGCAGCAACCGGCCCGACGTCGACGACCTCGGGGGCCTGGCGCCCGACCGGCAGGCCGAGCCGACCAACCACCCGCGGCCCGACTCCCCGCGGGTGTTCAACCAGATGCCGCAGCACCCGCCGCTGTACTACCTGGGGATGGCCGCGGTGCTCGGCGCCGAGCGGCTGCTGCTGCCGGGCGACGGGGTCCCGAGCCTCGACCGGGAGGTCGGGCTGCTGCGGCTGGTGAATGTGGCGCTGGTCCTGCCGCTGCCGCTGCTGGCGTGGGCGACGGCGCGGCGGCTGGGCGCCGGCGACCGGGCGGCGGCGGTCGCCGCGCTGGGACCGCTGGCGCTGCCCCAGCTGGCCCACATCGGGGCGTCGGTCAACAACGACAACCTACTCACGCTGCTGGGCGGGATCCTCGCGGTGCTCGTCGTCGGCGTCGCCCGGGGGCGGCGGACCTGGCGCACCGACCTGGCGGTGGGGGTCGTGCTCGGGCTGGCGCTGCTGACCAAGGCGTTCGCGCTCATGTACGTCCCGTGGATCGTCGTGGCGTACGGCCTGGCCTGGTGGACGGCCGGCCGCCGGCGCCCGGCGCTGCGGGGTCTGGCGCTGGCCGGTGTCACGAGCGCGGTGGTGGGCGCGTGGTGGTGGATGGCCAACCTGGTCCGCTACGGCCAGTTCGCCCCGACGACGGAGAACCTGACCCGGTCGGCCAGCGACCGGCCGGAGGGGTTCGTGGCCGACCCGCTGGCGTTCTCGTGGACGTTTGTGGGGCGGCTGGTGTCCCGCACCTGGGCGTGGGTGGGCTACCGCAACCCCAAGTTCGACCTGCCGGCCGCCCTGGTCGTGCTGTGCACGGCGGGCGTGATCGCCGCAAGCGTGGTCGCCTGGCGATCGGCGACCCGGGGCCGCTCGACGGCGGGCGGCGTGCGCCGTTGGGACGTGACCTTCGCCTGGCTCCTGACGGCCCTCCTGTGGGTCTTCATCGCCCGGCGGGCGTACGGGCTGTACGCGGTGACCGGCCACCACGCGTTCATCCAGGGCCGCTACCTGTACTCGGCCATCGTCCCCCCGATGGCGGTGGTGGCGGTGGGCCTCACGGTCGCCCTCCGCCGCTGGGCCGCCCCGGTCGCGCTGGCCGTGGTGCTGCTCGTCCAGGCGTGGATGCTCTCCGACATCGTCCGCGGGGCCTGGTCCGGCCCGGGCCCGTGGGGGTCGGTGAAGGGCGTCCTCGCCTGGAGCCCGTGGCCGGCCGCGCTGGTGGTCGCGGTGGCCGTCCTGGCCGTCGTGACCGCGGCGGCGACAGCGGTGGCGCTGCGCCCTACTGCAGCAGCTGGCCCGGCACCACCCTGACCGGGAACGGCCGCTCGACGGCGAGCACCTCGCCGCCCTTGGCGGTGGCCGCCTCGACCAACCGGCCACCGGCCAGTTCGAGCACGGTGACGGCTGCGAAACCTTGGCCTTGGCCATTGCCCGCAGTGTACGACCGCCCTGTGACGGGTCGGCCCGGGCTAGGCCGCGGGGCGGGTGTGGCGGAGGAGGGCGAGGACCTTGCGGGCGGCCGTCGGGATGTTGGTGCCCGGGCCGAAGATGGCGGCCACGCCCGCGGCGGTCAGCGGGTCGTAGTCCTGCGGGGGGATCACGCCGCCGCACACCACCACCACGTCCTCGGCGCCCGCGGCGCGCAGCTCCTCGATCAGCTGGGGGACCAGCGTCCGGTGGCCCGCGGCCTGGCTGGAGACGCCGACGACGTGGACGTCGTTGTCGACCGCATCCCTGGCCGCCTCGGCCGGGGTCTGGAACAGGGGACCCACGTCGACGTCGAAGCCCAGGTCGGCGAACGCCGTCGCGATCACCTTGGCGCCGCGGTCGTGACCGTCCTGCCCCATCTTGACGACCAGCATGCGGGGACGGCGGCCCTCGGCCTCGGCGAAGGTCTCGACCTCGCGCTGGACCGCCGCGAAGTCGTCGTCGCCCTCGTACGCCGAGCCGTACACGCCCTGGATCGAGCGGATCTCGGCCTTGTGCCGGCCGAAGACCTGCTCCATCGCGTCGCTCATCTCGCCGACCGTGGCCCGCGCGCGGGCGGCGTCGATGCACAGGGCCAGCAGGTTGCCGTCGCCGGCCGCGCCCTCCGTCAGCCGGCGCAGGGTCTCCTGGCACGCCGCCTCGTCCCGGGACGCTCGCACCCGCTCCAGGCGGGCGATCTGCTGGCGGCGGACGTCGGTGTTGTCGATCGACAGCACCTCGACGTGGTCGGGGTTGGCGGGCTGGTACTTGTTGACGCCGACGATGACCTCGTCGCCGCGGTCCACCGCGGCCTGGCGGCGGGCGGCGGACTCCTCGATGCGCAGCTTGGGCATCCCGGACGCGACCGCCTTGGTCATGCCGCCCAGCTCCTCGACCTCCTGGATCAGCGCCCACGCCTCGTCGACGAGCGCCTGCGTCAGCGCCTCGACGTAGTAGCTGCCGGCCAGGGGATCGACGACGCGGGGGATGCCGGTCTCCTCGGCCACGATCAGCTGCGTGTTGCGGGCGATCCGGGCCGAGAAGTCGGTGGGCAGCCCCAGCGCCTCGTCGAAGCTGTTGGTGTGCAGGCTCTGCGTCCCGCCCAGCACCGCGGCCATGGCCTCGACCGCGGTCCGCACGACGTTGTTGTACGGGTCCTGCTCGGTGAGCGACACGCCGCTCGTCTGGCAGTGCGTCCGCAGCATGGCCGACCGCGGGTCCGTCGGCTCGAATTGCGATATCACCCGGTGCCACAGCAGCCGGGCGGCCCGCAGCTTGGCCACCTCCATGAAGAAGTTCATGCCGATGGCGAAGAAGAACGACAGCCGGCCGGCGAACCGGTCGATGTCGAGCCCTCGCCCGAGGGCGTAGCGGACGTACTCCATCCCGTCGGCGATGGTGAAGGCGAGCTCCTGGACCGCCGTCGCCCCCGCCTCCTGCATGTGGTAGCCGGAGATCGAGATCGAGTTGAACCGGGGCATGTGCTCGGCCGTGTACTCGATGATGTCGGCCACGATCCGCATGCTCGGCTCGGGCGGGTAGATGTAGGTGTTGCGGACCATGAACTCCTTGAGGATGTCGTTCTGGATGGTGCCGCTGAGCTGGGCCTGGTCCACGCCCTGCTCCTCGCCCGCCACCACGAAGGCGGCCAGTGTCGGCAGCACCGCCCCGTTCATGGTCATGGAGACCGACATCTTCTCCAGCGGGATCTGGTCGAACAGGATCTTCATGTCCTCGACCGAGTCGATGGCCACGCCGGCCTTGCCGACGTCGCCCTCCACCCGCGGGTGGTCGGAGTCGTAGCCCCGGTGGGTCGCCAGGTCGAACGCCACGGACAGGCCCATCTGCCCCGCGGCCAGG
>DASRJM010000242.1:0-5569 GCA_035649475.1 Acidimicrobiales bacterium
CGGCTCGTCCGACACAACTGGTGTCGACCGGGCACCGCACCAGGTCGATCGTGTCGAGGATGCCGGCGACGGCATCAACGGGGCCACCGCCGCTGTTGACCACCAGCGTGACCGGCGACGTGTCCTCGGCATCGAGGGTCATCAGCTGGGCGGTCACCAGGGTGGCGGTGTCGTGGTCGAGGCGGTCGCGGACGAACACGATGCGCCGCTCGAGCAGCTCGGTGTAGATGGTCGCCTCGAAGCCGCGGCCCGCAGCGGGCTCGCCCGGGATCGGGACCTGCGGCACCGGCGGATACACCGGCCGGCCCGGGCCGGGCGGTGGGAATCCCGGCGGCGCCGGGACCTCTGCCGGTCGCTCCGGGGGCAGCCACGGCGGCAGGCCGGCCGTCATCGGTGGCGCACCTCGGCGTCCCCGCCCGACGGGCTCCCCGCCCGCCCCGACGCGGGTTCGAGCGACCAGCGGAGCGTGTGGCCGACCGCCTCCGCATAGCGCTCGAGCGTGGACAGCCGCACGTCGCCGGCCACGGCCTCCAAGCGGGCGACCGCCGACTGGGAGGTCCCCATCCGGGCCGCCACCTCGGTCTGCGACAGGCCCTGCGACCGCCGCTGGTCCACCAGCTCGGCGAGAAGCCGGCGACGGCTCTCGGCCATCTCCCGGAAGCCGGGGAACACCGGCAGCCCGCCGTCGGGATCGTCAGCGTGAGATCTCGTTGCTGACATCTCATGAACGATATGGCAGCCCCACGCGTGGAGGCAACGGGATCGCTCGGCAAGCTGACCGTGGGCAACGTGTAGATGTCCAGCGAGAAGGGAGGATCCCATGGATCCCACCATCGTCAATGCCCAGCCGAAGTACCGCCCCCCCATGCTCGTCGATCCCCCCGGCTTCGGCTATCTGCTCCTGTCGGCGGATGTGGAGCCGCCGACCGGGAACCGGCCGTTCCCCGGATCGTCGGAGGCGAAGACGGCGCTGCTAGGTCGGTTGAAGTCGGCGGCGGCCGAACTGACCCAGGTCGATGCCGTCGAGCGGGCCACGGTCTATCGAACCGTCCTCGCGCCACCGCCGGCCGGCTACGCCCGCAATGCCGACCACCCGGCGCGCTACGACGTGATGGTGCTGGTCGAAACCACCTCACCCGGTGATCTCGACGGCGTCCAGGCCGACGACGCATACGGCCAGCTGCGCAAAGAGCTCGACTCAGCGGCCAGCCGCGTCGACGCGATGGCGGCCACGTGCGTCAAGGCCATCGCCGACGTCGACAAGTCACGTCCGGGGCTGTTCCTGTTCAACTACTTCGTGGCCGAGGACGTCGACGCCGCCCTGAAGCTGTGGGATCACCTGGCGGGGTGGTTCATGACCGAGACCGCCATCGACAACTCCACGCTGCTCCGGCCCACGGGCGAAAGCGAGTACGCGTTCGTGAACCACGCGCGTTGGGACTTCGGGGTGCCCGGACTGGCCCTGCGCATGTTCACCAAGCCCAGCTTCCGCTCGTTCGTCCAGGCGAACATGAACGAGAACCGCGTGGGATCGATGCCGATCCTGTGCCGATTGGCGTAGGACCCGGCCCCCCTATCGGCCCACGGTGGCGCCCGCGGCGGCGGACGGCCCCGGTGGCGCCACCACCGGGCCCAGCAACACCTCGCCGTTGCGCTCGCTGGTCGACCATGACGGATCGAGTCCCGGGGCGGTGAGGCGGACGTCGCCGACGCCGGGATGCGGTGTGACCTCCCACAGCAACGCCGCCCGGTCGCCGTGCCAGCGGACCGCGTAGGAGACCCGGCCGACGGCGGTGGGTGCGTCGTGTACCTCCCAGCCGCGGCCGTACCAGCCGTCGGGCACCAGCGATGCCAGCGCCACTCCCCCGGCGACGTCGCATACGAGCAGGTCACGCACCAACGTCAGGAACTCGGCCGCGGCCCACCCGTGGTGGCCGTCCCCCATGCAGCCGCCGTCGAGGCGCGGGTGGATGGCCTCGGGCCACGTCCATGTCGGGGTGGCGACGTCGAGCATCCAGTCCAGGCGGCCGAGACTGCGCCGGTCCCCGGCTCGGAGCTCGACGGCTGCCAGCTGCAAGGTGAGGTAGGTGCCTAGCCCGGTGTGGCTGATTCCCTGGAAGAACGCCCGACCCTCTCCGTCCGGGGCGGCGACCCCCGCCGGCGGCACGCCCTCGAGCATGAACCGCTGGCGGATGGCGTCGGCGGTGGCCGCGACGCGGGGATCGTCCGGTCGCAGGAGGTCGAGCGGCGTGCAGGCGACGAGCGAGCCGATGGCGCCGGCGTCGATGCGACGCCGGGGCCCTGCCGGGATGGCGACGGTGCCGAGGCGCTGGGCTGTCAGCGCCAGCGAGCGCTCGACGTCGTCCCACATCGAGGCTGCGAAGCGCTCGGCCTCGGCGGCCGCATCGTGCTGGTCCACGGCCCGCAGCAGCTCGCCGCCGACCCTCAGGCCGGCCACGCCCCAGAAGTCGTCCCAGTAGAAGTAGTCGAAGGGGCCCAGGTGCTCGGCCGACACGCCGGCGGGGAACAGCCCGCGCAGCGCGGGATCGTTCCGCTTGGCCTTGCGGGCGTGCCGCTTTCGCTCGATCCAGTGCACGCCCTTGGCGATCGGTCCGACCATGGATTCGACCAGCGCCGCGTCCCGGGTCACGCGCCAGTGCCGCGCCAGTGCGTGGAGGGCGGCACCGTTGGCGTCCCACTCCTTCCGCTGACTGAAGAAGAAGCCGTCCGCGTGCTGGCGGCCCGGGTACGAGCGCAGCACCTGGGCGACCTCGGCGTGATACCCGTAGGAGTCGAGGGCGCCCAGCAGGTAGGCGGCGTCACGGAACCAGAACCGGTGGTAGGTCGAGGGGCCGGGCGTGATCTCGTCGCCGTCGTGCAGCAGCAGCAGGAAGCGCCGGTTGGCGTCGACGGCGGCGGCCAGCCGGTCGTCGGGCAGCACCAAGCGGAGGCCACGCGCACTCTGCGACTGCCAGCCCCGGGCCACGACCTCGGCCGGCGGCAGCGCCTTCGGCAGGTCGGGCGCGTCCGCCACCCGCCGGCGCGCCACGCCACGGCGCCGGGTGCGGCGTTCGGCCACGAGCGGCATGGCAACCCGAAGGGTGGTGCCATGCGCCAACGGGTACACGAACGCCGCCTGGGCCAGCCCGGCCGGGTCCCGCACCGTGCCCCGCCAGCGCTCGCCGGCGGCGCCCGACATGACGATGCCCGCCGAGTCCCCGTCGTGGAAGGTCGAGGCCGCCACCCGCGACGGCGGCTTCGGTAGGAGCATTGCGATGCGTCCGTCCACGGTGACGGTGGTGCCCTCGTGGAGGCCCAGGCGCTCTATGACCGACAGGCCCTCGGGGTTGTACGGACGCACGGCCAGCGCCACGGCGACGGGCACCCGGGTCGCGTTCTCGAGCTCGGCGATCACCAGTTCGCCGCCTCCCTCGGTCGAACTGCGCCGCACCGCGTAGACCCGCTCGATGACGTCGCCCCCGGGCACCCGCATCGCCGTCTCCACCACGGGCGTGTCCGCCACCAGCCGCTGGCGCACCGCGACCTCTCGGGACGGCAGGTGCCACCGGTCGTCGGCGCCGACCCACCAGTCCAGCGACCAGCCGTCGAACCATGGGGTGACCAGCCCCCGCGGGTCGACGATGGCCTCCCATGGAGAGTCGAGGTTGCCCACTGCGGTCCAGTTGCGGTGGGTCATGTTGGTGAGGAACGGAAGGTGGCCGCGGGGCACGAAGGCGGGCGAGCCGGGGTCGAGCTGCCGCTCGAGCCAGTAGGGCCAGACCCAGTCGGGGCTGATTTGGGCGGCGCCCCTGGTGCGCAGGGCCCGGAACACGGTGCGGGCCCCGACAGGCATCAGCTCGCCCGGCAGCTCGACCTCGACGGTCTCGCCCAGGCGCTGGAAGGTCGTCAGGTGGCGCACCACGTCGTCGGTGATGCGCAAGCGACCCATCAGCCGGCGCAGCACGAAGGCGCGGGCGCTCATGCGCGTCCCGCCCTACTCCATCCCGTGCCGCTCGGAGCCGGCGGCGCGGCGCAGCAGCCCCCGGTATGCCTCGGCCGCGGGGCGCCCCTGGTGGATCACCTGGTACACCTCCTGCGCGATCGGCATCTCCACCCCGTGCCGCTCCCCCAGGGCGACGGCCACCGCCGACGTCTTGATGCCCTCGGCCACCATCCGCATCTCGGCGACTATCTCGTCCATCGAGCGCCCGCGGCCCAGCTGCTCACCGACGTAGCGGTTGCGGCTCTGCTGGGAGATGCACGTGGCGACCAGGTCGCCCATCCCCGCCAACCCGGAGAACGTGAGGATGTCGCCACCCATTGCCTGCCCGAGCCTGGCGATCTCGGCGAGCCCCCGAGTGATGACGGCGGCGCGGGTGTTGTCTCCCGTGCCGAGCCCGTCGGCCATGCCCGACGCGATGGCCATCACGTTCTTCAGCGCCCCGGCGACCTCGCAGCCCACGACGTCGTCGTTGGTGTAGACGCGGAACAGCTCCGTGGCGAAGATCCGCTGCAGCTCGGCGGAGATGTGGTCGTCGGAGAACGCCACGACGGTGGCGGCGGCGTGACCGGCCATGATCTCGCGCGCCAGGTTCGGGCCCGTGAGCACGCCGGTGGGATGCCCGGGCAGCTCGGCGGCGATGACCTGGGTCATCCGCAGGTGGCTGCCCTGCTCGAGGCCCTTGGCCAGGCTGACCACCGGGACCCACGGGCGCAGGCAGGGGGCCAGCGCCTGCAGGGTCGAGCGCATCCCGTGCGAGGGCACGCCCATGACCAGCACGTCGGCGTCGCACACCGCCTCCTCGAGGGACGACGTGGCCCGCAGCTCCTCCGGCAGCGGGCAGTCCGGCAGGTAGTCGCCGTTGCGGTGGCCCTTGTTGATCTCGTCGGCCAGTTCGGGACGGCGGGACCACAGGATGGTGGGCGCGTTGCCCGAGGCGAGCGCCGCGACCGTGGTGCCCCACGATCCGGCGCCGACGACGGCGACGCGGATCGGCATGGCGGTCAAGCTACTGCCGTGAGCGGTCGCCCGACCTCCCGCCGATACGCTGCCGCGTGATGACGTCGCCAACGTCGGCGGCCGTGGTCGTGCCGGTCAAGGCCTTCAGCTCCGCCAAAGTGCGCCTGGCGGGGGCGCTCGACCCGTCGGAGCGCGCCGACCTGGCTCGCCGCATGGGCGAAGTTGTGCTGGCCGCCGCCGATCCGCTGCCGGCCGTCGTCGTGTGCGACGACGACGAGGTGCGGGCCTGGGCCGAGGGCGCCGGCGCCCGGGTGGTGTGGTGCCCGGGACGGGGGCTCAACGGCGCGGTGGCCGACGGCGTGGCCGCCCTGGCCGGCGACGGCATCGAGACCGCGGTCGTCGCCCACGCCGACCTGCCGCTCGCCACCCGGCTGGCGTGGGTGGCCGAGTTCCCCGGCGTCACGCTGATCCCCGACCGCCGGCTCGACGGCACCAACGTGGTGGCCGTGCCGACCGGGGCCGGGTTCACGTTCTCCTACGGCGCCGGGTCGTTCGGCCGCCACCGGGCTGAGGCCGCCCGCCTGGGCCTGGCCGCCCGGCTCGTGCGCG
>DASRJM010000243.1:0-17114 GCA_035649475.1 Acidimicrobiales bacterium
CTGATCCTCCGGGTGGTCGCCCTGATCCCCTTCCTGGGCGGGCTGGCGTGGCTCGCCGCCACGGTCGTGGGCCTGGGTGCCCTCGTCGTCGCCGGCCGCCGCGCCCGCCGCGCGGCCGTCGTCGACCAGCGCCCACGCCCGGCGGAGGCGCCACCGGCCGCTCCGCCACCCTCGCCACCGCCGGCCCCGACGCCCCCGTAGCAGGCGCTCTAGCCTGCGCGGGTGGCCGGGACCTCCGCCGACCTCCTCGACGCGGCACGCGCCGCGCTCGGTGCGGGCGACTTCGCCGCGGCGCGGGTGGCCGTCGACGCGGCGCTCGGCGCGGGCCACGGGGATCCCCGAGTCCACCGGCTCGACGGCGACCTGTGCGTGCTCGACGCGCGCTACGACGAGGCCGGCGCGGCCTACGCCGCGGCGTTCCGCGGGCTGCGCGATGCCGGGGCGGCCCGGGAGGCGGCGCAGGTCGCCATCGAGCTCGCCCGGTTGCACGGCTCCGACCTCGATCGGCCGGCCACGGCCCGGGGCTGGATCGAGCGGGCCCGGGCCCTGCTCGACGGCGAGGGCCCGTGCGCCGAGCAGGGGCGGCTGGAGCTCGCCCTCATGGCCTGCGACCGGCCTGACGTCGACGACCTGCTGGTCAGCGCGGACCGGGCGCTGGCCGTGGCCCGCGCGGTCGGCGACCCGGCGCTGGAGGCCCAGGCCCTGGCCGACGGCGGCCTCGCCCTCGTGAGCAAGGGCCGCACCGACCAGGGCTTCGCCCGGCTCGACGCCGCGCTGGCCGCCATCTCGGGCGGCGACGTCGACCAGGTCACGGCGGGAATCTGCTTCTGCTCGATGCTCACGGCCTGCGACCGCGTCGGCGACGTGCGGCGGGCCGAGGAGTGGTCCGCGCTGGTGGCCGACCTCCTCGCCCCGCTCGACGGCCGGCCGCGGGCGCTGCACGTCCACTGCCGGGTGGCGTACGGCTCGGTCCTGAGCGCGGCCGGCCGGTGGCCCGAGGCCGAGGCGCTGATGATCGAGGCGCTCGGGCCCGACGAGGCGCCCAACCCGGAGCACCGGGCGCTGAACGTGGCCCACCTCGCCGGCCTGTGGCTGGAGCAGGGCCGGGTCGACGAGGCAGCCGAGCTGCTGACCCCGTTCGAGGACTGGGTCACGGCGTGCGAGCCGCTGGCCCGGGTCCACCTGCGCCGGGGCGAGCTCGAGCTGGCCGCCGCGGTGCTGCGGCGGGGCCTGTCCGAGCTGGTCGGCGACGCTGTCCGGGCCGCGCCGCTGCTCGCCACGCTGGTCGAGGTCGAGCTGGCCCGCGGCGACCGCGACGCCGCGGCCGCGGCGGCAGGAAACCTGGCCGGCCTGGCCGCCGCCGTCGACGTCCTGTCGGTGCGGGCCGACGCCGCGGTGGCCGCGGGCCGGGTGGCGGCGGCAGCCGCAAGCGACAGCGGCGCGGCCCAGGGAGCGTTCGCCGACGCCAAGGCGTTGCTGGCGGGTGAGGACCGGCCACTGGCTCTCGGGCGGGTGCGGCTGGAGCTGGCCCGGGCGCTCGACGCCGCGGGCGACCGCCCCGGAGCGGTGGCCGAGGTCCGGGCCGCGCTGGCCGGGTTCGAGCGGCTGGGCGCGGTCGCCGCCCGCGACCAGGCCGCCGCGCTGCTGCGGTCGTGGGGCGACACCGGCCGGTCCCGGCCCCGGGACGGCGCCGAGCTGGCCACCGCGCTCACTCCACGGGAGCGGGAGGTGCTGGCGCTGGTGGCCGAGGGCCTCACGAACGCCCAGGTGGCCGAGCGGCTCTACATCTCGCCCAAGACGGCGGAGCACCACGTCGGCCGGGTCCTCACCAAGCTGGGCGTGCGCAGCCGGGCCGAGGCCGCGGCGGTCGCCGTGCGGCTGGGCCTGGCGGGCGGTGGTCGGGGAAATGGGGGTGCCCCCTAGGGGGATCGCCCGACGACGCCAGGGGACGTCCACGGCCATGCTCGACGTGGCGGGCACCGCAGCGGGCGGGGCCTCCGGACGAAAGGCACCCCCGGTGGAAACCACCATCGACGAGATCGCTCCCGACATCTTCCGGCTCTCGACCGCGGTCCCGGACGTCGCCCCCGGCGGGTTCACGTTCAACCAGTTCCTGGTCCGGGACGCCGAGCCGTTCCTGTTCCACACCGGCATGCGGGGGCTCCACCCCCTGGTGTCGGACGCCGTGGCCCGGATAGTGCCGCTCGACGACCTGCGCTGGATCTCCTTCGCCCACATCGAGGCCGACGAGTGCGGCGCCATGAACCTGTTCCTCGCGAGCTCCCCCCGGGCCGAGGTCGTGCACGGCGAGCTGGCCTGCATGTTGTCGGTCGCCGACATGGCCGACCGCCCGCCGCGGGCCGTGGCCGACGGCGAGGTCCTCGACCTGGGGACGCACCGCCTGCGGTTCCTGCCGACGCCGCACGTCCCCCACAACTGGGAGAGCGGCCTGTGGTTCGACGAGACGACCGCGACCTTGTTCGCCGGCGACCTGTTCACCCACTCGGGCGAGGGCCCCGCCCTCACGGAGTCCGGCGTCGTCGAACCGGCGATCGCGGCCGAGGACCTGTTCCACCAGACGGCCCTGGTCCCCCACCTGCCGGCCACGCTCCGTCGCCTGGCCGACCTCGAGCCCGCGACACTGGCGATCATGCACGGCTCGTCGTTCCGGGGCGACGGCGGCACGGAGCTCCGCACCCAGGCCGCGGCCTTCGCGGCGATGACGGCCGACCGGCCCGTGGTGCCCAGCCCGGCATGACCACGGCGGTCGGCCCGATGGCATCGCGCTAGCGTGAGCCCATTGGTGGACGTGGTCGGCACCCGGGGTTGAGCGGTGGATTGGGGCGGCTGGGTGATCTTCGGGCTCATCGCCACCGCGGCGCTGACCGCGGTGCTGCTCGGCGCCCAGCTGGCCGGGTTCACCCGCCTGGACCTCCCGCTGATGCTCGGCAGCATCGTGGTCGCCGACCCGGACCGGGCGCGCGTCGCCGGCTTCCTGATCCACCTGGTGAACGGGCAGTGCTTCGCGCTCGGGTACGCGGCGGTCTTCGCCGCCACGGGCGAGGCGTCATGGTGGGCGGGCGGTCTGCTCGGCGTGCTGCACGGCGCGGTCGCGCTGCTCGTCATCGTCCCGCTGTTGCCGGGTATCCACCCGCGCATGGCCTCCGAGCGCGCCGGCCTGTCGAGCGGCCCGGCGCTGGAGCCGCCGGGCCTGCTGGGGTTGAACTACGGCCGGGAGACGCCCGTCGTCACGATGCTCGCCCACGTCGCGTTCGGGATCGCACTGGGCCTGCTGCTCGACCCGTCGTAGCGTCCCGGATCGCCAGCGCGGCCTCCACCAGGGCGGCGTGCGTCAGGGCCTGCGGGTAGTTGCCGAGCAGCTCGCCGCTCGCCGGGTCGGCCTCCTCGGCGTAGAGGCCGAGCGGCCCGGCGAGGCTCTGCAGCTGCTCGACGAGCCCGACGGCCTCGTCGACGGCACCGGTGGCGGCGAGGGCCTGGGCGAGCCAGAACGAGCACGGCAAGAACGCGCCCTCCCCGCCCGCGAGGCCGTCGTCGCCGGGCGGATAGCGGTACAGCAGGGGCCCGCCCGCGGACAGCTCCCGCCGCACTGCGTCGATCGTGCCGACCACCCGGGCCGACCGGGGTGGGACGAGCCCGAGCAGGGGCAGCAGCAGCGCGGCGTCGAGGTCGCGGCGCCCGTAGGCGCGGACGAAGATGCCGCGGGCGGGATCGACGCCCTTGGCGATCACGTCCGCGGCGATGGCGTCGCGCTCGATCGTCCACCGCGCTCGGCGCCGGGCCGGCGTGCGATGGCTGTCCGCGATGCGGAGCGCGCGATCCAGCGCCAGCCAGGCCATGAGCTTGGAGTGGACGTAGTGGGCCGGGTCACCGCGGACCTCCCACAGGCCGGCGTCGGGGTCGCGCCAGCGGTCGGCGACGTGGTCGGCCAGCGCCATGGCCGTCCGCCACGTCTCCCCGTACAGCCCGTGGCCGGCCCGCACGAGCAACCACATCGCGTCGAGCACCCACCCGTAGGTGTCGAGCTGGTGCTGGTCACGGGCGCCATTGCCGAACCGGACGGGTCGGCTGCCGCCGTAGCCGGGCCACCCGGCGACCTCACGCTCCGGCGGCACGCGCCGGCCGTGCAGCGTCAGCAACGCCGGTAGGCGCGGCCGATCGAGGCGGCTGGCATGCAGCAGCCAGTAGAGGAAGGCACGGGCCTGCTCGTCGAGGCCGACGCCGAGGAAGGCGCCGATGCCGATGCTGGCGTCACGGGGCCACGCGAAGCGGTAGTCCCAGTTCCGGTGGCCGCCGAGCTGCTCGGGCAACGACGTCGTCGGCGCCGCGACCGGTGCGCCCGACGGCGAGTAGGTGAGCAGCCGTAGCGTGATCAGGCTGCGCTCGACCGGGGCGGCGAACGGGCCCTCGACGTCGATCCGGGCCGACCAGCGCCGCCACGCGCCCTCGTCGTCCAGGAGCGCGCGCCAGGCGGCACCCGGTGCGATGTGCGTCAGAGGACCGCGATGGGCGGCGGTGAGCACGACCGTGAGCGGTCGGCCGGGCTCGACCCGGAGCGCCAGCCTGCGCCCGGGTCGCAGCTCGAGGTCGCGGTCGGCCGCCAAGGCCAGGGCGGTCCCCCGGTCGACGCAGACGAGCGCGCCCGGGGTCTTACGCACGCGGGGCGTGCGGCGCTCGGACCCGAAGCGGGGATCGAAGCACAGCGAGCAGTCGACGGCGCCGCCCTGCGCCTCCAGCCGGCGCACCAGGCAGAAGGTCGGGAACAGGGACCCCTCGACGTCGGCCACCATCCCCTCCGTCAGGACGAGGCGCGCCGCGCCGACGCGCCACGTTGTCTCGAGCACGGTCGAGTGGTCGCGGTAGCGCCGCCGCACCACCTCGGCGGGACCGGCCGGCCCCAGCAGGAAGTCACCGCCCTGCTCGCCGGCGACGAGGGAGGCGAAGACGGGTTCGCCGTCGAAGTGCGGGAGGCACGACCAGACCACGCGGCCGCGCTCGTCCACGAGGGCGGCCGTGCGGGTGTCGCCGAGCAGCCCCAGATCGCGAATCGCCGGCCTGTCGCTCACGCGGTCACGCCGTGCTCGTATGCCGCTCGCTAGGCGTTGAGCGCGGCCAGGAGCACGAGGACCAGGGTGGTGGCGCCGAGCAGGCCGTGGAGGACGACGACCGGGATCGGGAACTGCGCCTCCGCGGTGGCGGTGGCGTCCCCGCTCGGTGCGGCACGGTCGCGGACCTGGGGCAGCCACCGGAACAGCAGGGCGAAGCCCAGCAGCGCGGCGACGGCGACGATCGCGAAGGCGACCCAGGTCAGCCCATCGCTGTCGGCCGCCAGGTAGACGATCCACAGCACCAGCCCGAGGGCGGCCAGCAGGAAGTGCCCGAAGACGAGCCCCGGCGGGAACCGGCTCGGGCGGGCGGCATCGCGTCGGTGCCCGCCCTTGGCGATCCAGGTGCCGAGCAGGACGAACCCGCCGGTGGCGGTCAGCAACCAGGCGATGAGCGCAGCGACATCCATCGTCGAGATCCTCTCTCTAGGTGCGGTCGGCGGCGGTCTGGGTGGCCTCGTCGACGACGCGCACGCCGTAGCGGTAGGTGAGCATCCCGCCCAACCACCCGGACGCCCCCAGGAGCGCGACGGCGACGACCGACAGCACCAGCAGGCCGATCGGGGTGCCGTCGGGCTCGTCGAGGCGGCTGCGGCGCAGCGCGAACCCCAACGCGAACAGCGCCACGACCACCAGGTTCAGCGCCATGTGCAGGAGCGCCGTCCTGAACGGCCGCGTGCCGGGGGGATGGCGAGCAGGTCGAGAAAGCCGAAGATCGCGGCCGCGAGGGCACCGACGATGCCGATGCCGACGAGCCAGTAGGCGCCCTCGGCGAAGGTGGCGGCGTCATCGCCCGCGCGGGACACGACGTCGAAGACGAGCGACGCGACCCACGCCCCGATCGGGACCGTGACGAGGATCGGGTGGAAGGGATGCCCGTAGGGGCCGGCGAGGGTCGTGACCGGATGCTTGCCGTCCGTCGCCTCCGGCGACTGCGTGTCGGTCGTCACCGCACCCCCTTTCACCAACGAGTGTTAGTCAAAAGCTACGGCGACCGTCAATGGGCAACCTTTCGCCCCGTACCGCTGGTGTTACCGTGAGCCACGTGATCGACGCTGTGCGTGCCGTCGCCGCCCTGGAGGACCCTCAGCGGGGGCGCCTGTACCGCACCGTGCGCGAGGCCGGAGCGCCCCTCACCCGCGAGGAGGCCGCCCGCCAGGTGGGCATCTCCCGCAAGCTGGCGGCCTTCCACCTCGACCGCCTCGTCGACGCCGGGCTGCTCCTGGCCTCCTACGACCGGCCGGCCGGGACCGCCACCCGGATCGGCCGCGCCCCCAAGCGGTACCGCACCAGCGACCTCGACGTCGACATCAGCATCCCCGAGCGCCACTACGACGTCATCGGCGAGATCCTCCTCGATGCCCTCGAGCACCCCCGCCCCCAAGAGACGCCCACCGACGCCGTCGACCGCATCGCCTACGAGCGCGGCCACCAACTGGCGGCCGACGCCCGGGCCACCCGGCGGCTCGGCCGCCTCGGGCCCGAACGCGCCACCACGGTGCTCGTCGAGCTGCTCGGCGCCCTGGGCTTCGAACCCGCCCCCGCTGCCGACGGCGTCGTCCAGCGCAACTGCCCGTTCCGACGGCTCGCCCAACGCTCCCCCGCGCTCGTGTGCGCAATGAACCACCGCCTCGTCCAAGGCGTGCTCGACGGTCTCGGCACCACACGCCTCACCGCCGTCCTGGCGCCGGCCGACTCCCGTTGCTGCGTGGTCGTCACCGCCACCTGACGTCCGGGCTGCGACGCGGTCGCCGCCCCGGCGGAGGTCAGGCGGCCAGCACGAGGAGGCCGTTGTGGGTGTTCGAGGTGGGCACGTGGGTGGCCCGGTACACCTCGTCCACCGCGTCGCCGAGTGCGCCCCGCATCACGAGCCACATCACCAGCTCGATGCCCTCGGACCCGGCCTGGCGGAGGTACTCGATGTGCGGGATCCGGGCGACGGCCTCCGGGTCCCGCACGAGCCCGTCGAGGAAGGCGGTGTCGAACTCGACGTTGATCAGGCCGGCCCGTTGGCCCTGAAGCTGGTGGGACATGCCGCCGGTGCCGAGCACCACGATGCGCTCGTCGCCCCCGAAGCTCTCGACGGCTCGCCGGATGGCCTGGCCCAGGCGGTAGCAGCGGTGACCGGTCGGCGGCGGGTACTGGACGACGTTCACGCAGACGGGCACCACCCGGCAGGGCCACGCCTCGGGCTGGCCGAACAGGACCGACAGCGGGACCGTGAGACCGTGGTCGACCGGCATCTCGTTGACGAGTGTGATGTCGAACTCGTCGAGGATCAGGGACTCCGCCACGTGCCAGGCGAAGTCGGGGTGCCCCTGCACTGCCGGCACGGGCCGGGGGCCGTAGCCCTCGTCGGCCGGCGGGAACTCGTCGGCCAGGCCGAGCGCGAACGTGGGGACGAGCTCGAGCGAGAACGCCGAGGCGTGGTCGTTGTACACAACGATGCAGACGTCGGGCGCGACGTCGGCCATCCACGAGCGGGCGGGCTCGACCTTGGCGAAGTACGGCGCCCAGTACGGGTCGCCTGTCTTGCCCTTGTCGATGGCCGCCCCCACAGCCGGAACGTGCGAACAGCCGACCCCGCCGACGATGCGGGCCATCAGCTGTCCGCCCGACCGGCGCCGCCCGCGCCTTCGGCGCCTTCGGGCCGCCGGCCCCCCGCGGCCATCATCCGGGCGAAGTCCTCGGCGGGCATGCCGGTCTGTTCTCCGGCCAGGTCCTGGAACGTCATCCCGTCGCAGGCCGCCAGCTTGTACGTGTAGTAGACGTTGCCGCCGACCTCCAGGAGTCGCAGCCACTCCCGGCCGAGCACGGCCTCCCGCTGCTCGTCGTCGACCGCGAATCGGTCGAGGTACGCGGCCTCGTCGGCCTTGAACGAGGCCCGGTTCGCGGGGTCGTTGAGCGACATCAGGAACTTGTTCAGCGCGTACCCTCGCCGGCTGCGCCGACCGTCGAAGACGACGGTGCCGGGGATGTCGTCGTACTCCCGCGGTCTCGGCATGGCGCCCACGCTCCTCCTCGCGATCGTCGCGAGGCTAGCATCGATGTTGACAGGATTGTCCACAATGTGGGCCGGGCGCTCGCCCACGGGATCGGGGACCCGATGATCATCGACTGCCATGGCCACTACACCACCGCTCCCCCGCAGCTCGGAGAGTACCGGGAGGCGCAGAAGGCGGCGCTGGCCGACGATCCCGGCCACGTGGGCGCCAAGGGCACCGTGGCGGTCAGCGACGACGAGATCCGGGCCAGCCTCGAGGACGCCCAGCTGCGCCTCCAGCGCGAGCGGGGCACCGACCTCACCCTGTTCTCGCCGCGGGCGTCGTGGATGGGCCACCACATCGGCAACATCCACACCAGCCGGTTCTGGACCGAGCAGTGCAACGACCTGATCCGGCGGGTCTGCGACCTCTACCCGGACAACTTCGCCCCGGTGTGCCAGCTCCCCCAGTCCCCGGGTGCCTCGATCGCGCCGTCGGTGGACGAGCTCCGGCGGTGCGTGGGCGAGATGGGGTTCGTGGGCGCCAACCTCAACCCCGACCCGTCGGGCGGCTGGTGGGACGGGCCGCCACTGACCGACCGCTCCTGGTACCCGCTGTACGAGGCCCTCTGCGAGCTCGACGTGCCGGCAATGATCCACGTGAGCGCCGCATGCAACCCCCACTTCCACACGACGGGGTCGCACTACCTCGGCGCCGATACCACGGCGTTCATGCAGCTGCTGACCTCGGACCTCTTCGCCGACTTCCCGGCGCTGCGGCTGATCATCCCGCACGGCGGCGGTGCGGTGCCCTACCACTGGGGCCGGTTCCGGGGCCTCGCGCAGGACATGGGCAGGCCGCCGGTCGACGAGCTGCTGCTCCGCAACGTGTACTTCGACACCTGCGTCTACCACCAGGCGGGCATCGACTGCCTCCTGGCGGTGATCCCCGCCGACAACGTCCTCTTCGCGTCAGAGATGGTCGGGGCGGTGCGGGGCGTCGACCCGGAGACCGGCCACCACTACGACGACACCCGCCGCTACGTCGACGCCGCCGACCTGAGCGGCGAGGACCGCACGAAGATCTTCGAGACCAACGCCCGGCGCGTGTTCCCGCGCCTGGAAGGGGCCGCAGCATGACCGAGCGAAGCGAGGTCCAGAAGCACAGTCGCCCTGTCGCCGCGAAGTGGCGATGCTGTCACCGGGGCGGCCGACGGGTGCACCCGTGACCGCCCGCCACGTCGTCGTCCGGTCGGTCGACCGGGCCGACCGCGCCACCGCCGAGGCCCTGGGCGCGCTGGGCACGGCCACCGTGCACGAGGCCATCGGCCGCCGGGGCTTCGCCGGCCCGCACCTCCGCCCGATCCAGCAGGGTGTGCGCCTGGCGGGCACGGCCGTCACCGTGTCGTGCCACCCGGGCGACAACCTGATGATCCACGCCGCCGTCGAGGTGTGCCGGGAGGGCGACGTGCTGGTGGTGACCACCACCGCGCCCTCGACCCACGGCATGTTCGGCGAGCTGCTGGCCACGTCGCTGATGGCCCGCGGGGTGCGCGCGCTCGTCATCGACGCCGGGGTGCGCGACACCGCCGAGCTGCGGGCCATGGGCTTCGCCGTGTGGTCGCACCACGTCTCGTGCGAGGGGACGGTGAAGGCCAGCCCCGGGTCGGTCAACGTGCCGGTCGTGCTGGGCCGCGCGGTGGTCAGCCCCGGCGACGTCGTGTGCGCCGACGACGACGGTGTCGTGGTGGTGGGCCGCGAGGAGGCGGCCTGGGCGCTGGAGCGCTCCCGGGAGCGCGTCGCGCGGGAGGACGCCACCCGGGCCCGCCTCGCCGCCGGCGAGCTCGGCCTCGACATCTACGGCCTGCGTGCGACGCTCGACGCCCTCGGCGTGGAGGACATCGGGTGAGCGTCGCCCGGGTGGTCTGCGTGTTCGGGCTGGGCGACGCCGGTGCGCGCATCGCCGGCGACCTGGCGGCGGCCGGGGTCGAGGTCCGCGGCTACGACCCGGCCGAGGTGGCCACGCCCCCCGGCGTGGTCCGGCACCGCGAGCCCGGGCCCGCCGCGGCATCCGCCGACGTGGTGCTGGCGGTGACTGCAGCGGCGGACGCCGCCACCGCCCTCACCCAGGCCCTCGACGCCATCCCCCGGAACGCCGTCTACGCCGACCTCGCCACCGCCCCGCCCGCGCTGAAGCGGCGGCTGGGCGCGATCGCCCGCGACGCCGGGCTCGGCTTCGTCGACGTGGCGCTCATGGCCGTCGTCGCCGGCCCGGGCCTGCGAACCCCGGCGCTGGCCTCCGGCCCGGCAGCGCGGGACTTCGCGGCCGCGATGACACCGCTCGGGATGCCGGTCGAGCACGCCGGCGACGAGCCGGGTGGGGCGGCGACCCGCAAGCTGCTCCGCAGCGTGTTCATGAAGGGACTGGCGGCGGTGGTGATCGAGTCGATGCGAGCAGCCGTAGCCGCCGACCTGGCGGGCGAGACCTGGGCCAACATCGTCGGCGAGATCACGGCGGCCGACGAGGCGCTCCTCCGCCGGCTCGTGACCGGCACGCCCCGCCACGCGGCGCGCCGGGTCCACGAGATGGAGGCCGCAGCGGCGCTCCTGTCCGAGCTGGGGGTCGAGCCGACCATGACCGCCGCCACGACGACCCACCTCCGCCGGATCGAGGCCGATCCGGCGCTCGTGCCCGATCCTCCCGCCTGAGGGCTCACGAGCGCGAGTCGAACGCCTCCCACTGGCGGAGCACGACGATGACGGACGCCAGGTGCTCGTGCATGGCCTCCTCTGCGGCCGGCCCGTCGCCGGCCGTCACGGCCTCGACGATGGCGGCGTGCTGGAGCAGCGACTCCGCCGCCCGGCCGGGCATGAGGGCCAGACGGAACTGGTGGTGGGCGGCCCGGTTCCGGAGGTTGGCCACGAGGTCGTCGGCGACGCGGTGCCGGGCGATGCGCCGCAGCGCGCCGTGGAGCTCGCGGTTGAGCTTCGAGTAGCCGAGCTTGTCGTCCTCCTCGACCGCCAGGGTCATCTCGGCGATCAGGTCGCGCAGCTCCTCCCGCTCTCGCTCGCCGGCCCGCTCGGCCGCCAGGCGGGCGATGAGGCCCTCGAGGACGGCGCGGGCCTGCGTGATCTCCACCGCCTCGGCGACGCTGATGCGGCGCACCGCCGCACCACGGTTGGCCTCCCGCTGGACGAGGCCCTCGGCGTCGAGCTCGACGAGTGCGGCCCGGATCGCCGCCCGGCCGACGCGGTAGCGCTCGGCGAGCTGGAGCTCGATCAGCCGCTCACCTGGCGGAAACGTGCCCTCGAGGATGTCGTCTCTCAGCCGGTCGGCGACGGGTGCGGTGATGACCATGGCCTCGTCAGTCTGTCAGCAGAACCGGGTGACGGACCGGATCGTCAACAGTATTGTGCACAAAGTAGCCGAGGGAGGGGCATGGCACAGCGCATGAACGTCGTCCTGGCCGGCGAGGGCGCGATAGCCCGCCAGCACGTCGCCGCGCTGCGCCGCATCGACGACCTCGCCGTCGTGGCGCTCGCCGGGGGGAACCCCGAGGACACCGCGACGTTCGCCGCCGAGGCCGGGATCGAGCGACACGGCACCGACCTGGGCGAGGCGCTCGACGACCCGGCGGTCGACGCCGTCATCCTGGCGACGCCCACGCCCCTGCACGCCGCCCAGGCCATCCAGGCCATGGAGGCCGGCAAGCACGTCCTCGTCGAGATCCCGATGGCCGACAGCCTGGCCGACGCCGAGGCCGTCGTCGCCGCCCAGGAGCGGGCGGGCGTCACGGCCATGGTGTGCCACACCCGCCGCTTCAACCCGAGCCACCAGTGGGTCCATCGGCGCATCGTGGCCGGCGAGCTCACGCTGCAGCACCTCGTCGCCTCGACGTTCTTCCTGCGCCGCGAGAACAGGAACGCGCTCGGCCAGCCGCGGACCTGGACCGACCACCTGTTGTGGCACCACGCCTGCCACACCGTCGACCTGTTCCTCCACCAGACCGGAGAGGTGCCGGACCGGGCGTGGGCCAGCCAGGGCCTGGTCCACCCCGAGCTCGGCATCGCCATGGACATGTCCGTCGGCCTGCAGTCGCCGTCGGGGGCCCTGTGCACGCTGGCGCTGTCGTTCAACAACGACGGCCCGCTCGGCACGACGTTCCGCTACATCGGCGACACCGGCACCTACGTGGCCAGCTACGACGACCTGGCCGACGGGTACGGCAAGCCCGTCGACGTGTCGGGCGTCGGCCCGTCCGCGAACGGCATCGAGAACCAGGACCGCGAGTTCGTCGACGCCGTGCGCGAGGGCCGCGAGCCCGAGTCCAGCGTCGCCCGGTGCCTGCCGACGATGCAGGTCCTCGAACGCCTCCGGCAGGTCCTGTGAGCCCGCCGGCAGGTGTGCCCGCCCGGGTCCCGGTGGTCATCATCGGTGGCGGCCCGGCCGGGCTGCTGCTCGCCCGGCTGCTGCACCTGGCCGGCGTCGACTCGGTGATCCTCGAGCGGCAGACCCGCGGGCACGTCCTGGCCCGCGTCCGCGCCGGCGTCCTCGAGTGGGGCACCGTCGAGACGCTGCGGGCCGCAGGCGTCGGCCAGCGCATGGACCGCCACGGCACCGTGCACGACGGGGTCGGCCTCAGCTTCTCCGGCCGCCACGTGCGGGTCGACTTCAAGGGCCTCACCGGCAAGGGGGTCATGATCTACGGCCAGACCGAGGTCACCAAGGACCTGTACGCCGCCCTCGACGACACCGGGTCGCCGGTGGTCGACTGCGCCGAGGACGTCCTTCCCCACGACGTCACCGGACCATCTCCCTTCGTCACGTTCGCCAAGGAGGGCACGAGCCACCGCATCGACTGCGACTTCGTGGCCGGCTGCGACGGCTCCCACGGCGTGAGCCGGACGGTCATCCCGGCGTCGACGGCGCGGACCTACGAGCGCACGTACCCCTTCGGCTGGCTGGGGATCCTGTCCGAGACGCCGCCCGTCGACAAGGAGCTGATCTACGCCCACAGCGAGCACGGGTTCGCCCTGTGCTCGATGCGCCACGCCATGCTGAGCCGCTACTACGTGCAGTGCGGCAGTGGCGATCGCGTCGAGGATTGGCCGGACGAGCGGTTCTGGGAGGCGCTGCGCGGGCGCCTGCCGGCCGAAGTCACCGACCGGCTGGTCACCGGGCCGTCGATCGAGAAGTCGATCACCCCGCTGCGCAGCTTCGTGGCCGAGCCGCTGCGCCACGGCCGCCTGCTGCTGGCGGGCGACGCCGGCCACGTGGTGCCGCCCACGGGCGCCAAGGGACTCAACCTCGCCGTGTCCGACGTCGGCTACCTGGCCGTCGCCCTCGCCGACGCCCTGCGCGGGCGCACGACCGCAGGTCTCGACGAGTACTCCGACCGGGCGCTGGCCCGGGTGTGGAAGGCCGTGCGGTTCTCGTGGTGGCTGACCACGCTGATGCACCGGTTCTCGGCGAGCAGCGACTTCGACCGCCGGGTCCAGGAGGCGGAGCTCGACTACCTCGCCGGCTCGGAGGCCGCCCAGCGGTCGTTCGCCGAGAACTACGTGGGGCTCGCCCTGTAGCGCCATGGTTGCCTACGCCGTCAAGACGCCGCCGCAGCACGGCACGTGGTCGGAGATCCTCGGGCTCTGGCAGGCGGCCGACGACATCGACGTGTTCGAGTCGGCGTGGACGATGGACCACTTCTACCCGCTCAGCCCGCCGCTCGACGGCAGCGAGCTCGAGAGCTGGACGTTGCTCGCCGCGCTGGCGCAGGCCACCCGCCGACTACGCGTCGGCTGCATGGTCAACGGCATGCATTTCCGCCATCCGGCGGTCACCGCCAACATGGCGGCCACTCTCGACCACATCGCCGGCGGCCGGTTCGACCTCGGGCTCGGGGCGGGGTGGTTCGAGCCGGAGGCCGACGCCTACGGCATCCCGTTGGGCACGCTGACGGAGCGGTTCGACCGCTTCGACGAGGGCGTCGAGGTCATCGTGTCGCTGCTCACCCGGGAGGCGACGACGTTCTCGGGCCGCTACTACCGCCTGGTCGACGCCCGCTGCGAGCCCAAGCCGGTCCAGGACCGCCTCCCCATCGTGATCGGGGGCCGCGGCCCTCGGCGGACGCTGCGCACGGTGGCCCGTTGGGCCGACCACTGGGACGTGGTGCGTCCCGAGGACCCCGGGGCGTGGACGCGGCTCGACGCGGTGCTGCGCGAGCACTGTGCGGCGATCGGGCGCGATCCGGGGGAGATCCGCCGGTCCGTCCACCTGATGTGGGCCGCGGACGACGACCCGGCTGCGCTGGCCGACACCGCGGCGGGATTCGCCGCCGCCGGCGTCGGCCTCGTGATCTTCTCGATGCGCGGGCCGTACGACGCCCGCCTGCTGGAGCCGCTGGCCGGGGAACTGGCCTGATCGCCGGTTCGCGAGGAGGTGTGGAGCTGATCAGCCGGCGCGCCCGCCGGCGAAGTCGTAGAGCCGCGCCGGGTTGTCGGCGAGGATGCGGGCCCGGGTCGCCTCGTCGGGCGCGAAGTCGGCCACGAGGTCGACGAGGTCGCCGTCGTCGGGCATGTGCCGCACGTTGGGGTGGGGCCAGTCGGTCCCCCACAGCACCCGGTCGGGCGCGGCCGCGATGAGCGCCCGGGCGTAGGGCACCACGTCGTCGTACGGCGGCCCGCCCCCGGCGGTGAGCCGCTCCGCGCCCGAGACCTTGACCCAGCACCGCTCGTCGCGCAGCAGCGCCAGGAGCGCCCGGAACGGCGGCTGGTCCAGCCCGGCGACGGCGTCGACCCGGGCCATGTGGTCGATCACGTACGGGCAGGGCATCCGGTCGAGCAGTGCGGCATGGTCGGGCAGGTCGGCGGCGTCGAAGTGCAGCACCACGTGCCAGCCTCGGGGTGCGACCCGCGCCACGGTCCGGTCGAACAGGTCGAGATCGGGCGCGCCGCCGAGGTGGGCGACGAAGTTGAACCGGGTGCCGCGGACCCCGGCCTCGTGGAGCTCGTCGAGCTCGGCGTCGCCGGTCCCGTCGTCGATCATCGCCACGCCCGCGTAGCGGCCCGGGTGGCGGCGGAGGGCGTCGAGCAGGGCGCGGTTGTCGGTGCCGTGGCAGCTCGCCTGGACGAGCACGGCCCGCGACAGCCCGAGGTGCGTGTGGAGCCGGGCGAGGTCGTCGACGCCGGCGTCGGGCGGGGTGTAGCTGCGGCCCGGCGAGAAGGGGAAGCGGGCCGCGGGCCCGAACACGTGGCAGTGGGCATCGCACGCACCCGGGGGCGGCGTGAAGGCCCGCGGCGCGTGGGGATCGGCGTGGGGCGGCGCGATCGTCCGCTCCATCAGGAGTCCCGGGACAACGTGTCGCGGGGGAAGACGGTGCCGTCCATGAGCTTGCGGGCGGTGCGGATGATGCCCGCCCGCTCCACGACCGGGACGCCGTCCTCGATCCTCAGGTCGACGGCGGCCTCGAAGCTGCCGGTCGGGTGCTCGACGGTGACGGCGCCGCCGTCTCCGTCGCGGTCGGCCACCTCGGCCGCCGGACCCTCGGGCAGCAGCGCGGCGGTGGCGACGCTCACCGCGCCCAGGACGCCGATGGCGTCGTGGCACCGGTGGGGGATGAACGTGCGGGTGGCGATGACTCCGCCGGCGGCCGGCGGCGCCACCATCGTGAGCTTGGGGACGGTGGTGGCCGCGACGTCGCCGAGGTTCATGCGCGGGCCCGCCTCCAGGCGCAGGCGTTCGAGCGTCCCCCGCAGGGCGTCGTGTGCCTCCAGCTCGGCACAGTCCTCGTAGCCCGTGATGCCGACGTCCGCGGCCCGCAGGATCACCACGGGCATCCCGTTGTCGATCAGGGTCACGGCCAGGCCGCACACCTCGTCGACCGCGTTGCCCGTGGGCAGCAGCGCCCCGCACGACGAACCGGCGATGCCCTCGAAGTCGAGGCGGATGGCGGCGGCCGTCCCGGGCACGCCCGAGATGGCGGTGGTGCCGCCGTAGTCGGGACGCCCGCCGCTCAGCGGCACCGTGGCGGTGGCCAGGCCGCCGGTGTTGACCATGTGGATGCGGACGACGGCGGTGTCGCCGTCCGGCGCGGCGACGAGGCCCCGCTCGAGCGCGAAGGGTCCCACGCCGGCCAGCAGGTTGCCGCAGTTCTGCCGGTCGGTTACCACGGCCTCGTCCACGACCACCTGCAGGAAGTGGTAGTCGACGTCGGCGGCACCGTCGGTGCGCAGGGACACCACGGCGACCTTGCTGGTGAGCGGGTGGGCCCCGCCCATCCCGTCGATCTGCCGGGCATCGGGCGAGCCCATGATCCGCAGCAGCAGCTCGTCGCGGGCCGCGGGGTCCGCCGGCAGGTCGTCGGCGACGAAGTAGAGGCCCTTCGACGTCCCGCCCCGCATCACCATGCTCCGGATGCCGTCGACCACCACGGTCTAGCAGTCTGCACGATGTGCACACGATTGTCGACAATCCGGCGGACGGCCGTGCCGTTGACTTTGCGCGCAATCGTGGTGACAATCGCGCCGTGCCGGAGTCGGCCGGAGGGGCTATCGACGTGACGCACAACGCCGCCCGCCAGCTCGCCCTCGACGGAGGGTGAGGCGGTGCGCGACCAGGGACTCGGCTCGTGGCCCGCCCGGCGGCGGCGCCTGTCCCCCGACCGCGTCGCGGTGCGCCACGGCGACACCGCCCGCACCTACGTCGAGCTCGACGACCGGCGGCGCCACCTGGCCGTCGCCCTGCGGGACCTCGGTGTCGGGCGGGGTGACCGGGTGGCCTACCTCGGCCCCAACGACCCGGCGCTGCTCGAGACGCTGTTCGCCACCGCGTCGCTCGGCGGGGTGTTCGTGCCGCTCAACTGGCGTCTCACCGCCCCCGAGCTCACCTACATCGCCGCCGACTGCGGGGCGTCGGTGCTGGTGCACGCGGCCGGCCTCGCCGCCACCGCCGACGCGGTCGCCGGCGACGGGACGACCGCCGTCAGCCGCCAGGTGGCGCTCGGCGCCGAGCT
>DASRJM010000244.1:0-2003 GCA_035649475.1 Acidimicrobiales bacterium
TGCTGTCCACCCCGGATCGGATTGCATCCGCAGAGTCTGGCGCGGCCGTTACCGTCCGGTGACATGACCCACGACCCCTCGACCGACGCCGAGCTCGACGTCCTCGCCGAGCGCATCGAGGCGTGGCTGGCCCGCCAGCGCGAGGACAACCCCGTTGTGGCGGCCGTCGAGCGCGACGAGACGTCGGGGGAGCGACGCTGGTTCGTGCGGGTGCGGGGCGAGGCGAAGGACGTCTTCACCATCTGGTTCCACCTGCGCCAGCGGACGCTGCACTACGAGACCTACATGATGCCGGCGCCCGAGGAGAACCACGGGGCCCTCTACGAGCACCTGCTGCGGCGCAACCGCAGGCTGTACGGGGCGGCGTTCGCCATCGGTGACGAGGACGCCATCTTCCTGATCGGGCAGATCGACAACGGGGCGGTGGACGACGACGAGCTCGACCGCATCCTCGGGTCGCTCTACCAGTGGGTCGAGCAGTACTTCCCGACGGCGCTGCACATCGGGTTCGCTTCACACTTTTCACGGTCGTAGAGACTATCTCATGGCGATATGGTGTATGTTGTTGATCCATGGCGGTTTCCGGTGTCGCCGACGTTCGGGGAAGTCGTCGGGCGCGCCGGGCCGCCAGCGGGCACTGCGGTGACGCCCGACCAACAGCGGTTCGCGGGCCTGGTCCGGCGCAACCCGGCGGTCGAGCGCGTGCTGGGCCTGGCCGAGGGGTGGGACCTGCCCGGGTGGTACCTCGCGGCCGGCTGCCTCTTCCAGACCGTGTGGAACGTGCTCGACGGGCGCGACCCGGCCCGGGGCATCCGCGACTACGACCTCGTCTACTTCGACGACTCCGATCTGTCGTGGGAGGCCGAGGACGAGGTCATCCGGCGCTGCGCCGGCAACGACGCCGGCGTGGAGATCGAGGTGCGCAACGAGGCCCGGGTCCACCTCTGGTACGAGCGGAAGTTCGGGATGCCGTGCACGCCGTACCGCTCGACGGAGGAGGCCATCGCCACGTTCCCCGGCCAGGCCTGCTGCGTCGGCCTCCGCACGCTGGGGGGCGAGGACACGGTGTACGCCGCGTTCGGCCTGGACGACCTGTTCGCGTTCGTGCTCCGCCCCAACCCGGTGCAGGCCCCGCGCCACGTGTACGAGGCCAAGGCCGCCCGCTGGCAGCAGCTGTGGCCCCGGCTCACCGTGCACCCCTGGCCGGACCCGTAACGTCGCGACCATGACGCCCCGGCTGCAGGTCATCGGCGGAGGGAAGATGGGCGAGGCCCTGGTGGCCGGCCTGGTGGCGGCCGGGTTCGCGCCGGTGACCGAGCTGCGGGTGGTCGAGAAGCTCGATGCCCGCGCCGACGAGCTGCGCCAGCGGTTCCCCGGCCTGGACGTGGCCGCGGACCCCGGCCCCGCCGCGGGCCACGTTCTGGCGGTGAAGCCGGGCGACGTCGAGGCCGCGAGCCGCGCCCTCGATCCTCGTGAGCACCACGAGCAGGATCGGCCGGCGCCCGTCTTGTCGATCGCCGCCGGGGTGACCGTCGCCCGGTTGGAGGCGGTTCTGGCGCCCGGGACTCCCGTGGTGCGGGCGATGCCGAACACGCCCGCGCTCGTCGGGGCCGGGGCGGCGGCGGTGGCGGCCGGGACGCACGCCGGCGAGGGCGAGCTGGCCTGGGCGGAGGCGATCCTCGGGGCGGTCGGAACCGTCGTGCGGGTGCCGGAGGGGTTGCTCGACGCGGTGACCGGTCTGTCGGGATCGGGGCCGGCCTACGTGTTCCTGGTGGCCGAGGCGCTGATCGAGGGCGGCGTGCTGGCCGGCCTGCCGCGGCCCACGGCGACGGCGTTGGCCACGCAGACCCTCGTCGGGGCGGCCCGCCTGCTTAGGGAGTCCGGCGACGGGCCCGAGGCGCTGCGGGCCGCGGTCACGTCGCCCGGGGGGACCACCGCCGCCGGGCTGCGGGCGCTGGAGCGGGGCGGGGTGCGCAGCGCATTCCTCGACGCGGTCATGGACG
>DASRJM010000245.1:0-44642 GCA_035649475.1 Acidimicrobiales bacterium
GGCGCCGCTCCTGGCCGAGGACGGCGTGCTGGGCGGCCTGGTCCTGGCGGAGAGCTCGGACCCGCCGGAGCCCAACGGCGCCGAGGCCGGCGGCGGTGGCGGCGCCGACAGCATCCTCGCGGTCCCGCCGCCGGAGCTGAGCGAGGGGCCCCACCTCAGCTACGCGGTCCAGTGGTTCATCTTCACCACCATCGCCATCGTCGGGTACCCGCTCGTGCTGCGGCGGGTCGTCCAGCGCCGCGGCAAGGAGGTCGACGACGACGCCGACCGCGAGCCCGACGAGCTGGCGCACCAGGGGGGCTGACCGACGAGCACGCGCCAGCGCATCGTCGAGAGCGCCTACGCCTGTGTGGCCCGCGACGGCATCGGCAGGGTCACGGTCGAGGGCGTCGCTCGCGAGGCCGGCGTGGCCCGGGCGACCGTGTACCGGGTCTTCCCCGGCGGGCGGCACGAGATGGTGGCGGCGACGGTGTCGTGGGCGGTGGGGGAGTTCTTCGCGGGCCTGGCTCTGGAGATCGGCCCGGTGGACGACGCGGCCACGCTGCTGGAGCGGGGCCTGGTGGCGGGCCGCCGCCGGCTGGCCGAGCACGAGGTGCTCCAGCACGCGCTCCAGGTCGAGGCCGACGAGGTCGTGCCGCAGCTCGCCTCGGTGATGCCGGCGGTCCTGGCGTTCCTGCGCCGCGACCTGGCCCGCCGCCTGGAGACCGAGCGCCTACGTCCCGGGGTCGACCCCGAGGAGGCGGCCGACGTGCTGTCCCGGCTGGCGCTGTCGCTCATCGGCACCCGCGGCGCCTGGGACCTGGACGACCCCGCCGAGGTCCGGCGGCTGGTGCGTGGCCACCTGCTGGCGGGCGTGCTGGCGGACCCGGAGGGCGCGCCGACGGTCTAAGACCGGTCCTAGACAGTGAGACGGAATCGTGCCTAGTGTCTCGACATGACCGGCACGGCCGCCGCGCTCGTCGACGAGTGGACGACCGGCTACCGCGACGCCGACGCGCCGGAGCGCCGCCTGGTCGAGGCCGCCCGGGCCTGCATCGCTCGCTGGGGCCTGCGCAAGACGACGCTCGAGGACATCGCCCGGGAGGCCGGCGTGGCCCGCGCCACCGCCTACCGGGCGTTCCCGGGCGGCAAGGATCGCCTGGCCGAGGCCGTCCTGTGCCACGAGGCCGGCCGGCTGTTCACCGACTACGACGCCGCCCTGTCCACGGCCGGCACCCTGGAGGACCTGCTGGTCGTCGGCGTGACCGGCGCGCTGGCGATCATGGCCGACGACGAAGTCGTGCGGTCCGTCCTGGCGCACGACGCCGACCTGGTCCTGCCGCACTTCGCCTTCCACCACCTCGACCGCTTCCTCGACGTCGCCACCGAGCTGTGCCGGCCGCACCTCGGCCGCTTCCTGCCCGACGACGCCGTCCGTCCCGCCGCCGACCTGCTGGCCCGCGTGGTGCTCAGCCTCGGCTTCCGCCCCGCAGCGTGGCTCGACACCCGCGACCCCGCCGCCGTCCGCCGCTTCGTGTCCACCTACCTCGTCCCCGCCGTGCGCCCCCCGAAGGAGCCGATATGACCACCAACGAAGAGTTGATCGGCCGGGCCGAGCTCGACGACCTCACCGCCATCCTCTCGGTGTCGAACACCGACATCGACGAGGCGATCCACGCCGTGGCGGACAACGCCGAGGCGATCTTCACCTGGGACTACGAGAAGGGCCGGCGTCCGGCGCTCAACCGGCTCTACGAGAAGGCCAAGCGTTCCCAGTGGAACGGCGAGGTCGACTTGCCGTGGGACACCGACGTCGACCAGGAGGCGGTCGTCGTCAACAACGCGGTCCAGAACATGGGCGGGATGATGATGGGGATCGACCAGTCGGCGGTCGATGGCACGCCGTTCGCGACGTGGGACACGGAGGAGTGGATCCAGCTCGGGGTGCAGAGCCAGAACTGGACCCTCAGCCAGTTCATGCACGGCGAGCAGGGCGCCCTGCTGTGCACGGCCAAGATCGTCGAGACCGTCCCGTGGATCGACGCCAAGTACTACGCGTCGACCCAGGTGATGGACGAGGCTCGCCACGTCGAGGTCTTCGCCAGGTACCTGGACACCAAGCTGTCGGGCCACTACCCGATCAACGCCCACCTCAAGCTGCTGCTCGACGACATCGTCAACGACAGCCGGTGGGACATGACCTACCTCGGCATGCAGATCATGGTCGAGGGCCTGGCGCTGGCGGCCTTCGGGTTCATCCACCAGATCACGACCGAGCCGCTGCTCAAGCAGCTGCTGCGCTACGTGATGTCCGACGAGGCCCGCCACGTCGCCTTCGGCGTCCTGTCACTGAAGGAGTACTACGCCGAGCTGACCGACGCCGAGCTGGCCGAGCGCCAGGAGTTCGCGTTCGAGGCCGCGGTCCGGATGCGGGACCGGTTCCTCCAGCAGGAGGTGTGGGACCGGATGGGCCTCGACGTGTCCCAGGTGCTGCCGCTGGTGATGGCGTCGCCCCAGCGGGCGATGTTCCAGTCGCTGCTGTTCTCCAAGATCGTGCCCAACTGCAAGAAGCTGGGCCTCCTCGACGCCAACGGCGGCTGGCTGCGGGGCAAGTTCACCGAGCTGGGCGTGATCGGCTTCGAGGACAATCCCGACACCGGCGAGGAGTACGCCATGTTCCAGCTGGCGGAGGGCGAGATCGCGGGCTGACCCGGGGTCGCCCCGCCTACGCTCGCCGGCGGTGGACGGCATCCACGACATGGGCGGCATGCACGGCTTCGGGCCCGTCGAGCCCGAGGCCGGCGAGCCCGTGTTCCACGAGCCGTGGGAGGGTCGGGTCGTCGGCCTCATGATCGGCACGGGCGCCGCCGGCCTGCGGCGGGGCTCCATCCGGCCGGCCATCGAGCGCATCGACCCCGCCACCTACCTGGCATCGTCGTACTACGAGCGCTGGGCCCGGTCGGTCGAGGCCGGCCTGGTCGGGGCGGGCACGCTCACCGAAGCGGAGATCGACGCTCGGGCCGCGACCGGCGGTGCCAGGCCGGCGCGGCTCGAGCACGACAGCCCCGAGCTGGTGGCGCCGATCCGGGCGTTCCTCGACAGCCCGCAGCCCACGTCCGGCGCGCCGGCCGCCGGAGCGTTCGCGGTGGGCGATCGGGTCACCGTGCGCCGGATGGCGCCCGAGGGCCACCACCGCTGTCCCCGCTACGTCCGCGGCGCCACGGGCACCGTCGCTCGCATCGAGGGGGCGTGGCCCCACCCGGGCGACGACCGGCCCGAGGCCGTCTACTCCGTCCGGTTCGCCAACGCCGACCTGTGGGGCGACGACGCCGAGCCCGGGTCCGTGACCGTCGACCTGTGGGAGAGGTACCTGACATGAGTGATGACGGCCACCGCGGCGCCGAGCCCTCCCCGATCGAGCGGCGGGTCGACGCCATCGAGTCCTTGCTCGTGGAGAAGGGCCTGCTGACCACCGAGGTCGTCGACGCGATCGTCGAGACCTACGAGCAGGACGTCGGCCCGCTCAACGGCGCCAAGGTCGTGGCCCGGGCCTGGATCGACGACGACTACCGGGCCCGGCTGCTGGCCGACGGCACCGCCGCGATCGGCGAGCTGGGCTTCGGGGGTCCCGAGGGCGAGCACCTCGTGGTGCTGGAGAACACGCCCGCCGTCCACAACGTGGTCGTGTGCACGCTGTGCTCCTGCTACCCGTGGCCGGTGCTCGGGCTGCCGCCCCGCTGGTACAAGAGCCACGCGTACCGGGCACGCATGGTGCGCGAGCCCCGGACCGTGCTCGCCGAGTTCGGGACGACCGTCCCCGACGGCGTCGAGGTGGCGGTGTGGGACTCCAGCGCCGAGGTGCGCTACCTGGTGCTCCCCGAGCGGCCGGACGGCACCGACGGCCTGAGCGAGGACGATCTGGTCCCGCTCGTGACCCGCGACCACATGATCGGTGTCGTCCGGTGAGCCCGGTGACGGCGGGAGTCCCGCCCGAGATCCCTCGGGTCAACGGCGAGCTCGCCTTCGACGCCCTGTGGGAGAGCCGGGCCTTCGGTCTGGCGGCCGCCTACCTGGCGTCGCGGGACGAGGACTGGGCCCGGTTCCGACGCCACCTGATGGACGCGATCGCCGAGGCGCCGCCCGACACGCCGTACTACGAGGCGTGGGTGACGGCGTTCGAACGGCTCCTGGCCGGTGACGGCGTGCTGGTCACGGCGCCCTGAACCACGTCGGGTGCTGCAGGAGCGCGCTGGTACCCTGCGCCCGGTGTCGTACCCGTCCGATCCGCGCCTGCTGGTGCTGCACGGCCTGCGCCTGAAGGGCGTGGCGGACGTCGCCGCGCTGGCCGGGGCCACCGGGTTGGACGGCGACAGGGTGGCGGGCGAGCTGGCCGCGCTGGCGGAGGCGGGCCTGGCGATCGAGCGCACCGGGGCGCTCGCCGGCTGGGCGCTGACGCCGGCCGGGCGGGCCGAGGACCAGCGGGCGGTCCGCGACGAGGTCGATGCGGCCGGGGCCAGGGCCACGGTCACCGGCGCCTACGAGCGGTTCCGGGCGCTGAACGCCGGCGTGCTCGACGCGTGCAGCCGCTGGCAGGTCCGCAACGTCGGCGGGAGGCTGGTGCGCAACGACCACCGTGACAAGGCCTACGACGGCGCAGTGGTCGCCGACCTCGCCCGGCTGAACGAGCAGGCCGAGGCGGTGGTCGAGCAGCTCGCCGGGGCGCTCGACCGCTACGCGACCTACGGCTACCAGCTCCGGCGGGCCGTCGAGAAGGTCGAGGCCGGCGAGGGCGACTGGTTCGCCAAGCCGACGTTCCCGAGCTTCCACTCCGTGTGGTTCGAGCTCCACGAGGACCTGCTCACCACCCTCGGCATCGAACGCAGCGACGAGGCGGCGTCGTGAACCACAGCACAGGAGAGCACTAGATGGGTAGCGCCCGCTTCGGCAAGGTTTTGACCGCCATGGTCACCCCGTTCACCGACGGTGGCGACCTCGACCTCGACGGGGCCGCGACCCTGGCCCGCTGGCTCGTCGCCCAGGGCAACGACGGCCTGGTGCTGGCCGGCACAACCGGGGAGGCGCCCACGCTGACCGACGACGAGAAGGTGGCGCTGTGGGAGACCGTGCGGGGTGCGGTCGACGTGCCGCTCCTCGCCGGATCCGGCAGCTACGACACCCGCCACACGATCGAGCTGTCCCGGCGGGCCGCCACGACCGGCGTCGACGGCCTGCTGGTCGTCACGCCGTACTACAACCGGCCCACCCAGGCCGGCCTCGACGCCCACTTCCGCGCACTGGCCGACGCGGTCGACCTGCCGATCGTCGTGTACGACGTGCCGGGCCGCACCGGCCGGGCCATGAGCGTCGACACCCACGTGCGGCTGGCGAACGAGGTGCGGTCGATCGTGGGGCTGAAGGACGCCCGCGGCAAGCCGTCCGAGGCGGCCGCCATCATCGCCGGCGCCCCGGATGACTACGACCTCTACTCGGGTGACACCGCGCTCACGCTGCCGCTGCTGGCGGTCGGCGCGGTGGGCGTGGTCGGCGTGTGCACCCACTGGACCACCCGCCTGCACGTGGAGATGATCGCCGCGTTCGGCAAGGGCGACGTCACCACCGCCCGCGAGATCAACGCCCGGCTGCTGCCGTCCTACGCCGTCGAGTCCAGCGAGACCTGGGTCCAGGCGGGGGCGGCCAAGGCGGCGCTCGCCGCACTCGGCCAGCCCGCCGGCCCGTGCCGGCCGCCCATGCCGCCGCTCGGCGACGACCTGCACCGGGCGGTGCGGCAGGTCCTCGACGACCTGGGATCGGACGCCGATGGCTGATCCGGTCAGGGTCACGTTCCTCGGCGGGCTGGGGGAGATCGGCCGCAACTGCGCGTGCATCGAGGTCGACGGCCGCATCCTGCTGCTCGACGTCGGCCTGATGTTCCCCGAGCTCGACATGCTCGGGGTCGATCTGGTGCTGCCCGACTTCACGTACCTGCGCCAGAACGCCGACCGTGTCGACGGGGCGATCATCACCCATGGCCACGAGGACCACATGGGCGGCCTCAGCTACCTGCTGCGGGAGCTGTCGTTCCCGATCTACGGCTCGGAGCTGACCCTTGGCCTGGCCCGCAACCGCATTGAGGAGGCGGGCGTCCTCGAGCGCACCGAGCTCGTCCCGGTGCGGGACGGCGAGCGCCGGCGCATCGGGCCGTGCGACGTCGAGTTCATCCCGGTCACGCACTCGGTGCCCCACGGCTTCGCCACCGCGTTCCACACGCCCCAGGGCACGATCCTGCACACCGGCGACTTCAAGCTCGACCTCACACCGGTCGACGGGCGGCTCACGGACCTCGGGCGCATCGGGGCGCTGGCCTCGGGCGACGGCATCCGGCTGCTGCTCAGCGACTCCACCAACGCCGACGAGCCGGGCTACGCCCGCAGCGAGACGACGATCGGCAAGGTGCTCTACGAGCTGTTCCACGAGCACGAGGGCCGGCGCATCGTCATCGCCTGCTTCGCCAGCCACATCCACCGGGTCCAGCAGATCGCCGACGCCGCCGTCGCCTTCGGGCGCAAGGTGGCCACGCTCGGCCTGTCGATGAAGAAGAACGTGCGCCTGGCCCGGGAGATGGGCCTGCTGCGGATCCCCGACCACGCGCTGGTCGACATCGACGACGTGCGGGACCTGCAGCCGGGGCAGGTGTGCGTGATCTCCACCGGCAGCCAGGGAGAGCCGATGTCGGCGCTGGCGCTGATGGCCCAGCGCAACAACCGCTGGCTGGAGATCGACGCCGACGACACCGTCATCCTCTCGTCGCACCCGATCCCGGGCAACGAGATGAACGTGTCGAAGGTGATCGACGGGCTCGTGCGGTTGGGTGCCGAGGTCGTGCACTCGGGCGTCGCCGAGGTCCACGCCTCGGGCCACGCCAAGCAGGAGGAGCTGAAGACCCTCCTGTCGATCGTGCGACCCGACTTCTTCGTGCCCGTGCACGGCGAGTACCGCCACATGGTCGCCCACGCCAAGCTGGCCCGGTCGATGGGCGTCCTGCCCGACGACCACGTGCTGGTGTGCACCGACGGCGACCAGCTCGTGCTGGACGGCGCCGGGCTGCGGGTCGACCAGACCGTGCCGGCCGGCTACCTGTACGTCGACGGGATCATCGGCGACGTCGGTCACGGCGTGCTCCGCGACCGGCGGGTCCTGGCCGAGGAGGGCGTGGTCGTCGTGGTGGTCACGGTGGACGTCGCCACCGGCGCCATCCTGCTCGGCCCGGAGGTGATCACCCGGGGCTGGGTCTACGCGCCGGAGGCCGAGCCGCTGCTGGCCGAGTGCGCGGAGGAGGTCCGCCAGGCGGTCAAGGAGGCGGTGGCCTCCGGCACCGCCGACATCGAGTCGCTCCAGAAGGTGGTCCGGCGGGCGGCCGGGCGGTTCGTCAACGAGTCGACGAGGCGTCGGCCGATGATCGTCCCCGTCGTGATGGAGGCGTAGCTCCCGCGGTGCCCGAGCTGCCCGAGGTCGAGACCATCCGGCGCCAGCTGGAGCCGCTGGTGGTGGGCCGGCGGTTCGGGGAGGCCTGGGCGTTCGCGCACCCCAAGTTCACGCCCGCCCTCGACGCCGCCGGCGCCACGGTCGGGTCGGTGAGCCGGCGGGGCAAGTACCTGCTGCTGGGCCTGGACGACGATCGCGACCTCGTCGTCCACCTGGGTATGACCGGGTCGCTGCGGGTCCGGCCGGCGGGCGACGCCGGCGACGCCTACGTGCGGGCCTGGTGGGCGCTGGACGACGGCGCGGCGGAGTCGCTGGAGTTCCGGGACGTGCGCCGGTTCGGTCGGCTGGCGGTGGCGGTGAGCGGGGCCTACGCGGGGACGCTGGCGGTCCAGGGCCCGGACGCCCTCGACCTCTCGCTCACGGCCGAGGCGTTCTGGCGGTCGCTGCGGTCCAGCCGGCGGGCGGTGAAGACGCAGCTCCTGTCGCAGCGCCCGATCGCGGGGGTCGGCAACATCTACGCCGACGAGGCGCTGTGGCGGGCGGGCGTCAACCCGTTCCGGCGCACGATCACCCGGGCGCAGGCCGCCCGCCTGCTGGACGCGCTGCGGGAGGTCATGGCCGGCAGCATCCGCTATGGCGGCACGACGCTCACCAGCTACCGGACGGTGGAGGGCCTGCCCGGGCGCAACCAGCAGCGCCTGGAGGTCTACGGGCAGGCCGGGCTGCCGTGCCCGCGGTGCGGCACCGAGCTGCGGTCGCGGACGCTGGACGGTCGCACCACCACGTGGTGCCCGTCCTGCCAGCCACGGTAGGGGCGACTCATTGCGGGCGCCGGTGGACGTTCGCGGCGCCGGCCTGGTCGCGGGCGAGCACGATCAGCTGGTCGACGTTGACGTGGCTGGGCCGGGACGCCACCCAGCGGACACACTCGGCGATGTCCTCGGGCGTCAGCGGGGTGACGCCCCGGTAGACCCTGGCCGCCCGCTCGGCGTCGCCGCCGAACCGCACCAGGCTGAAGTCGGACTCGACCATGCCGGGGTCGATCTCCGACACCCGCACCGGCCGCCCGAGCAGCTCCTGGCGGAGCACCGCCATCACGGCCCGCACCGCGAACTTGGCGGCGTTGTAGCCGGCGCCGTTGGGGTACGGGTCGTGGCCGGCGATCGAGCCGATGGTGATCACCTGGCCGTCGCCGCTGGCCTCCAGGGCCGGCAGCAGGCCGCGGGTCATCCGGACGACGCCCATGACGTTCGTCTCGTACATGACCCGCCACTGCTGGTCGTCGGCCTCGGCCACCGGCGCCCAGCCCAGCGCGCCGCCGGCGTTGTTCACCAGCAGCCGGCACTCGGGGACGGTGGCGACGAAGGCGTCGACCGAGGGGCCGTCGGTCACGTCGAGCACGTGGGACCGGGCGCCGATCTCGCCCGCCAGCGTCTCGATGCGGTCGACCCGGCGGGCGCCGACCACCACGTCCCAGCCGTCGGCGGCCAGCGCCCGGGCGCTCGCGGCCCCGATCCCGGAGCTGGCCCCGGTCACGACGGCGACACCGCGCCCCGCAGTTTCGGTCACGACCGGCCACGCTAGCGACCGGCGGCGAGCCGCCGGAATGATGCCTCTGTGGCGGATGGGGCTGCTGGTAGCTTTGTGGCCACTGTGACGACGCGCCAGACCTCCTCCCGCTCCTCGTCGCGCCCGCGTTCGCGCCCGCGCCAGGGCACGCCGCGCAAGGCCAGCAAGAAGACGACCCGGCGCGACACGGTCGCTCGGCAGCGCCCGACGCTGGCCCAGCGGGCGGCGCGGTCGTCGTCGCGGGCCCTCGGCCGCCACGCAGACGAGTTGACCGGCCTGCTCCTGGTGGCGCTCGGCCTGGTGATCGGGCTCGGCGTCTACGCGGCGGGCGGCGGCCCCGCCGGGCGGGGCATCGCCGAGGCGGCCGGCCTGGCCCTGGGCTGGTTGCGCTACGTCCTGCCCGTGGCCCTCGTCGCCGCCGGCGTCGCCCTCGTCCTGTCGCGGGGCCCGGCCACCGATGAGGAGGGCAACCCGGTCGAGCCGAGCCCCGATGCGCCGTCGGTGGCCGCCCACGTCGGCGTCGGCACCGCGCTGCTGGTCGTGGCCTCGGTCGGGCTGGCCCACCTGGCCGGTGGCAGCCCCCGCTTCGAGGATCCCGACCGCCAGCTCCGCCGCGCCGGCGGCTACCTGGGGGCGGCCGTGGGCACCCCGATCGAGTCGGCCCTCGGTACCGGCGGCGCGGTCGCCGTCCTGGTGCTGGTGGCGGTGGCCGGGCTGATCGTGCTCACGCGCACGCCGCTGCGGGTGGCGGCCGACCGCACGGTGGCCGGCGTGCGCCCGTTCACGGCCGGCGTCAACCAGCGCCTGGCCACACTGTTCCGGCTGCCCTACGACGACCGCTCGCCGACCGACGTGATCGACCCGTCCCTCGTGCCCGACGACGACACGCTGGTCGAGCCGCCCGACGACGCCACCGAGCCCGCCCGGGGCAAGCGCCGCAAGGCCCCGAAGATCGAGGTCCCCGAAGCCGTCGACGCCGAGCCCGAGCAGCTGGAGATCGCGCTCGGCCCCGCGTCCAAGGCGTCCGCGTGGAAGCTGCCGCCCCTCACGCTGCTCGACCGGGCGGGCGCCCACCAGGTCGACCGCCGCACCATCGAGGACACCGGCCGCACGCTGGAGAAGGCGCTGGCCGACCACGGCGTCGAGACCCGGCTGGTGGGCATGGTCGTGGGCCCCACCGTCACCCGCTACGAGTTGGAGCTGGGGCCCGGCGTCAAGGTCAACCGGGTCACCAGCCTGCACAAGGACATCGCGTACGCCATGGCGACGCCCGACGTGCGCATCCTGGCCCCCATCCCCGGCAAGCAGGCCATCGGCGTCGAGGTCCCCAACGCCCGCCGCCAGATCGTGTCGCTGGGCGACATCCTCGGCAGCGAGGAGGCCCGGCGGGCGAAGCATCCGCTCGAGGTGGCGGTCGGCCGCGACATCAACGGCCGCTCGATCATGATGAACCTGGCCGCCATGCCCCACGTGCTGATCGCGGGCGCCACCGGGGCCGGCAAGTCGAGCTGCCTCAACTCGCTGATCACGTCGATCCTCATGCGGTCGACGCCCGACCAGGTCCGGCTGATCCTGGTCGACCCCAAGCGGGTCGAGATGGGCCAGTACGACCGGCTCCCGCACCTGCTCACCCAGGTCGTCACCAACCCCAAGAGGGCCGCCAACGCGCTGGCCTGGGCGGTCAAGGAGATGGAGCGGCGCTACGACCTGCTGGCCGAGGTCGGGTTCCGCGACATCACCGGCTACAACGCCGCGGTCGACCGGGGCGACCTCGACGGCGACGGCAGGGGCACGATCGCCGGCTACGTCGACGAGGACGGTGACGGCGTCAGCGACTCCGCCGAGTCCGGTCGGTCGTACCCGCGGCTGCCGTTCATCCTCGTGGTCATCGACGAGCTGTCCGACCTCATGATGGTGGCGGCCCGCGACGTCGAGGAGTCGATCGCCCGCCTGGCCCAGATGGCCCGGGCCGTGGGCATCCACCTGGTCATCGCCACCCAGCGGCCGTCGGTCAACGTGATCACCGGTCTCATCAAGGCCAACGTGCCGGCCCGCATCGCCTTTGCCGTGTCGTCGCTGACCGACAGCCGGGTCATCCTCGACCAGGGCGGCGCCGAGCGGCTCATCGGCAAGGGCGACATGCTCGTGCTCGACGGCGGCTCGTCGGTGGCCCGGCGCATCCAGGGCGCCTGGGTGACCGAGGACGAGGTCCGCAAGGTCGCTTCGGTGTGGAAGCGCCAGGCGCCCGACGTGTCGTTCGACGAGTCGGTCCAGGGCAGCGATGACGGCCTCGGCGGCCTGCCGGGCTCCGGCGGCGGGGGCGGCGACGATGACGACGACCTGCTGTGGCAGGCGATGGAGCTGGTGGTGCGCAGCCAGCTCGGGTCCACCTCCATGCTCCAGCGCAAGCTGCGGGTCGGGTTCGCGCGGGCGGGGCGGCTCATGGACCTGCTGGAGCAGCGGGGCGTGGTCGGCCCGTCCGAGGGGTCGAAGGCCCGGGCCGTGCTGATGACGGTCGAGGAGCTGGAAGACCTCGTCGACGGGCGGGAGTAGGCGCCCATCGGGAAACCATGCTCGGACGACGGTACGGGGCGTGCCAACATCGCCCCGTGCGACGCGTACGGTGGTTTGCATGGACGTGACCGCGGACTCCCCTCAACCCGAAGACGCGCCCGTGGCCGTGGCCGAGCCCCCCGCGGCCCGCACGGTCGACGCCGTCAAGATCTACGGGCAGGGCGACACGGCGGTCGCTGCCCTCGACGGTGTGACGCTCGAGGTCCCCCGGGCCCACTACACCGCCATCATGGGCCCGTCCGGCTCGGGCAAGTCGACGCTCATGCACTGCATGGCCGGCCTCGACTCGCTCACCTCCGGCCAGGTCTTCGTCGGCGACCAGGACCTCGGAGACCTCAGCGAGGACGAGCTGACACTCCTGCGCCGCGACCGCGTCGGCTTCGTGTTCCAGGCCTACAACCTGGTGCCGACGCTGAACGCGCAGGAGAACATCGTGCTGCCCCTGTCGCTGGCGGGCCGCAAGCCCGACCGCGAGTGGCTCGACACCGTGGTGTCGACGACCGGGCTCAGGGACCGGCTGACCCACCGGCCGAGCGAGCTGTCGGGCGGCCAGCAGCAGCGCGTGGCCGTTGCCCGGGCCCTTGCCAGCAGGCCGGAGATCATCTTCGCCGACGAGCCCACCGGCAACCTCGACTCCCGGGCCGGCGCGGAGATCCTCGACTTCATGCGCCGGGCCGTGCAGGAGATGTCCCAGACCATCGTCATGGTCACGCACGACCCGGTGGCGGCCGCCTACGCCGACACCGCGGTGTTCCTGGTCGACGGCAAGATCGTCGACACGATGGAGGGCCCCACCGCCGAGCGCGTTCTCGACCGGCTGAAGCAGCTCGGGGACTGAGCCCGTGCTCCAGGTCGCCCTCCGGGGCCTCATGGCCCACAAGTCGCGCCTCGTCACCACGTTCCTGGCCGTGTCGCTGGGCGTGGCGTTCGTCAGCGGCGTGCTGGTGCTCACCGACACGGTCAACCGCACGTTCAACGACCTGTTCTCCGACGTCTACGCCGAGACCGACGCGGTCGTGCGCTCGAACGAGGAGATCGACCAGGGCTTCGGCGGCGGCGAGGTCCGGGGCCTGATCGACGAGAGCCTGCTGGACGAGGTGCAGGACGTCGACGGCGTCGCGGAGGCCGACGTCTCGATCGACGGCTTCGCCCGCATCATCGGCCCCGACGGCGACCCGGTCGGCAACCCGGCGATGGGCGCGCCCACCTTCGGCACCAACTGGCAAGAGTCCGAGGAGCTCAACCCGTTCACGATCTCCGACGGCGAGCCGCCGTCGAGCGACGACGAGGTGGTCATCGACCGGGGCTCGGCCAAGGACACCGGCTACCAGGTCGGCGACACCGTCGAGGTCCAGACCCGCACCGGCGCCAACGAGTACACGCTGTCCGGCATCGCCCGGTTCGGCAGCGCGGACAACCCGGGTGGCGCCTCGTTCGCCATGTGGACCGTCGAGGAGGCCCAGGAGCAGCTGGGCGAGCCGGGCAAGGTCAGCTCGATCTCCGCCGCGGCCGAGGACGGCATCTCCCAGCGCGAGCTGGTGTCCCGGATCCGGGACGCCCTCGGCGACGACGTCGGCGTCGAGGTCATCACCGGCCAGCAGATCACCGAGGAGACCCAGGACGACATCCAGCAGGCGCTGGGCTTCCTCACCATCTTCCTCGGCTTCTTCGGCGTGATCGCCGTCGTGGTCGGCGCGTTCGTCATCTACAACGCCTTCTCGATCATCGTGGCCCAGCGCACTCGGGAGATGGCCCTGCTGCGGGCCGTCGGCGCCCGCCGCCGCCAGGTCCGCCGGGCGGTGCTCGTCGAGGCCATCGTCGTGGGCGTGGCCGGCTCTGTCTTCGGCTTCCTGCTGGGCCTGGGCGTCGCCTTCCTGCTGTCGTCCTTCCTCCAGCTCCCGGACTCGTCGCTCGCGATCCTGCCGCGCTCGGTGCTGATCGCACTGGCGGTTGGCATCGTCGTGACCCTGCTGTCGGCGCTGATCCCCGCCTGGCGGGCCTCGCGGGTCCCGCCGCTGGCGGCCATGCGGGACGTGGCGGTGGACACCAGCGCCCGGTCGCGGGGCCGCCTGATCGTCGGTCTGGTGATCCTGGTCGCGGCCGTCGCCCTGCTGGTGGCCGGCGCCTTCGGATCCAGGCCCCTGTACGTGGGCCTGGGTGTGCTCGGGTTGTTGATCGGGGCGTTCCTCATCGGGCCGGTCGTCGCCCGGCCGGTGGCCGGTGTGCTCGGTGCTCCCGTCGCACGGCTGCGGGGCGTGTCCGGCGAACTGGCCCGCGACAACGCGGTCCGCAACCCCCGCCGCACCGCTTTGACGGCCTTCGCCCTGACGATCGGCGTGGGGCTGGTGACGTTCTTCCTGGTGCTCAACTCGTCCGTGCGGGCCTCGATCGACGAGGCGCTGTCGACGGGCTTCAACGGCGACTTCATTGTGACCACCGACGACTTCGGTCTGGTCGGGCTGCCCCCGCAGGTGGGCGAGGACATCGCCGAGCTACCCGAGGTCGACCAGGTGGTGCCGTTCCGGTTCGCCCCTGCGTTCGTTGGCGACGACCCCGCCACCCCCGAGATCGAGGGCGACACGACCGCCGTCACCGGCACGAACGACGGCATCTTCGACCTGTTCGAGCTGGACGTCGTCGAGGGCAGGCCCAGCCTGGCGTCCGGCGAGGTCGTGATCGACCGGGACACCGCCACCAGCGACAACCTGGACGTGGGCGACACGGTGGAGATCCGGTTCCTCGACGACGCGCGGGGCGGGTCGCCACCGCCCGCCACCGTGTCCGGCATCTACGAGTCCGGGCCGGCCGAGAACATCGGGTCCTACGTGATCGGGCTCGACGACTACGACGCCGCCATCACCAACCCGAGCGACGTCCAGGTGCTGGTGAGCCTGGCCGACGGGGTGTCCGTCGAGGAGGCCCAGCCGGCGATCCGCGAGATCGTCGACAAGTTCCCGACGGCCGACGTGGAGAGCGTCGACGAGTTCAAGGACACGATCAGCTCGCAGTTCGACCCGATCCTGTACCTGATCCTGGTCCTGCTGGTCCTGGCCGTCATCATCGCGTTTCTCGGCATCGCCAACACGATCGCCCTGTCGGTGCTGGAGCGGACCCGCGAGCTGGGCCTGCTCCGGGCCGTCGGCATGCGCCGCAAGCAGGTGCGCTCGGCGGTGCGGTGGGAGTCGGCGATCATCGCCCTGATGGGGACGGTTCTTGGCCTCACCGTGGGCCTGCTCGGCGGGTGGGGCATCACCCGGTCGTTGCGCGACGAGGGCTTCGAGGCTTTCGCGGTGCCCGTGGTCCTGCTGGTGATAATCGCCGTGTTCGCGGGGCTGCTCGGCCTGATGGCCGCGCTGGTCCCCGCGTATCGGGCCGCCCGCATGAACGTGCTGAGCGCCATACACACAGAGTGAGCGCCGGTCTCCGGGGCGTCGAACCGCCGGTCGGGAGGCCGGCTGCGAGCGTAGGATCTCCTTGTGGAGACGGGGGCGGTGGCCGACCTCGTCGATCGTGCCCGCAGTGGGGACGAGGACGCATGGGACGGCCTGGTGGAGCGGTATCTCGGTACGGTGCACGCGGTCTGCCGCGCCTACCGCCTCTCAGACGCGGACGCGGCCGAGGTCAACCAGATCGTGTGGCTGCGCCTGGCCGAGCACCTGTCGGGCCTGCGGGCGCCGGCTGCGGTCGGCGGCTGGATCGCGGCGACCACCCGCATGGAGTGCCTGCGGCGCCTGCGGGCGGCGCACGCGGCCGAGGCGGCGGCCGTGCTCGCCGCGGGCGACAGCGACACGGCGTCGGCGGAGCAGGCGGCGGGCAACGGCGGCGGGACGGGCATCGACGCCCGCGTACTGGTCTACGAGCGCGACCGGGTGCTGCTCGGCGCGTTCGACCGCCTCGACCCGCGCAGCCGGCGCCTCCTGTGGCTGCTGACCGCCGAGCCCCGGCCGACCGACGACGAGGTGGCCGCAGCCCTCGACGTGCCCGAGGCCGACATCCCGGCCCTCCAGGCCCGGGCGCTCGACCAACTTCGACACCTGATGGCTCCCTGAAGCGCCATATCATCTTCGGAACCGACCAGCCGGGGATGGGTGTGCCGGGACACCGGAGGACCACGCGATGACACACACGGCAGCACCGCTGCCGACGGACGACGCCCTGCTGGAGGAGCTACGTCGCCTGGCCGCGGGCGCCGACCCGGTGCCGCCCGCGTGGTGGGACGACGCCGAGAGTGCCTTCGGCTGGCACCAGATCGAGGCCGAGCCGGCGGCGCTGGCCTACGACGCGCTGTCGGGGCGCGACCCCGGGCTCGGGCGCGTCCAGCTGGCCGGCCGGGTGCTGCGGGAGCTGCGCTGGACGGGCGCGGGCCGCGAGGTTGTCGTCGAGGTCGACGTGGGCGACGAACGGCTGCGGCTTGTCGGCGCGGTGTCCCCGTACGCCGCGGTCCAGGTGACGGCCGTGTGGCCGGACGGCCACGAGAACGTGACGACCGGCGAGCTTGGCCGCTTCACGTTCGACGACCTGCCCCGCAAGCCGTTGTGCCTGCTCGTCGGGGGTGACCAGCCCGTCAAGACCGGCTGGATCCTGCCCTGACCGTGGTCGCCCGACCGCGCGCCGATGCCAGGGTCCCGGCCGGCGACCAGTAGCCTGCCTGCGATGTCCCGCTCGTTCTGGGTCGAGACACTGGGCTGTCCGAAGAACCAGGTGGACTCGGACAAGCTCACGGGGACGATGCTCGCCGATGGGCTCGTCCCCGCCGGTGCGCCCGAGGACGCGGACCTGGTCGTGGTCAACACCTGCGCCTTCGTGGAGGAGGCGCGCCGCGAGTCGATCGAGGTCATCCTCGACCTGTCCGATCGCCGGGCCGGGGGCGCCGACCTGGTGGTGACCGGCTGCCTGGCCGAGCGCTACGGCGACGACCTGGCCGGCGCGCTGCCCGAAGCGGACGCGGTGGTGGGGTTCGGCGTGCCGGTGACGCTGGGCCCGACGCGGGCCGGCGCCGGGCCGGCCGCCCCGCCGCTCGACCTGCTGAACCTGCCCCGCCCGCCGGCCGCGGCCCCGTGGGCCTACGTCAAGGTGGCCGAGGGCTGCGACCGGGCCTGCGGATTCTGCGCCATCCCGTCGTTCCGGGGCCGCCAGCGCAGCCGGCCGCTCGACGGCGTGCTGGCCGAGGTCGACGACCTGGCCGCCGGAGGGGTGCGGGAGGTCGTGCTCGTGGCACAGGACCTGGCGGCCTACGGCCGCGACCAGGGCAGGGGCGAGCGCTCGATCGTGCCGCTGGTCGAGGCGGCCGCCGCTCGGGTCGACCGGGTCCGGCTGCTGTACCTGTACCCGTCCGACCTGACCGATGCGCTGATCGACGCCATCTGCGCCACCGGGGTGCCGTACTTCGACCTGTCGCTCCAGCACGCCTCGGGTCCGCTGCTGCGGCGCATGCGCCGGTGGGGGGACGGCGGGCGGTTCGCCCGCCGCATCGACGCCATCCGGGCCCGCCGGCCCGACGCCGCGTTCCGGTCGAGCTTCATCGTCGGCTACCCGGGCGAGACCGAGGACGACCACGACGTCCTGCTCCGGTTCGTGGCGGAGGCCGACCTCGACTGGGCCGGCTTCTTCCCCTACAGCGCCGAGGAGGGCACTTACGCCGCCGGTCTCGACCGCACCGTCGCCGACGGGCTCGTCGCCGACCGCCTGGCCGAGCTGCGCGAGCTCCAGGACGGCATCACCGCCCGCAAGCGGGACGCCCTGATCGGCTCGGTGGTGGAGGTGCTGGTCGACGAGCCCGGCGCGGCCCGCAGTCACCGCGAGGCCCCCGAGATCGACGGCATCGTGGCCGTCCCCGACGACCTGCCGGTGGGCGAGCTGGTGAAGGTCCACGTCGAGGGCGCCGCCGGTCCCGACCTCGAAGCCGGCCCGGTGTAGGCGGCGTGGAGACCTCCTCGTTCGGGCCCTCGGCGCTCGCCACCCCGGCCAACGCCGTCACGATCGGCCGGCTGGTGCTGTCGCCGGCGCTGTGGGTCCTGATCGTCATCTCGGGGCCGTCGTACGGGGCGCTGGCGCTGTGGATCGTGCTGGCCGCCACCGACGGCTTCGACGGCTGGCTGGCCCGCCGTATGGGAACGACCCGCTCCGGCGCGTTCCTCGACCCGCTGGCCGACAAGGCGCTGGTGCTCGGGGCCATGTGGGCGATCGTGGCGGCCGACGGGTTCTGGTGGCTGCCGGTGGCGCTGATCACGGTGCGCGAGGTCGTCATCTCCGCCTTCCGCTCGTACTGGGGCCGCCAGGGCCTGGCCGTGCCCGCGAGGTTCTGGGCCAAGGTCAAGACGGTGGTGCAGGCGGTGGCGGTCGGCCTGGCGCTGTGCCCGCCGGTGATGGAGAACGAGCCGTGGCTGGCCGACACCGGCCTGTGGCTGGCCGTGGGCCTGACGCTGGTCACGGGCGCCCAGTACCTGATCGAGGGGAGCCGGGCGACCGCGTCCGGCGGCGTGCGCGTCTGACGGTCCGGTCGGGCGGGAAACGGGTGAGCGATGCGTTGTGAGATCGTCGCGGTGGGGACCGAGCTGCTGCTCGGCCAGGTCGTCGACACCAACTCGGCCTGGTTGGGCGAGCACCTGGCGCTGGCGGGGATCGACCGCACCCACGGCCAGACGGTGGGCGACAACCTCGACCGCATCGTGGAGGCGCTGGAGCTGGCGCTCGGCCGCGCCGACGCCGTGATCGTGTGCGGCGGCCTGGGCCCGACCCAGGACGACATCACCCGCGACGCCATCGCGCGGGTCATGGGCGTGCGGCTGGTCCAGGACGACGACGTGGTCGACCGCATCCTCGAGCGGTTCGCGTCCCGCAGCCGGCGGATGCCGGCCAACAACCTCCGCCAGGCCCTGGTGCCCGAGGGCGCCACGGCGATCGCCGATCCCCAGCCCGGCACGGCGCCCGGCCTGATCTGCCCGGTGGGCGACAAGGTGATCTACGCGGTGCCGGGCGTTCCCTACGAGATGCAGGAGATCGTGACCGGCGCCATCCTGCCCGACCTGGCCCGGCGGGCCGGCACCGTGGCGGTGATCCGGTCCCGCACGCTACGGACCTGGGGCGACAGCGAATCGGGCCTGGCCGAGAAGCTGGCCGACCACATGGTCGAGCTGGACGCCGGCGGCCCGGGGGCGCCGACGCTCGCGTTCCTGGCCAGCGGGATCGAGGGCCTCAAGGTCCGGATCACGGTCAAGGCCGACGACGAGGACACGGCGGCCCGGCTGCTCGACGCCGAAGACAAGGTGGTGCGCGACCTCGTCGGCGACATCGTGTTCGGCGTCGACGACGAGACGATGGAGCACGCGGTCGGCGCCGCGCTCCAGGCCCGGGGGCTGACCCTGGCGGTGGCCGAGTCGCTGACCGGCGGGCTCATCGCCGCCCGGCTGGTCGACGTGCCGGGATCGAGCGCCTGGTTCCGGGGCGGGGTCGTGTCCTACGCCAGCGACGTGAAGTTCTCGGTGCTGGACGTGCCCGAGGGGCCGGTGGTGTCGGCCGAGGCGGCCGCGGCGATGGCGACCGGGGTCCGGGATCTGCTCGGGGCGGACGTCGGGCTGGCCACCACCGGCGTGGCGGGGCCCGAGCCGCTGGAGGGCCAGCCCCCGGGCACTGTGTATCTGGCCGTGGTGGTGGGCGACGCCGAGCCGGTGACCGCCCATGTGACCCTGCCGGGCGACCGCCGGCGGGTCCGGCAGTTCTCCTGCATCAGCGTTCTCGACCTGCTGCGGCGCCTGCTGGCGGTGGGCTGAGGCTCCGGGGGCGCCCGGGGCTACGGCCAGAGCGTGGCGGTGCCCGGCTCGGCCAGTGCCACCCAGGTCCGCCCGGGCGTCAGCCTCACCGGCTGGCCGGCGGCGTCGAGGTACTGGGTCGGGGCCTCCAGCGACGGCTTGTGCCAGCTGGCCCGGACGAGCTGGCCGCCGGTGAAGATCCAGGCGTCGCCGCCGCCGACCGTCTGGGCCTCCCGGATCGGCACCCCGAACGAGTCGGTGATGTCGCTGTCGGCGTACGGCGTGAACGACACGATCACGTTCTCGGGGGCGACCTGCTGGCCCTCGGCGTCGACGTGGGGGGTCGCCGACTGGCTGCGGGCGTAGCCACCGCCGTTCCACACGTAGTCGACCGGCGCCGAGCCGGCGCCGACGGCGAACACGATGTTCACCCCGCTCACGACCTCGCCCCCGGTGACGGGCTCGTTCGGGGCCCGGTAGGCGAACAGCTGGGGCGGCGTGCCGCCGCCGTAGCCGGCCGCCCACACCTCCATGGTCGAGTCGAGCATCAGGTTGTGGGGCGCCCGGCGCCCGCCCTGCCGGTGGTACAGCCCGGGCGCGGCGTCGTACCCCACGTCCACCATGCCCGCCTCCCGCACCCGGGCCGCGAACGACGGGTTGGCGCCCGACCAGGCGAAGAGCGGCAGGTTGAGCGGGCGGAACAGCCCGATGTCGGACGTGCGGGCCGACCGGACCGGGCCGACCGGCATGGCCTCCCCGGAGTGGAACACGGCCATGAACCGGGTGACGGCGCCCTCGACCCGCTCCTCGTACACGATGTCGGCCTGGTTGAGACCGATCTGGGGCCGGGACGCGGGCTCGACGTTGTCGATCTTCACCGCCAGCGCCGCCCGGGCGGCCACGGCGGGGTCGACGACCGGGAGCCCGGTCAGCGGGTAGACCGGCGGCGGCGGGGGCGGGGGAGCGGTGGTCGTGGTGGTGGTCGCCTCGGTCGTCGTGGTCGTCGTCGTGGGCGTCGATCCCGACGACCCGACCTGCGCAGCGATCAGTGCGGCCGACCCGAGGACGACCACGGCGGCCCCACCGGCGATGGCCTTGCCGCGGGTGGTCGCCAGGAACGACTTCAGTTGTGCTCCCCAGATCACGGCAGGAGAGCGTGACGCAAGACGCCCCGTGACGCAATTCAAGTTGCGACCGCGTCGCGTGGTCATCGACTGCGTGCGGTGCCCGCCAGACCCTCCGGTCGGTGGAAGGCTGTGGCGATGCGTCTGTTCGTGGCCGTGGCCCCGCCCGCGGAGGTCCTCGACCGGGTGGCGTCGCTCCGCCGACCCGAGCGCCCCGGGGTCCGTTGGACCCGCCCCGACCAGTGGCACGTGACGCTCGTGTTCCTGGGCGAGGTGGCCGAACCTGACCCGCTCGTCGCCGCCCTCGACGCCGCGCCGCTGGCGCCCGCCACCGCCGTCCTGGGGCCGGCCGTGACCACGCTGGGCCGGCGGGTGCTGCAGGTCCCGGTGGCGGGCCTCGACGACCTGGCCGCCGCCGTCCGCCGGGCCGTCCCGCCGGCGCGGCCCGACGCCCACCCGTTCCGCGGCCACCTGACGCTGGCCCGGGCCGACCGGGCCCGCCTCGGCGACCTGGCGGGCGAGCCGGTGGACGGCCGGTTCGCGGTCGAGGACGTGCGCCTGGTCCGCAGCCACCTCGGCGGGGGCGGGCCCCGCTACGAGGACCTCCACGTGCGCCCGGTCCCCGCAGGCTGACGGCAGATTCCGCGGGGGGTCCTTGAACGAACAGGCGTTCGAAACTACAGTCGTGTCGTTCCCGAACACGGGGCCCGGTCCCCGAAAGTGTCACACCCCGTCTCTATCTTCTGCTGCGTCGGCGGGGCACCGTGCCCCTCCCGAGATCGCAGACGGGCTTCGGCTCCCGGCCGGCCCGCCGCCACCGCACACAATCCGCACCACCGCAGAAAGGACCACACCGGTGGATCGACAGAAGAACCTCGAGATGGCCCTCAGCCAGATCGAGAAGCAGTTCGGCAAGGGCTCGGTCATGAAGATGGGCGAGAAGGGCACCATGGCCATCGAGGCCGTGTCGACCGGCGCCCTGTCCCTCGACCTGGCGCTCGGCATCGGCGGCCTGCCCCGGGGCCGCGTCACCGAGATCTACGGGCCCGAGTCGTCGGGCAAGTCCACGCTCGCTCTGCACGTCGTGGCCGAGGCCCAGCGCAACGGAGGCATCTGCGCCTACGTCGACGCCGAGCACGCGCTCGACCCGGTGTACGCCCGGGCCATCGGCGTCGACGTCGACGAGCTGCTCATCTCCCAGCCCGACACGGGCGAGCAGGCGCTCGAGATCGCCGACATGCTCGTGCGCTCGGGGGCCATCGACGTGGTGGTCATCGACTCGGTGGCCGCGCTCACGCCCCGGGCCGAGATCGAGGGCGAGATGGGTGACACCCATGTCGGCCTCCAGGCCCGGCTCATGTCCCAGGCGCTGCGCAAGCTGACCGCCAACCTCAACCGGTCCCGCACCATCGCCGTCTTCATCAACCAGCTGCGCGAGAAGATCGGCGTGATGTTCGGCTCGCCCGAGACCACCCCCGGCGGCCGGGCGCTCAAGTTCTACTCGTCGGTGCGGCTCGACATCCGCCGCATCGAGTCCATCAAGGACGGGGTCGAGGTGGTGGGCAACCGCACGCGGGTCAAGGTCGTGAAGAACAAGTGCGCCCCGCCCTTCAAGCAGAGCGAGTTCGACATCATGTATGGCAAGGGCATCAGCCGCGAGGGCTCCCTGCTCGACGTGGGCGTCGACATCGGCCTCGTGAAGAAGTCGGGGGCCTGGTACACCTACGACGGCGAGCAGCTGGGCCAGGGCCGCGAGAACGCCAAGGTGTTCCTGGTCGAGCACCCCGAGGTCATGGTCGAGGTCTCCGAGCGCATCCGCTCGCAGCTCGGCATCGGCACCACGTCCTCGCCGGCACCGTCCGACGTCGACGTGATGACCGAGGTCGACGACGAGCCGATCTCGCTCGACTGAGGTCCACGGCCATCAGGGCGGGAACACGTCCAGGAAGCGGGCGGTGACCGTCCGCAGGTGGTCGGACGCCAGGGTGTAGCGGCGCTCACGGCCCTGCTTCTCGACGGTCAGCAGGCCGGCGGCCTCGAGCCGCTGGAGGTGCCGGGTCGTCGTCGACCACGAGTGGCTGAACCGATCGGCGAGCTCGCCGGCCGTCATGGCGCCGCCTCGGGCGTGCAGCGTCACGAGGATGTGGCGGCGGTGCTCGTTCGCCAGCGCGCCGAACACCGCGTCGATCTCGTCGAGCTCCCGAAGGCCCCGGGGGCGCTCGGTCAGAGCGTCTCCTTGGTCTCGAAGTGGGGGAATGCCATGCCCGGACCCATGGCCCGGTCCTCGACGAGGGCCTCCATCCGTTCCCAGATCACGCCGATCTCGGGGTGTTGGTGGGCCCGGCGCGGCGCCTCGGCGTCGATCCACTGGAAGATGGCCACGATGAGCGGACCGCTGCCGTCCTGGTCCTCACCGATGTAGACCTCCTCCGGCCGGTCGGTTGCGAGGCCGAGCTCGGTGTAGGTGGCCCGGTGCCGGCGGATCAGGTTCAGGAGGTCGTCGACGGCGCCGGGCCGGGGCCGGTACTGGCAGATCACGGTGTTGTCGATCGCTTCTTGCATGTCGACGATACTTGCACGTTTAGCCAAATATGCAACCGTCTCCAGCACCCGATCCAGCGAGCGGGGCACCTCCGCGGGGTCGAGGGCCTCGACCAGCAACCGGGCGTAGCGGGCCTTGCGGCCCGCGCGGACACCGATGAAGCGGTGGAGGTGGGCTTCGCGGGTGCGCCCCCGCTGGGCCGGCTGCTTCTGGAGGATCCGCAACGACCCGAGCTCGCCCTCGGCCTCGATGACCGACTCCACCCGGTCGGGGCCGAGGGCGCGGATCAGCTCGTCCTCCAGGTCGGCTTGGCAGACGTGGAAGCCGAGCGCCGCCATCCGGCCCCGGTCGGGGACCGGCCCGAGCCCCGCGGCGTCCAGCGCCCGCCGGACCTGGGCCTCCTCGCCGGCGTCGTAGAGGCCGGCCAGCCGGACGTCGTGGCCGTGGGGGCCGAACCGGTCCAGGAACACCCGGATGTTGGTCGCCCCGCCCATCGGCACCACCGACACGCCCTCGACGGCCAGGTCCCGGCCTCGGCGCCGGGCCAGCGTCTCCACCGCGACCTGGTCGCTCACCCCCTCGACGAGCACGACGGCGCGGATCTCGGCCATCGACCCAGCGTCGCACCTCGCTACTCTTGCTCCCTGCGATGACCGACAAGACCTACGTGGTGCGCACCTTCGGGTGCCAGATGAACGAGCACGACTCGGAGCGGATCGCCGGCCTGCTCGAGGCCGACGGCCTGCGCCCCGCCGCGGGCGTCGAGCAGGCCGACGTGGTGGTGCTCAACACCTGCTGCATCCGGGAGAACGCCGACAACAAGCTGTACGGCAACCTCGGCCAGCTCAAGGCCCTCAAGCAGCACCGGCCCGACATGCAGATCGTCGTGGGCGGGTGCCTCGCCCAGAAGGACCGCGACCTCATCGTCGAGCGGGCACCGCACGTCGACGTCGTGTTCGGCACGCACAACGTGGGCCGGGCGGCCGAGCTGGTGGGCGAGCAGCGCGACGCCGGCCGGTCGCTGGTCGAGATCCTCGAGGAGACGGTCGTCGACGATCACGACGCCTTCCCCAGCGCGCTGCCGGCCCGCCGCGAAGTCGCCTACGCCGGCTGGGTCACCATCCAGATCGGCTGCGACAACTCGTGCGCGTTCTGCATCGTGCCGGCGGTCCGGGGCAAGGAGATCAGCCGGCCGTTCGCCGGCATCGTTGACGAGGTCCGGGCGCTCGCCGCCGACGGCGTGACCGAAGTGACCCTGCTCGGCCAGAACGTGAACAGCTACGGCCGCGATCTCACGCTGGCCCGCCGCCAGGCCGGCGAGAGCGTCCGGGTCCGCCCGCTGTTCGCCGACCTGCTGCGGGCGGTGGGCGCCGTCGAGGGCATCCGCCGGGTCCGCTACACCAGCCCGCATCCCAAGGACCTCCGGCCCGAGACCATCGCGGCCATGGCCGAGGTCCCGACCGTGTGTGAACACCTCCACCTCCCGCTCCAGGCGGGCAGCGACCGCGTGCTGGCCGCCATGCACCGGGGCTACACCGCCGAGCGCTACCTCGACCGCCTGGCCGCTGCCCGGACCGCCATGCCCGACCTGGCCGTGACCACCGACATCATCGTCGGCTTCCCCGGCGAGACCGACGGCGACTTCGACCGCACGCTCGAGGTGGTCGCCGAGGCCGGCTACGACAGCGCCTACACGTTCATCTACAGCCCCCGCCCCGGTACCGAGGCCGCCGCCCGCGTCGACGACTTCGTCCCCGCCGAGGTGAGCGCCGAGCGGTTCGAGCGCCTCCGCGTCGTGGTCGAGCGCTCGGCCCTGGCGCGCCACCGGGCCCGGGTGGGTGCGGTGGAGGACGTGCTGGTCGAGGGTCCGTCCCGCAAGGACCCGGCCATGACCACCGGCCGAAGCGAGCACCACAAGCTGGTCCACTTCGCCGCCCCCACCCCGCTGCGCCCGGGCACCTACGCCCGGGTCCGCGTGTCCGGCGCCGCGCCGCACCACCTGACGGGCGACCTGCTCGACGTCACGGTGCCGGCCCGCCACAAGACCCGCATCCCCGTCGCCGCCCGGTGATCGAGCTCACCGTCGAGCCATACACGGCGCCGGCGTCCCAGGCCCTGGCCGCCGCGCTGGAGGCCGACATCGACGAGCGCTACGCCGCCGACGGCGGCGCCGACGGTGGCGACGCCCAGACGGCCGCGGTGTGGGCCGTCCGGCCCGAGCAGGTGACCCCGCCGGCGGGCGTGTTCGTCGTGGCCCGGCTCGACGGCGAGCCGGTGGGCTGCGGTGCCGTGCGCCCGGTGCTCGGCGGCCCCGCCGACCACGCGGAGCTCAAGCGCATGTACACCGCGCCGGCCGCCCGCCGCCGGGGCGTCAGCCGGGCCGTGCTCGCCCGGCTGGAGGGCGAGGCGCGGGTGCTCGGCTACCGCTGGGTCCAGCTCGAGACCGGCACCCGCCAGCCGGAGGCCATCGCCCTGTACGAGGCCACCGGCTACTCCCGCATCGCCCCCTACGGCCAGTTCGAGGAGCACCAGCTGACCGTCTGCTTCGGCAAGGACCTCTAGGCCAGGTCGTCGACCGGTCCCCGGGAGGACACGGCCGCCCGGCCATCGCTTGCCGGCACCTCGTGGGTGTCCCGGCTGCCGGTCAGGCTTGCAGCGCAGCCGGGCGACCGCGATCTGTTGTGCGTGGCCCCTAGACGTGCAGGGCCACGGGGCGGCCGAGGGCGGACTCGAGCGAGTCGGCCGCGGCCACGACGAGCTGGTGGGACACCTCCGACAGGGCCCGGGCGACGGCGAGCTCCTCGCCGACCACGGGCATCTCCGGGTCGTCGGGATTGCGGCGGGCCCGCCCCCAGCCCGAGAAGTCGCGACCCCGCACCCGGACGTGCGCCACCGCCTCGCAGTGGTCGGCGTCCTCGGACAGGGACACGTCGATCCGCAGCGACGTCCGGTCGATCCCGCCCTCGCCCTCCTCGACGCGGCAGTCCGGCCCCGGGGAGATGACGGACTCGTGGTCGTCTCCCTCCCACCGCACCCGTAGCCGGGTGCCCCCGGCTCCGGGCAGGAGCTCCATCACCTCGCCCCGCCGCCGAGCCTGGCCGACCTTGGTCCCCTCGACGACCACGTGGTCACCGACGTGCGCCTCCATCGCCACCTCCTCCCGATGGGAAGCGTGTCGTTGCGCCTCCGACGGTAGACCGCGGCGCCGACCCCCGAAAGGGGCAAAAGTCCACCGTGCGGCCGCGGCTAGCGTCCGGCCGTGGTGACCGACGGCCCCCGCCACCTCGCTCTCGTCGGCACCACCGCGACGGGCAAGTCGGCTCTGGCCATGGCCGTCGCGCGCGAGGACCCGCGGCTGGAGATCCTGTCGATCGACTCGATGCAGGTGTACCGGGGGATGGACATCGGCACCGCCAAGCCGACGGCAGCCGAGCGGGCCGAGGTACCCCACCACCTGATCGACCTGGCCGACCCGAGCGAGGACTTCACGCTCGCCCGGTTCGCGGCCGCCGCCCGGGACGCCCTCGCCGAGGTGGAGTCCCGGGACCACCGGGCCCTCCTCGTCGGCGGCACCGGCCTCTACCTGCGGGCGGTCGTCGACGACCTCGACGTTCCCGGGCAATGGCCGGAGGTGCGCGCCGAGCTGGAGGTCGAGCCCGACACGGCGGCCCTCCACAGCCGCCTGCTCAGCCTCGACCCGCTGGCCGCGTCCCGGATGGAGCCCACCAACCGCCGCCGCGTGATCCGGGCACTGGAGGTGACGCTGGGCAGCGGGCGCCCGTTCTCGTCCTACGGCCCGGGCCTCGACGCCTACCCGCCGACCCGGTTCCACCAGGTCGGGGTGCAGCTCCCGCACGAGGTCGTGGCCCGCCGGGTCGAGGCCCGCTACCACCAGCAGATGGCCGACGGCTTCCTGGACGAGACACGCGGGCTGCTGGCGGCACCCGGCGGCATGTCCCGCACCGCCCGCCAGGCCCTCGGCTACGCCGAGCTGATCGACCACCTGGAGACCGGACGGCCGCTCGACGAGGCGCTGGGCACCGCCGTCCGCCGGACCCGGCGCTTCGCCCGCCGGCAGCGGTCGTGGTTCCGGCGCGACCCCCGGATCCGCTGGCTCCAGGCGCTCGACGACCCGCTCACGCTGCTGCCCGGGCTGCGGGCTGAGCTGGCGGAGCTCGGCGACGACGGAGGGTGAGCGTACCTAATGCGTGCCAGGTCGCCGGCCGGGTCGGGCAGACTGGTCGGTGACATGCGTCTGACCAAGCACCACGGGTTGGGCAACGACTTCCTCGTCCTGCTCGACCCCGACGCCTCCCACCCCCTCGACCCGGAGGTGGCGCGCGCCCTGTGCGCCCGACACACCGGCGTCGGCGCGGACGGGGTCATCCGGGCGGTGCCCGCCACCGCCGGGCCCGCGCGCGTCGTGATGGAGCTCTACAACGCCGACGGGTCCCGGGCCGAGATGAGCGGCAACGGCATCCGCTGCCTGGCCCAGGCGCTCGCCCTCGGCTGGCCGGGGCAGGGCGCGGTCGGCACCGACGTGGCGATCCAGACCGACGCCGGCCTGCGCGTCGTGTGCGTGCTCGACCGGCCCGACGCCGTGACCCACGTGCTCTCTGTGGCCATGGGCGAGCCCGTGGTCGAGGGCGAGGCACCCGAGTGGACCGGCGGCGCCGTGGCCCGGGCGCTGCGGGTCGACATCGGCAACCCCCATCTGGTGCTGGAGGTCGGCCCGGCCGCGGCCCGCCTGGTTCCCGGAGTGGTCGCCGATGACATCGACCTGGTGAGCCTGGGCGAGGCCGTCAACGCCAAGGTCCCGGGCGGCGCCAACGTCCACCTCCTGACCCCGGCCGAGGGGGGCATCGCGGTGCGCAGCTACGAGCGAGGTGTCGGCCTCACCCAGGCATGCGGCACCGGCGCCTGCGCCTCGGCTGCCGCCGCCCGCACCTGGGGCCTGGTCGGCGACGTGGTCGGCGTGGTCATGCCCGGCGGCCGGGCCGAGGTCCGCCTCGACGCCGGCGGCGAGGCCGTCCTCGAAGGACCGGCCACCTACGTCGGCACCGTCGAGCTGGGAGCGTCGCCGTGGCGCTGATCGAACGGTCCTTCCGGGAGAAGATCGTGCTGGTCGGGGTGACGATCCCGCCCGAGACCATCGACGACACCGACATCTCGCTCGACGAGCTGGCGCTGCTGGTCGACACCGCCGGCGCCGACGAGGTCGGCCGCGTCACCCAGCGGCGCGACGCGCCGGACCCGCCCACCTACGTGGGTAAGGGCAAGGCCGAGGAGCTGCGGGAGCTGGCCGAGGCCACCGACTGCGACACGGTCGTGTTCGACAACGAGCTGACACCGGCCCAGCAGTTCAACCTGGAGAAGCTGCTCGGCCGAACGGCCATCGACCGCACGGCGGTGATCCTCGACATCTTCGCCCAGAACGCCCACAGCCAGGAGGGCAAGGCCCAGGTCGAGCTGGCCCAGCTGCGCTACCGGCTGCCGCGGCTGCGGCGCCAGGCCGGCGCCCTGTCCCAGCAGGCGGGCGGCATGTCGGCGGCGGGCGGCGCCCGCATCGGCACGAGGGGCCCCGGCGAGACCCAGCTCGAGGTCGACCGCCGGCGCATCGTGCGGCGCATCCACAAGCTCGAGGGAGAGCTGAAGGACATCGAACGCCACCGGGCCACCCAGCGCAAGGCCCAGCGTCGGGGGCAGCTCGCCAAGGTCGTCATCGCCGGCTACACGAACGCCGGCAAGTCCACGCTGCTCAACACGCTGACCGACGCGGGCCTGCTGGTCGAGGACCGGCTGTTCGCCACGCTCGACGCCACCACCCGCCGGCTGTCGCTGCCGGGCGGCGAGTCGGTGCTGGTGACCGACACGGTCGGCTTCATCCGCAAGCTGCCGCACCAGCTGGTGGAGGCGTTCCGGTCCACGCTCGACGTGGCCGTCGACGCCGACCTGCTCGTCCACGTGGTCGACGCCAGCGCCCCCGACGTGGCCGGCAACATCCGGGCCGTGCATGACGTGCTGGGCGACATCGGCGCCGGCGACGTGACCGAGCTGCTGGTGTTCAACAAGGCCGACCTGGCGTCCGACGAGGCCGCGCGGCACGTGAAGCTGCACGAGGGCTCGGTGGCGGTCAGCGCCGTCACGGGCGAGGGGATCGACCGGCTGCTCGAGTCCATCGGCGACCGGCTGCGGACGCTGACCAATGTGGTCGAGATGGTCATCCCCTACGAGCGGGGCGACCTGCTGGCGGCCGCCCACCGGGCCGGGGAGGTGCTGGGCGAGACGCCGGGCGAGGGCGGGATGCGCCTGCGGGGCCGTTTCGACGACGTTACGGTCGGGCGGTTCCGCGAGTACGTCGTCTCCTAGAAGGATCGGCCCGTGACATCTCCGGCCGGCTTCACGCCTCCGCCCTATCCCTACGACCGCCTCGACGAGTTGCACGCCATGGCCGCAGCGCTGCCGGGCGGCGCCGTCGACCTGTCGATCGGAACGCCGTGCGACCCGCCGGACCCGGCGGTGGTGGCGGCGCTGGGCGAGTCGGGCGCCGAGCGGGGCTACCCGGCGTCGGTCGGCACCGCCGGGTACCGGGAGGCGGCCGCCGGCTGGCTCGCCCGCCGGTTCGGCGCCACGGTCGATCCGAGCCAGCTCGCGGCGTGCGTGGGCACGAAGGAGTTCGTGGCGGGCGTGCCCCACTGGCTGCGCCTGCGGACCCCGGCTCGCGACACCGTCCTGTACCCGGAGATCAGCTACCCGTCGTACGCGATGGGCGCAACGCTGGCGGGGTGCCGGGCGGTGCCGTACGCGTCGCTCGCCGCCATCGAGGAGGCCGATGCGGCCCGGGCGCTGTGCCTGTGGGTCAACTCGCCGGCCAACCCAAGCGGCGACCTGGTCGACCTGGACGCCGCTGCGGCCTGGGGCCGGGACCGGGGCGTCCCGGTGCTGTCGGACGAGTGCTACATCGAGTTCACCTGGGATGGCCCGGGGCGCACGATCGTGTCGAGCGGCACGGAGGGTGTCCTGGCGGTCCACTCGCTGTCCAAGCGGTCGAACCTGGCCGGCGCTCGGGCCGGCTTCTATGCCGGCGACGCGGACCTGGTCCGGTACCTGTCGGAGGTGCGCAAGCACGCCGGCTTCATGGTCCCCGGGCCGGTGCAGGCCGCCGCCGCGGTCGCCTTCGGCGACGACGCCCACGTCGACGCCCAGCGGGAGCGCTACAGCCACCGCCTGTCCGTGCTGGCCCGCCTGTTGCAGGCCTTGGACGTCGACTGTCCGTTGCCGGCGGGCGCCTTCTACGTGTGGGCGCCGGCCCCGGGCGGCGACGCCTGGGGCCTGGCCAAGCGCCTGGCCGCCGAAGCGGGCGTCGTCGCGTCGCCGGGCGAGTTCTACGGCCCCGCGGGGTCGGGCCACGTCCGCATCGCGGCCGTGCAGCCGACCGAGCGGCTGCACGTGGTGGCCGAGCGGCTGGGGGTGACGGCAGGGGATCTCCCCCATGCGCCGGGTCCCTCGGGGTGACCACACTGCCGCCATGAGCGCAGGTGCCTACGTGTCGACGGCGCCGGCGAGGCCCCGGCTGACTCCGTCGGCCTGGTGGTACGTGGCGGCGGCCGCCATCGCACTGGCCGGCATGGTCGCCGGGGTCTGGATGATGGTCGAGGGTGTGGGGCGCGTCCTCGAGGCGGTGGAAGACTTCGACCGCACGGACGTCCCGGGCACGCTGACCGTCACGATCGAGGACCCGGGCGGCTACTCGATCTACCACGAGTTCCCGGGAGCCAGCGACTCGGGCTCCCGCTCCCCGGTTCCCGAGCCGGACCTGAGCATCACGAACCCGGACGGCGACGACGTCCAGCTCCGCCCGTACACGTCGCTGGTGACGTACGCCTGGGGCACGATCGAGGGCCGAGGCCTCTACACGTTCCACGCCGACGAGCCGGGAACGTACGAGCTGACGGCCGATGGCGACGAGGGCACCCGGATCGCCGTCGGCCGGGGGATGGGCGACATAGGCCAGGAGGCCCTCGTGGGTCTGTTCAGCGGAGTAGCCGGCGGCCTGCTGGTAGGGGGCCTGAGCATCGCCGTCGCCTCGATCCTGGCGGTCGGCGTCGGCGTGGCCCGCAGCCGCAATCGGAGAAGTTCGCTCCCACGACCCCCGCACGCCGGCTCGGCCCCACCCCCGATCTGGCCTCCGTACAAGCCGATCCCGTGGCCGCCCGCACCGAGCCCGCCGACGTGGCCCTCGACCGGAACCCCCCGAGACGCCCCGCCCCAATCCAGCCCGCAACCCGTGCCGCCCGCACGGCCCCCGACGGCCGGCCCCCAAGACGCCCAACCGAAGGCCGCTCCGACCGTGGTTCCGACGGCACGTCCGCAGGAGGCCCCTCGGCAATCCGTCGCCCAGTCCGCTCCGCCTGAGCGATCCCCAACAGGTGAGCCAACGCGAGGAGACTCGCCATCGCCCGTGCTCGCACCCACGGGTCGCTCGACTGCCGCCGGGTCGTCCGCGGGCTCGGGTCCCGCCGAGCCGCACGTCCCAGGTGAAGCGCCGACGTTGCCGGGGTCGCCGCCTGCGGGATCCTTGGCCGCGTGTCCACCGGCGAGCGGGCGGCCGGACACGCCCTTGCCCTGGTCCCGACCCGCCGAGACCGTCAGCCGGCCGGAGGATCCGCCGTCGTTGCGGTCGCCGGCCGACTGGTCGCGCAGCGACGTCGAGATTCCCTGGGATCCCGACAGCCTCTGACAGCTCAGTCGTTGCTGTGCAGCGCGGTGTTGAGCGACACCGTCTGGCCGGCCCGGGGGAGCACCTCGACGACGCCCGTGGCGCTGTTGCGCCTGAACAGCAGGCCGTCGCGGCCGCTCAGCTCCAGGGCCTTCACGACCGTTCCGTCCGGCAGCGTGACCCGGGTCCCTGCCGTCACGTACAGGCCGGCCTCCACAGTGCAGTCGTCGCCGAGCGAGATGCCGATGCCGGCGTTGGCGCCGACCAGCGAGCGCTCGCCGACGCGGATGACCTCCTTGCCGCCTCCCGACAACGTGCCCATGATCGACGCCCCGCCGCCGACGTCGGACCCCTCGCCGACGACGACGCCCTGGCTGATGCGCCCCTCGACCATGGCCGTGCCCAGGGTGCCGGCGTTGAAGTTCACGTAGCCCTCGTGCATCACGACGGTGCCGCTGGCCAGGTGGGCTCCGAGCCGGACCCGGTCGGCGTCGGCGATCCGCACGCCGGCAGGCACCACGTAGTCGACCATCCGCGGGAACTTGTCCACGCCGAGCACCTGCACGTTCCGTCCCGCCGCCCGCAGCCGGCCGCGGGTCGCCTCGAACCCTTCGACCGGGCACGGCCCGGCGGTCGTCCACACCACGTTGTTGAGCAGGCCGAAGACGCCGTCCAGGTTGAGCCCGTTCGGCGCCACCAGGCGGTGCGACAGCAGGTGCAGCCGCAGGTAGATGTCGTGGGCGTCGATCGGCGGGTCGCCCACACCCTCGACGAACGTCACCACCGTCACGGTCTCCACGCCCCGGGCCGGATCGGTCCCGCACAGCGCGTCGAGATCGAGGCTTCCGACCACGAGCCGGCCGGCCTCCCCCGGGCCCGGGCGGGTCGTTCCCGGGACCGCAGCGCCCGAGCCCACGCTGGCCGCGAGCCCGGCGATCTCCGTGGCGCTCGCGAGTGCCGGCGCCGGGTACCAGGTGTCGAGGACGTTGCCGTCGCCGTCCAGCGTCGCCAGGCCGACGCCCCAGGCGCCGGCGGGAGAGGAGGTGGTGTCGCTCACGGCGGGCCACGATAGGGGAGCGGTCCCCGGGCACGGAACCGATCCGGGCGCAGGCGACCGGCCCTAGCCTGGGGGACCGTGACCGATCTCCTGGCCCGCGCCGCCGACCTGGTGGCGATCCCCTCCGAGAGCCATGCCGAGGCGGCCCTGGCCGACCACGTCGTGGCCCGCCTCGGCGGCCTCGACCACCTCACGATCGACCGCGTCGGTGACAACGTCGTGGCCCGCACCCGCCTCGGCCGGCCTCTCCGGCTCGTGGTGGCCGGGCATCTCGACACCGTGCCGGCCAATGGCAACCAGGAGCCCCGGGTCGAGGGCGAGGTGCTCTGGGGCCTCGGCTCGGCGGACATGAAGGGCGGGCTCGCCGTCATGCTGGAGCTGGCCGCTGCCGTGCCACAGCCGGCCGTCGACGTGACCTGGGTCTTCTACACGGCCGAGGAGGTCGCCGCCGAGCACAACGGCCTGGGCCACCTGTTCGCTCGGCACCCCGGGCTCGTGGCCGGCGATGCGGCCCTGCTGGGCGAACCCACCGACGCCGCCCTCGAAGTCGGCTGCCAGGGCACGATGCGCCTCCAGGTCACGTTGCAAGGCGCCCGGGCTCACACCGCCCGCCCCTGGATGGGCCGCAACGCGCTCCATCGCGCCGGTCACCTGCTGGCGGCCCTCGACGGCTACGAGGAGCGCCGCCCGATCCTCGACGGCTGCGAGTTCCGCGAGGCGCTCCAGGCGGTGTTCGTCGAGGGCGGCGTGGCCGGCAATGTCGTCCCCGATCGGGCGGTGATCACGCTCAACCACCGCTTCGCCCCCGACCGCACCGTCGAGCAGGCCTTCGCCCACGTGGAGGAGGTCGTGACGCCGTACCTCGAGGACGGCGACGACCTCGAGATGATCGACGTGGCGACGCCCGCCCCGCCCGGCCTCGGCCACCCCCTGCTCGCCGCTCTGCGGGAGCGTCATCAGCTGGAGGTCCGGGCCAAGCTCGGATGGACGGACGTGAGCCGGTTCGCCGCCGCCGGCATCCCCGCCGCCAACTTCGGCCCGGGCGACTCGCGGCTGGCCCACTCCAAGGACGAGCGGGTCGAGCGCCGCTCGCTCGACGCCGTCCACCACGCCCTCGCCGATCTGCTCACGCACGGGCCCTGACCCCTCGGGCCGTCCGGCTCGTGCGGACCGGCGCCGTGGACCAGCGGTGTCGGTCCGCACGAGAGGACACGTTCCGTCGCCCGTCGATCCGCCGCCGGGTGTGGTGCGGCTAGATGCGTCGCATGACGGTCACCACCCGGCCGAAGACCCGGACGTCGTCCGCGTCGTACTCCATCGGGCCGAGGCGGGGATTGGCCGGCTGCAGCACGACCCGGTCGCCGGCGGCGGTGAACGTCTTGACGGTCGCCTCGTCGCCGGGGATGCCGGCGACCACGATGTCGCCCGAGTCGGCGGTCGTCTGCGAGCGACACACGACGTAGTCGCCGTCGAGGATGCCCCGCTCGATCATCGAGTCGCCTCGGACCCGGAGCATGAACAGGTCGCCGTCACCGGTGAAGTCGACCGGCAAGGGCAGGAGCTCCTCCACGTTCTCCTGCGCCAGCACGTCGGTGCCGGCGGCGACGTCGCCGATGAGGGGCACGTGGCGCACCGGCCGCCGCTCGGCCACCGCGTCGGAGTTCGGGTCCCACCGGACCTCGATGGCCCGGGGCTTGGTGGGGTCGCGGCGGAGGTAGCCGCGCTTCTGGAGCGCGGCCAGGTGCGCGTGGACGGTGGACGGTGAGGTGAGCCCCACCGCCTCGCCGATCTCGCGCACCGACGGTGGATAGCCCCGCTGCTGCATGTGCCGTTCGATGATCTCGAGGACTTCCCGCTGCCGTGCGGTCAGCGTGGGCTGGGGGGACATGGACGCTCCTTCGTGTGGTGCCGACCCGGTCCGGTCGAACGCACGTTCCGGGGTGGGACGGTACCACCGGGTGCCGGGCGAGGCAAACACCCGTTCGAAGATCGCCTTGACGGCGAACGCGGGTTCGTGGTTGCCTGGAGACCGAACGGGCGTTCGTCGCCCGCTGCTCGCCGAAACTGTCACACCCCACGAGGAGACTCGGGACATGGTTGCTGTCAACCTTCCCCGCTCACGACAGAACTGGACTCCGAACCCCGGCCCGAGCCGTCCCGACGGGCTCTGGCCCGACACCCCACTCGCCGACCTCCCGCGGCGGCCGCGGGCGCTTCCGGACCGTGCGACACGCGTCCGGCGCCGCCGCTTGGCGGCGCTCGTGGCGGCCCTCGCGCTGGGGCTCGCCGTCGCGGCGGCCGTCGAGACCGTGGCCTGGCTGGCGGACGTCGGCGGCTCGCCTGCGCCCGAGGCGCTCGATGCCGGCGCGGCCCAGCCGGTCGCCGGCCAGGTGTACGTCGTCCAGCCGGGCGACACCTTGTGGTCGATCGCCGCCGAGATCGCGCCCGATCGCGACCCGCGAGCTGTCGTGGACGCTCTGCGGGAAGCCAATGGCGGCGGTGCTGCACTGGAGGTGGGCCAACGGCTGACGATCGTGCTCGACTGACCGGGCCGGGGCCGCCATAGACGCACTCACGTCGATGGTCGCCCCCCGTGGCACCAGACCGGGGCCCTGGGTTGTGACGGGGGGGCTCGCCCTCAGGGTGCGGGGCGGTGCTCGGGTGGTGCAACCGGCCCGGCGCGGACTCGCAGGTTGATTGGCCCACCCGCCGGAGCCGCCTGGGGGCGACGACCGGTGGCCGCTCAAGCAGTCGCTCAGCCCACCACAGACACGGAAGCGACAACCGCCATTCCGCTCGTCCGCGCCGGGGCACAGTGCACTGGGAGGAACCTACGGGGGAACGCTTGTGGACGACTAGAGGATGAACCTGTGAATTTCTGGGGATTGCTTCCACAGGCCGCTACCTGACAGCGATGACGCCTCGGATACCGTGCGCTGGCGTATGCGGATGCTGTGGCCGGAGCATGGGGCCGATGTCGAGCCCGCGGAGGCCTACGCGGCAGACGAGCGGCCCGTGCCGGCGGGGCGACCGTGGGTGCTGACCAACATGATCGCCTCCGTCGACGGGTCGGCGGCCGATCCGACGGGTCGATCCGGTGGGCTCGGGGGATCGGCGGACAAGCGGGTGTTCGCGGCGATCCGGGCCGTCGCGGACGTGATCGTGGCGGGTTCGGCCACCGTGATCGCGGAGGACTACGGGCCCGTGCGGCTCACCCCCGAGTTGAGGGAGGCACGCCGGCAGCGGGGGCAGGCCGAGGTGCCGCGCTTGGCCGTCGTGACCGCATCGCTACGGATCGACCCCGGTCGGCGGTTGTTCCAGGAGTCGAGTGGCGAGCGGCCGATCGTGCTCACGACCGCGTCGGCCGATCCCGAGCGGCGGCGGGCGCTGTCGGCCGTCGCCGAGGTCGTCGAGGTCGGAGACGACCGGGTCGACTGGGCGCGGGCGCTGGCTGCGCTGCCGGATCTCGCCGGGGCGCGGGTCGTGCTGAGCGAGGGTGGTCCATCGACCAACGGGCAGCTGGTGGCGGCCGACGTCCTCGACGAGGTCTGCCTGACCATGGCGCCGGCGCTCGTCGGCGGGCCGGCGCCCCGCATCACGGCAGGCGGGCCGGGCAGCGACCTCCGGCCGCTGCTCCTGGCGCGGATCCTGACCGAGGACGGTTATCTCTTCCTCCGCTACGTCCGCGATCGGACGGGCGCCGCAGACAGCGCAGGCACCTCGTAGCCCGACCCGTCCCCCCTTCGGTTCGTGCGGAGGCGCAAGCGCGGCGGAACCCCCCAGCGGGCCCCGCCGGCGCCTGCCAGTTGGAAGTAGCCCGCACCTTCGAGATCGTGGCGGAGGCGGTACGCGCTGGACCTCTCCGGTGCGAGCCACTTCCCCCTATGAGACAGGTTTTGGCACTCAATATGACGCAAAGTGCCGAATGTCACGCTCGGTGGCGTGACATCGCGGCCAGCGTCAGCCCGTCGGAGGCTTCGGGGCCGTGCGCTTGGTCAGCAGCGTGAGCTCGTGCTCGAAGTCGGCCAGGTCGTCGAACCCCTTGTAGACCGAGGCGAACCGCACGGCGGCGATGGGGTCCAGCTCCCGCAGCCGCTCCAGGACCGCCCGGCCCACCCGTTCGCTGGTGACCTCGCCGCCCACCTGGCGCATCTCGTCCTCGACCGCCGCCGCCAGCGCCACGACCTCGCCCTCGCCGACCTGGCGGGCCTTGACGGCCGATCGAACACCCTCCACGACCTTGCCCCGCTCGAACGGCTGGCGCTCGCCGGACCGCTTCACCACGGTCAGCGTCGCCGCCTCGGGCCGCTCGAACGTCGTGAACCGCTGTCCGCACGCCAGGCACTGCCGGCGGCGCCGGATGGTGCTCCCGTCGTCGGACTGGCGCGAATCGACCACCTTGGAATCGAGATGCCCGCAGGCCGAACAGCGCACCCCGGGAAAGCTATCCGCCGGATGCCGACCGCAGGCTGTGACCACTGGGACGCGGGACCCTTGGCGGCGTGAGGTGGGACCCGCGCCCGGTCCGTGAGCGCCGGTGGCATGCTGGGCGCCCGGAAGAGGCGAGGCCCTCCGGGCGTTGTACTCCGCGGTGTGAGGCATTGACAGCCCTGTAATTACGGTGCTGTAATTCCCCCTACATCTTGTGCGTCCTCTTGGCGGAGGCCACAAGGGCTAGTGGTCTCTGGCTCCAGCGGCCCTCTCCCATCTCACGCCATCGTTGACCTGGAGGAACCCCCATGGCTCTCGCTCCCGAGCAGGCGGGAATCGGCATCCGGCGCCACTTCACGACCGAGGGCGTGCACCCTTTCGACATGGTCGACTGGGAGACCCGCGATGCGCGCATCACCAACTTCCGGGACGGTTCGGTGGCGTTCGAGCAGATCGGCGTGGAGTTCCCGACCAGCTGGTCGCTGAACGCGACCAACATCGTCGCCCAGAAGTACTTCCGGGGCACGCTCGGGACGCCGGAGCGAGAGTGGTCGCTGCGCCAGGTCATCGACCGGGTGGCCGACACGATCACCCAATGGGGCACCGAGGGCGGCTACTTCGTCGACGACGCCGAGGCCGAGGCGTTCAACGCCGAGCTCAAGCACCTGCTGGTCACGCAGAAGGCGGCGTTCAACAGCCCGGTGTGGTTCAACATCGGCGTCAAGGGCGTGCCCCAGCAGGCCAGCGCCTGCTTCATCCTCGCGGTCGACGACGCCATGGACTCGATCCTGAACTGGTACCGGGAAGAGGGCGTGATCTTCAAGGGCGGCTCGGGCGCCGGCGTCAACCTGTCCCGCATCCGCAGCTCGGTCGAGCTGCTCAAGGGCGGCGGCACGGCCTCCGGCCCGGTCAGCTTCATGCGTGGCGCCGACGCCTCCGCCGGCACGATCAAGTCCGGCGGCAAGACCCGCCGCGCCGCCAAGATGGTCATCCTCGACGTCGAGCACCCCGACATCGAGGAGTTCATCTGGTGCAAGGCCGTCGAGGAGCGCAAGGCCCGCGTCCTGTCCCAGGCTGGCTTCGACATGGATCTCGACGGCCGCGACAGCCACTCCATCCAGTACCAGAACGCCAACAACTCGGTCCGGGTCACCGACGAGTTCATGCGGGCCGTCGAGAGCGACGCCGACTGGAGCATGTGCGAGGTCACCTCCGGCAGGGTGGTCCGCACGGTCAAGGCCCGGGACCTGTTTCGCCAGATCTGCCAGGCCGCCTGGGAGTGCGCCGACCCCGGCATGCAGTTCGACACCACGATCAACCACTGGCACACGGCCGCCAACACCGGGCGCATCAACGGCTCCAACCCGTGCTCGGAGTACATGCACCTCGACAACTCGGCGTGCAACCTGGCCAGCCTCAACCTGCTCAAGTTCCTCAACATCGACGAGACCTTCGACGTCGACGGCTTCCGCCACGCGGTCGAGGTGCTGTTCACCGGCCAGGAGATCCTGGTGGGCCGGGCCGACTACCCGACCGAGGGCATCGCCGACACGTCCCGGCGGTTCCGCCAGCTGGGTATCGGCTACGCCAACCTGGGCGCGCTGCTGATGGCGCTGGGCCTGCCCTACGACAGCGACGCCGGCCGGGCCTACGCCGCCGCCGTCACGTCGCTGATGACCGGCCACGCCTACGAGGTGTCGGCCCGCACCGCGTCCCGCATGGGCCCGTTCGCCGGCTTCGCCGAGAACCGCGAGCACATGCTCCGGGTGCTGGGCCAGCACCAGGAGGCGGCCGCCCGCATCGACGAGGAGCTGGTCCCGCCGGAGCTGCTGTCGGCCGCCCAGGAGAGCTGGGACATGGCGTACGAGCTGGGCGACCGCTTCGGCGTGCGCAACAGCCAGGCGTCGGTGCTGGCCCCGACCGGGACCATCGGCCTGATGATGGACTGCGATACCACCGGCATCGAGCCCGACCTCGGGCTGGTCAAGATGAAGAAGCTGGTGGGCGGCGGCACGATGTCGATCGTCAACCAGACCGTGCCCCGGGCGCTGGAGCAGCTGGGCTACGGCCCCGGCGAGATCGACGACGTCGTCGCCTACATCGACGAGAACAAGTCGATCCTCGGGGCGCCCCACCTGCTGGCCGAGCACCTGCCGGTGTTCGCCTGCTCGATGGGCGACAACGTGATCCACCACACGGGGCACGTGCGGATGATGGCGGCGGTGCAGCCGTTCATCTCCGGCGCCATCTCCAAGACCGTGAACATGCCGGAGGAGGCCACGGTCGAGGAGGTCGAGCAGCTGCACGTCGACGCCTGGCGGCTCGGCGTCAAGGCCATCGCCATCTACCGGGACAACTGCAAGGTCGGACAGCCGCTGTCCACCGCCAAGAAGGAGGGCGAGGCAGCCCCCCAGCCGGGCGGCGAGCTGACCGAGGCCGCGGCCACGGTCGTCGAGAAGATCATCAAGGTCCCGGTGCGGAAGAAGCTGCCCCGCAACCGCACGTCGAAGACGTTCGAGTTCCGGGTGGCCGACTGCAAGGGCTTCGTCACGATTGGCGAGTACGACGACGGCCGCCCGGGCGAGCTGTTCCTGCGGGTGTCGAAGCAGGGCTCGACACTCGCCGGCATCATGGACGCCTTCTCGATCTCGGTCAGCTACGGCCTCCAGTACGGGGTTCCGCTGCGCCACTACATCGAGGCGTTCACCAACACGCGGTTCGAGCCGGCCGGCATCACCGACGACGCCGACCTGCGCATCGCCACGTCGATCCTGGACTACATCTTCCGGCGGCTGGCCGTGAACTACCTCAGCTACGAGGAGCGGGCCGAGCTGGGCATCCTCACCACGGGGGAGCGCACGCAGCCGACGCTGCCGGGCGTGGAGGAGACGGTCGTCCAGACGAGCCAGGGCCAGGACGTGCCGGCCGACCCGCCGTCGATCGACTCGTCGTCGCCGACGCTGTTCGACACCTCCGGAGCGCCGAGGGAGCCGTCGCTGCTGGAGCGGGCCGGCGTCCCCGACGCCGAGCGCCCCCAGGCCCGCGGCCAGTCACCGGCCATCAGGCCGCCGTCGGCCAGCAGCGTCGACGCCCCCTACTGCATGCAGTGCGGCGTGCAGATGCAGCGGGCGGGCTCGTGCCACGCGTGCCCGTCCTGCGGCAGCACCAGCGGCTGCAGCTGACCGGGCGACGAGGTTCGGACGGGGGGAGGGCGCGGGCGGCGCCCTCCTTCCGCCCGCGTCCCGGCGGCGGGTGGCGCAGACTGGGCCCATGGCGAGTGAGGGCGCGGTGAGCCGGGAGTCCGTGGCCGGTGAGGTGGCGGCGTGGGTGGCGGCGCACTGGGATCCCGGGCTGGCGCTGGTCGACTGGCGGCGGGCGCTGTTTGCCGCGGGGTGGGCCGTGCCGTCGTGGCCGGCGCGGTGGGGCGGGCGGGACCTGCCGCGCTGGGCGGACGACGCCGTGGCCGAGGCGCTGGCCGCGGCCGGGGCTGTCGGGTTGCCGCTCGGGGTCGGGACCGCCCTGGCGGCGCCCACCGTGCTCGAGCACGGGCCCGACGACGTGCGCGAGCGGTTCCTCGCGCCCACCATGATCGGCGAGGTCACCTGGTGCCAGCTGTTCAGCGAGCCCGGAGCCGGGTCCGACCTGGCCGGCCTGACCGCCACCGCCCGGCTCGACGGCGACGAGTGGGTCGTCACCGGCCAGAAGGTGTGGAACACCAGCGCCCACCACGCCGACCTCGGCCTGCTCGTGGCCCGCACCGACTGGGACGTGCCCAAGCACCGGGGCCTCACCTACTTCGTGCTGCCCATGCGCCAGCCCGGCGTCGAGGCCCGCCCGCTGCGTCAGATGAACGACCACCGCTCGTTCAACGAGGTGTTCCTCAGCGAGGCCCGCATCCCCCGGGACAACGTGGTCGGCTCGGTGGGCGACGGCTGGAGCGTCGCCCTCACGACCCTGGCCCACGAGCGCCGGTTCGGGGCGCTCGTCCGCCCCAGCTTCCCGGACGGCGCCGGCCGGGCGGTCGACGAGGCCCGGGTCGAGGCGGCCGACTACTTCGAGACCTACCGGTGGTACCCGCAGCGGGCCGGCCGGGTCGACCTCGTCGTGGACCGGGCGCGGGCGACCGGACGGGACGCCGACCCCGTGGTCCGCCAGGAGATCGCCCGGCTGCTGTCGCTCCAGCGGGCCAGCCGCTGGACGGCCGAACGGTCCCGGGCCGCCCGGGTGCTCGGCCGCCCACCAGGCGCCGAGGGGTCGATCGGCAAGCTGGCGGCCAGCCACGTGGCGCGCCAGGCCGCCCGGGTCCACGCCCTGATCGCCGGGGCCGACGGACTGCTCACCGGGGCCGACAGCCCGCTGGGCGGGGTCGTGGCGGAGGTGCTCGTGTCGGTCCCGGCCCAGTCGATCGCCGGAGGCACCGACGAGATCCAGCGCAACATCCTCGGCGAGAAGGTCCTCGGCCTGCCCCGCGAGCCGGCGCCCGACCGCACGGCGCCGTTCCGGGACCTGCCTCGCAACGCCTGATCACAGCCCACGCAGGAACTCGGTCACCGCGGCGTCGAACAGCGCCGGCTGGTCGAGGTTGGCGGCGTGGCCTGCGTCGGGCAGCACGACCTTGCGGGCGCCGGGGATGCGGGTCGCCATGTACTCGCTGCCGGCCAGGAAGTCGCGGTCGTCCGCACCCACGATCACCAGCGTGGGCACGGCCACGGACCCGAGCGACGACAGCACCCGGTCGTCCCGCTGGACGAGGGTCCGGCGGGCGGTGTGGACCAGGCCCCGCGGGTCCCGGTGCACGGCCTGGGCGACCTCCCGCGACCCCGACAGCGCGCCGTCGCGCTCGATCGCCCGAGCGAAGCCCTCCGCCATGCGGTTCCAGCGCTCCCGGGCCTCGGGGTTGCGGAACCCCGGTCCGGTGTCCACCAGCACGAGCCCGGCGACCCGGTCGGGGTGGGCGAGGTGGTAGGCGAGTGTGAGGTAGCCGCCGAGCGACATGCCCGCCAGCACCGCCCGCGGGGCAGCAAGAATGTCGAGCAACGCGTCGATGTCACCGACGCTGGCCTCCTCGGAGTAGGCGGCGGGGTCGTCGGGAGCGTCGCTCTGCCCGTGGCCCCGGAAGTCCCACACGACGACCGGCCGGTCTGCGGCGAGCGCCGCGACGTTGGGGTCCCACATGCCGGACGTCGCCGCGAATCCGTGCGACAGGACGAGCGGCGTGCCGGCGCCGCCGGGGTTGTGGACGGTGTAGGCGATGCGGACGCCGTCGTCCCGCTCGAGCAGGTCCATGGCCGGCGACCCTAACCGTGCTGCTACGTTCCCGCCGGTGACCGACATCGGCGTCGAGCGAGGCGCGGACCACGTGGCCACCGTCGAGATCCGGCGCCCACCGGAGAACTTCTTCGACGCCACGCTGATCGCCGACCTGGCTGGCGCGGTCGAGGACCTGGCGGGCAACGGCGACACCCGGGCGGTGGTGCTGTGCAGCGAGGGGCGCCACTTCTGCGCGGGTGCGAACCTCGGGCGAGGCGGTGAGGGGGCCGACGAGACCGCTCGCCTGTACGCCGCGGCGGTGCGGCTGTTCCGCCAGCCGCTGCCGATCGTCGCCGCGGTCCAGGGCGCGGCGGTCGGCGGGGGGCTGGGTCTGGCGCTGGCGGCCGACCTGCGGGTGGCGGCGCCCGAGGCCCGCTTCGCCGCCAACTTCTCGCTGCTGGGCTTCCACCCCGGCTTCGGCATCTCGGTGACGCTGCCCCGGGTCGTCGGCCCCCAGGCGGCGCTGGAGCTGCTGACCACCGGCCGCCGCATCGACGGCGAGGAGGCCCTGCGCGTCGGCCTGGCCGACCGCCTGGTCCCGGCCGGCGAGCTGCGCGACGCGGCCCACGCCCTGGCGGCCGAGATCGCGGCTGCGGCGCCGCTGGCGGTCCGGGCCATCCGCGCCACGCTGCGGGGCGACCTGGCCGACCAGGTGGCCGCGGCGGTCGACCACGAGCGGGCCGAGCAGCACCGGCTGATGCGCACCGACGACTTCCGGGAGGGCGTGACCGCGGTCGCCGAGCGGCGACCCGGTCGGTTCACCGGCCGCTGAGCCGCCGGACGCGCAAGGCTGGGGGCATGACCGACGGCATCATCGCGCGGACGACCACGATCACCGGCCACGGCGGCGACGAGATCGAGGCGTACCTCGCCCATCCGCTCGACGGCGACGCCCAGCCGAGCGTCGTCGTCCTCCATCACATGCCGGGCTACGACCGGGCCAGCAAGGAGATCGCCCGCACGTTCGCCGTGTACGGCTACGCCGCGCTGATGCCCAACCTCCACCATCGCTATGCACCCGGGGCCAAGGCGACAGACGCGGCCGCCGCGGCCCGGGAGGCGGGCGGCGTGCCGGACGAGCAGTGCCTGGGCGACGTCCAGGCCGCCGTCGACGCGCTGCGGGCCCGCCCGGAGTCGAACGGGAAGGTGGGCGCGATCGGCTACTGCTCCGGCGGCCGCCAGAGCTGGATCGTCGCGTGCACGCTGGACGTCGACGCCGCGGTCGACTGCTACGGCGGCCGGGCCGATCCTGCGCTCGCCCCCGACCTGCGCTGCCCGCTGCTCGGGCTGTTCGGCGAGGAGGACCAGAGCCCGTCGCCCGACGACGTGGCCGCGATGGCCAAGGCGCTCGACGAGGCAGGCAAGGACTACGAGTTCCACAGCTACGAGGGCGCCGGCCACGCCTTCTTCTCGGTCGACCGCCCCGCGTACCGCGTGGACGCCGCCAAGGACGGCTGGAAGCGGATCTGGGCGTTCTTCGGCGAGCATCTGCAGGGAGGCTGAGCGATGTGCACGTACGTGACGACGACCGCCGCGGTGGCGGGTAGCGCCTACGACGGCGAGGAGTGGTTCGGCGTCGATCGGGCGGTGGTCTACTTCGACCACCCGCAGGATGCGCCGGTCGACCACGCACTGTGCGTCGACGTCTGGGGTGGCGCCGCCCGGGTGGCGATCGAGCTGGACGCGGCGTCGGCCCGCCGGCTGGCCGAGGCGATCCTGGCCACGCTCGACCACGACGAGGTCGCGGCGCTCACCGGCTGACGATGTCGCACTACGACGTGCTGGGGGTGGGGGAGCAGGCCACCACGGAGGAGATCCGCCGGGCCTACCGCCGCCGGGCGCGGGACCACCATCCCGACGCCAACCCGGCCGACCCGGCGGCGGGCGAGCGCTTCCGGCGGGTGGCGGAGGCGTACGAGGTGCTGAGCGACCCGGTCCGGCGCTCGTGGTACGACGCGTCGGTCGGCGTGCCGCGGCCGAGCGACAGGGCCGCGTACGCCGGCGCGCACGGCGACCCCGGCGCGCCGGGCGGAACGCCGCGGCCCGAGCCGCCCGACCCGCCGACCCCGCCCCCCGGCGCCCCGCCCGTGCGGGCGTCGGGCGACGA
>DASRJM010000246.1:0-17538 GCA_035649475.1 Acidimicrobiales bacterium
GTTGCGCGCCGTCGCCACCCGTCCGCCCGAGGTCCGCCCCGACGCCGTCCCCGACCCCCCGGCCCGCCTCACCGACCCCCGCCCCGGCCCGGCCGTCATCGCCGAATGGGACTGCACGATCTGGGTCCCCGACGGCTGGACCGCCCACCCGGGCCAGGCGGGCGCGCTGGTCCTGCGTCCGGAGATGTCAGCCCGCGAAGGCGATGGCCGCGAGGCAGATCGAGCCGATCGTGAACACTGACCCGATCAGCCCGAACATCAGGGTGCGGGTCAGTTCGCCGACCGCGTGGTCGACCTTCGAGCCGACCTTCAGTTCGAGCTGCCCGAACTTCGCATCGACCAGCGCGAAGCGCGCGTTCATGCGCTCTTCCAGTTGGCGGATGTCTTCCTTGAGCACGCCGATGTCGTCCTTGGTGGCGACGTCGGCCCAGCCGACCGGAGGCAACAGGCTCATGAGTGTGTCTGCTCGCTGGGTCCCGAGCACCTCCTCGACGCCAAGATACAGCTCGTGCCGAGCTCGCTCGTCTCACACGGGGAGTACTCTGGCGCACTGGTATCACACCGAAGGTACGATATGACACTGGATGCGGCCGAGCTGCAGGTTCTGATCTCCCGGTTGACCGGGGTCGCCGAGGAGATGGGGGCGGTCCTGCGGCGGGCGGCGTTCAGCCCCAACATCAAGGAGCGGGCGGACTGCTCGGCGGCGCTGTTCACGGCCGACGGGGAGATGTTGGTGCAGGCCGAGCACATCCCCGTCCACCTCGGGTCGATGCCGGCCAGCGTACGGGCGGCCGTCGACGCCTTCGGGGGGAGGTTGGGGCCGGGGGACCAGGTGGCGCTCAACGATCCCTTCGCCGGGGGGACGCACCTCAACGATCTCACGCTGGTGGCGCCGTGCTTCGTGGGGGGCCGGCTCGTCGGGTGGGCGGCCAACCGGGCGCACCATGCGGACGTGGGCGGGTCGGCGCCCGGGTCGATCCCGGCCGACGCCACCGAGATCTACCAGGAGGGTCTGCGCATCCCGCCCACGCGGCTCGACGACGGTCTCCGGCGGCTGCTGCGGGCCAACTCCCGGACTCCGGCCGAGCGGGCCGGGGACCTCGACGCCCAGGTCGGGGCCAACGTGACCGGGGTCGGGCGCCTGGCCGAGATCGCCGGGGCCGGGGCGCCGCTGCACGAGGTCGTCGACTACGGCGAGCGTCGGATGCGGGCGGCCGTGGCCGGCCTGCCCGACGGGACGTGGCGGGCCGCCGACGTCCTCGACTCGACCGGAGCTGCGCCCGATCAGCAGCGGCCGGCCCGCATCGCGGTGGCCGTGACCGTGGCCGGCGACGAGGTCAGCGTCGACTTCGCCGGGACCGACCCGCAGGCCCGGGGCAACGTCAACGCCGTCGAGGCGGTCACCGTGTCGGCCGTGTCCTATGCCCTGCGCTCGGCCGTCGACCCCACGATCCCGGCGAACGGGGGTGCCATGCGGCCGGTCCGGGTCCTGGCCCCGCCGGGGACCGTGGTGGCCGCCCGGCCGCCGGTGGCGGTGGGCGCCGGCAACGTCGAGGTCAGCCAACGGGTCGCGGACGTGTGCCTGGCGGCGCTGGCCGCCCCGTGCCGGGCCCGCGTCCCGGCCGCCGGCCAGGGCACGATGAACAACCTGCTCATGGGCGGGGACGGCTGGGTCTACTACGAGACCGTCGCCGGCGGGCAGGGCGGCCGCCCCACGGCCCGGGGCATGAGCGGCGTCCACACCGGAATGACCAACACGAAGAACACGCCGATCGAGGCGCTCGAGCGGGCGTTCCCGCTCCGCGTCCAGCGCTACCGGCTGCGGCGGGCGAGCGGTGGCGCCGGCCGCCACCCGGGCGGCGAGGGCATCGAGCGGGACCTCCGGGTCCTCGAGGACTGCACCGTCAGCCTTATCACCGAGCGCCGGACGTCGTCCCCGCCGGGCCTGTGGGGCGGCGCGCCCGGCGCCCCCGGCGAGAACTGGCTGCTGCCTCGAGGCGACGAGTCCCGGGCCGAGCGCCTGCCCGACAAGTGCACGGTCCGCCTGGCCGCCGGAGATGTCCTGCGCATGCTGACCCCGGGCGGCGGGGGCTGGGGCGAAGAAACACCCACGGCGCGTGTCGAGGATCGCGGCGCGGCTCCGACCAACGGGTGACGGCAGGTCGCCGTCGCAACGAGAAGGAGACCGCCATGGACGGCAAGATGATCCTCTGGATGCAGGTGTCGGCCGACGGCTACGCGGCCGCCGCGGACGGCAGCTTCGACTGGCCGGCCTTCGGCGCGGAGGCGCAGCGCTACGCGATCGACCAGGTGCGCGACGCCGGGGCGTTCGCCTACGGGGCCACCGTGTACGGCTGGATGGCGTCGTACTGGCCGACCGTCGAGTCGCAGCCCGACCCGACGCCGCTCGACGTCGACTACTCCCGCATCTGGGTGCCGATGCCCAAGACCGTGTTCTCCCGCACGATGACCGAGGCCGACTACAACACGACGATCGCCCGCGGCAACCTGGCCACCGAGGTGGCGGCGCTGAAGGAGCGGTCCGACGGCGACATCTTCGTGATCGGTGGCCCCACCATCGCCCGGGCGCTGATCGACGCCGACCTGATCGACGAGTACCGCCTCTACATCCACCCCGTCCTGCTCGGCGGTGGCGAGCCGCTGTTCCCGGCGTCGGACGGCCGGCGCGGCCTGCGCCTCGTGGGCTCCCGCACGTTCGACGGCGCCAGCATCCACGTCCACTGGGCCCGGAAGGACGCGTAGCCTCGACCCCGATGGACGCCCCTGCCCCGCCCGCGGTCGACGTCGTCGGCCTGCGGGTGGTGCGGGGCGGCCGCGTCGTGGTCGACGGGATCTCGTTCACCGTGCCCGCGGGCGCGATCACCGGGCTGCTGGGGCCGAGCGGCTGCGGCAAGACCACGGTCATGCGCTCGATCGTCGGGGTGCAGATCGTGGCGGGCGGGAGCGTCGGCGTGCTGGGCGAGCCGGCCGGCTCGCCGGGCCTGCGCACCCGGGTGGCGTACGTGACCCAGGCGCCGTCGGTGTACGGCGACCTGACCGTGCGGGACAACCTGCGCTACTTCGCCCGCATCCTGGGGGCACCGCCGGAGGACGTCGACCGGGTCATCGGCCAGGTCGACCTGGAGCGCCATGCCCGCACGCTGGTGTCCCGGCTGTCGGGCGGCGAGCGGTCCCGGGTGTCGCTCGGCACCGCGCTGCTGGGAGCGCCGGAGCTGCTGGTGCTGGACGAGCCCACGGTCGGCGTCGACCCGGTGCTGCGCCGGGACCTGTGGGCCCTGTTCCACGAGCTGGCGGCCCGGGGCGCGGGCCTCCTGGTGTCCAGCCACGTGATGGACGAGGCGGCCCGCTGCGACCGGCTGCTGCTGATGCGGGATGGCGGCCTCCTGGCGGAGGAGACCCCGGACCATCTGCTGGCCCGCACGGGCACGGCGACGGTCGAGGAGGCGTTCCTCGCGCTGATCGAGGCGACAGAGGCCCGCACCGAGGTGGCGCCGTGACCCCGGCCCGCACGCTGGCCACCGCCCGCCGGGTGCTGCTCCAGCTCCGCCACGACCCCCGCACGCTGGCGATGCTGCTGGTGGTGCCGTCCGCGTTGATGGGCCTGCTCGCCTGGATCCTGCCGGACGAGACGTTCGACGTGTGGGGCCCGCCGCTCCTCGGGATCTTCCCGCTGCTGGTGATGTTCCTCGTCACGTCGGTGGCGACGCTGCGGGAGCGGACCAGCGGGACCCTGGAGCGCCTGCTGTCGATGCCGGCGGGCCGGGGCGACCTGATCTTCGGCTACGCCCTCGCCTTCGGGCTGCTGGCGCTGGTCCAGGCGGTGGTCGTGTCGTCGCTGGCGTTCGGCATCTTCGGGATGGACGTGGCCGGGTCGGCCTGGCTGGTCGGGGTGGTGGCCATCGTGGACGCCCTGCTCGGCACCGCGCTCGGGCTGTTCGTGAGCGCCTTCGCCCGCACCGAGTTCCAGGCGGTGCAGTTCATGCCGGTGGTCCTCGTGCCCCAGTTCCTCCTCTGCGGTCTGATCGTGGCGATCGACGACCTGCCCACCGTGCTGCGGTGGGTGGCGCAGGTGCTGCCGCTGACCTACGCGGTCGAGGCCACCCGCGAGGTCATCGGCTCAGCCTCCACCACGGGGACCTTCCGGGGCGACGTGGCGGTCCTCGCCGGCTTCGCCGTCACCCTCCTCGCCCTCGGTGCCGGGACGCTGCGCCGCCGCACGGCGTGAAGCGGGCACTGAAGATCGCGGCACTGGTCGGTCTCGGCCTGTTCGCGCTCATCCAGCTCGTGCCGTACGGCTGGCGCCACCCGAACCCGCCGGTCACCCAGGACGCCCCGTGGCCCGACGAGGCGAGCGAGCGCATCGCCCGCCAGTCCTGCTACGACTGCCACTCCAACGAGGGGGACTGGCCGATCTACTCGTACGTCGCCCCGATGTCGTGGCTCGTGCGGTGGGACGTCGAGAACGCCCGGGACGAGCTCAACTTCTCGGAGTGGGACGAGTCCTCCGGCGAGGCGGACGATGCGATCGAGCAGATCGAGGAGGGGTCGATGCCGCTCGACCGCTACACGCTGATCCACCGCGACGCCCGCCTCAGCGACGAGGAGGTGGCCACGCTCGCGGTGGCGCTGGCGCAGATGCGGGACGACGACGGCGGCGGGGGCGGCGGCGACGACGACCGGGAAGACGAGCGTGACGATGACTGACGCGGCCGCCCGCAAGGAGCTGCACCGGCTGGCCGCCCACGTGCTGGCCCGGCGGCGCTACGCCGTGACCGGCCGGTTCGGCCTGCGTCCGGCGGCCGGCGGGCTGGCCACGCCGACGTTCGGCGACGGCGAGGCGATCCGGGTGACCGGGGGCGTGCTCGTCGTGGAACGGGACGGCGACGCCCGGGCCGAGCCGCTGACCACGCTGGCACGGGCGGCCGAGCTGGTGGGCGTCGACCTGGCCGAGGACTTCTCGGTGGGGAAGGAGAGCCCGCCGCTCGGCGAGCCCGAGGCCCAGCTGGGCGTCGACGCCGAGGTCACGCGGGAGCTCGGGGCATGGTGGGGCTTCGGCGCCGAGGTCATCGACGAGCTGGTGGCCACGGCGCCGGCGGTCACGGGGGCGGGGGTGGCGCAGCTGTGGCCGGAGCACTTCGACCACGCCTGCACGGTGGTCGTCGGGGGCAAGGTCCAGGTCAACGTCGGCGCCTCGCCGGGCGACGCGTTCGAGCCGGCGCCGTACCTCTTCCTCGGGCCGTGGGGGCCGGAGCGGCCGGGCGACTCGGGGTACTGGAACGCGCCGTTCGGCGCAGTGGTCCGCCGGGACGATGTCGACGGCCCGGCCGGGGCGCTGGCGTTCCTGCGCACGGGCATCGGCCTGGTGGCGTCGGGCTGAGCGTCGATACATCGTCCCGACCTGTTCGCGGTGCCGAACACATTGTGTGCTCACGACAACCCGCGCCCCCGCCGGCGCACCGTCGCCGTTGCCGTCGTCATGTCGACCGCCCTGCTGCTGGCCGGTGCGCCGCACGCAGACGCCCCGGGACCGCCGTTCGATCGCCGTCGGCCACGACCGCCTACGACATCAACGACCGCGGTCAGATCGTCGAGGCCAAGCTGCCGCCGCCGGAGCAGCGGGCCGCGGGCGAGAGCGGCCTCAGCGCTCCCGCAACCCCGGGTGCTGGCGGGCCAGGACCCGGGTGAGCAGCGTCGGCGGCACCAGCGGGGCGAGGTAGGCGGCCGCCTTGTTGGCCGCGCCGGGGATGACGGTTCCGTCGCCGCGGGCGACGCCGTCGACCGCGGCCCGGGCCACGTCGGGCGCCTCGACCCACATGAACGACGGCATGGCGGCGTCGGCCTCGGCGGCGTCGAACCCGGCGGTCTCGGCGAACTCGGTGTGGACCGGCCCCGGGCACAGGACCGTGACGGTGACGCCCGCGGTGCGCACCTCCTCCCGGACGGCCCGGCTGTAGGACACGACGAACGCCTTGGACGCCGCGTAGCCGGCCTGGCCGGGCAGCGGCTGGAAGGCGGCGGTCGAGGCGATGTTGAGGATCGCGCCCCGGCCCCGCTCGGCCATGCCGGGAAGGAACAGGCTGGTCAGGTGGGCCACTGCCTCGACGTTGGTGCGCAGCATCGTCAGCTCGGCGGCCGGGTCGTTGCGGCGCACCGGCCCGACGGTGGAGAGCCCGGCGCCGTTGACCAGCACGATCGGCTCCAGGCCACGGGCTCCGACCTCGGCGGCCAGGCCGGTGCGTGCCGCCTCGTCCGTCACGTCGGCCGACACCACCTCGGCCCGGACGCCATGGGCGTCGGTCACCTCGCCGGCCAGCTCGCGGAGCCGGTCCTCCCGGCGGGCGACCAGCGTGAGGCCGTGGCCCCGCCGGGCCAGCTCGCGGGCGATCTCGCGGCCGATGCCCGACGACGCGCCCGTGACGACGGCGGTGCGGTCGGGGGCGGGGGTGGGTAGCGCCATGGGCCCGGATCGTACGCCCGGCAGGGCAGCCGCCGGGTCAGAGGGCGATGAGCACCGCGGCCATGCCGGCCACCCCGAGCCCGGCCCGCTGCACGGGGCGCAGGTCCTCGCCGAGGACGTAGCGGGCCAGCAGGACCGTGCCTGCCGGGTAGAGGGCCGTGAGCACCGACACGACCGACAGCAGGCCGCGGTCGAGGGCGAGCAACAGGAACACGTTGGCGCCCGCGTCGAGCACACCGCAGGCGACGATGGCGCCGATCGCCCCCTTGGGCGGTGCGGCGGCCGTGACCCCGGCGGCCCCGAGCCCGAGGAACAGCGCCACCGACGCCGCCCGGGCGCCGACCAGCGGCCAGATGCCGACCCCCTCGCCGGCGTGGCTGATCACCACGAAGAACAGGCCGAAGGCCAGTCCGGCCCCGACGGCCAGCGCCAGCGCCTGCCACCGCACCGGGCCCCGGTCACGGGGCGCGGCGTCCCGCGACACGAGGACGATGGCGCCGAGCGCCAGCGCGATGCCGGCGAGCGCGGCCGGGGTCGGGCGCTCGCCGGCGATCAGACCGGCCACCACCGGCACGGCCGCCGACAGCAGGGCCGCGATCGGCGCCACCACGCTCATGGCCCCCACGGCCAGGCCCCGGTAGAACAGCGCGACGCCGGTGCCGCCGAGCAGGCCGGCGACCGCCCCCACCGCCATGGCCCGGGGCGTCACGTCGCCGCCGAGCAGCGGGACGAGCATCAGCAGCATGATCAGGCCGACCAGGTGCGACCACAGCACGACCACGGTGGCGGACTCGCGGCGGGCGGCGACGCCCCCCAGGAAGTCGCCGACGCCGTAGGCGACGGCGGCGCTGAGAGCGAGGATGGCGGCCATCGAGTCAGCCTAGCGGTCAGCCTGTTGTACCACCCGGTCAATATTCCGTACCGGAGGGTAGCATGGGTCGATGCCCCCGCCGGAGGCCGTGGCCGCCGCCGTCGCCCGCAACACCCGCCGCCTGCGGGCCGAGCGCGGCTGGAGCCTGGACCAGCTGGCCCAGCGCAGCGGCGTGAGCAAGGGGATGCTCGTGCACCTGGAGGGCGCCCGCACCAACCCGAGCCTGGGCACCCTCTGCAAGGTGGCCGAGACGCTCGGCGTGTCGCTGGCCGGTCTGATCGAGGCCGACGACCCGCCGGCCGTGCAGGTGGTGGCCCCGGGCGACGTGTCCCGCCTCTGGTCGGGCGGGGAGGGCAGCGCCGGCGACCTGCTGGTCGGCTACGACGAGCGGGAGCACCTCGAGCTGTGGCACTGGTCGTTGGCGCCCGGCGACGCCCACGGGTCCGAGGCCCACGCCGAGGGCACGCGGGAGATGCTGCACGTCGTGGCCGGCACGCTGACGCTCGTGGTCGACGGCGAGGAGCACCGCGTCCCGGCCGGCGGCGCCGCGCTGTTCCACGCCAACCGCCCCCACGCGTACCGCAACGACGGCGGGCGCCCGGTCCGCTGGGTCATGGTGGTGGCCCAACCCGACACCGACCTCGACGCCGATCTCGCGCAGTGGCGGGACGCCCCCGGTTCGCAGGCTTGACCGGCGAGTCAATACATTTCCTGGATGGACCTCAACGGGATCTCAGCCATCGTCACCGGCGGCGCGTCCGGCCTCGGCGCCGCCACCGCCCGCGGCATCGCCGCTCGGGGCGCCCACGTGGTGCTCGCCGACCTCGACCGCCAGGCCGACAAGGGCGAGGCGCTGGCCAAGGAGCTGGACGGCCTGTTCGTGCCGACGGACGTCACGAACACCGACCAGATCGTCGCCGCGGTCGAGGCGGCCAAGGACATGGGCCCCCTGCGGGCGCTCGTCACCGCCGCCGGCATCGGCTGGGCCACCCGGACCATCGGCAAGGACGGCCAGTACGAGTCGGCCCACAACCTCGACATGTTCAAGACCGTCGTGAACATCAACCTGATCGGGACGTTCGACTGCATCCGCCTCGCCGCCACCGCCATGTCCCAGACCGAGCCCCTGGCCGACGGCGAGCGGGGCGCCGTCGTCACGGTGGCCTCGGTGGCCGCCTTCGACGGCCAGATCGGCCAGGCCAGCTACTCGGCCTCCAAGGGCGGCGTCGTCGGCATGACCCTGCCCGTCGCCCGCGACCTGTCCGCGGTCGGCGTCCGCGTGAACTGCATCGCCCCCGGCCTCATCGACACCCCGATCTACGGCCAGGGCGAGGCGAGCGAGCAGTTCAAGGAGCGGCTCAAGCGCGACGTGCTGTTCCCCAAGCGCCTCGGCTCGGCCGACGAGTTCGCCGGCATGGCGGTGGAGCTGCTGTCGAACAGCTACATGAACGCCGAGGTGATCCGGGTGGACGGCGGCGTGCGCATGCAACCGAAGTGACCAGCGACGCCCCCAGGGTATTGACAGTCCGTGGCGTATAGCGGGGCGCTGTTGACGCAGCGCCTGGTTCACGTGATCTGGTAGACCCCCTAGCGCACCGTTCGCGCGTCATGTCGGTACGCGCCCCCGCCGGGGTGCGCCAGGGGGAAGAAGCATGATCAAGCGCCCGTTCGCCGTGGCGGCCGCCGCCGTCGCCGTGCTGGCCGGGGCGGGGAGCGCGCCCGCGGGGGCGCAGGCCCACCGGCCGTCGCCGACCAGCATCGCGGTCGACGACGACACGCCCACCCCCGGGCAAGCGATCACGGTGACGATGAGCGCATGCCGATCCAGGACGTTCGCGCTGTTCGGCCTGGACCTGCTGCTGCTCGGCGCCGCCCGCGCCGACGACGAGCGCGTCGCCTCCACCACGGTGACCATCCCGCGCAGTATCGAGTCCGGCCCCCACGCGGTGTCGGGCCTGTGCCTCGGGCCCGACCGGCGCCTGCTGTTCGTCCGCACGGACATCACGGTGGCGGACGACCACCAGGCCCCGCCGCCGACGACCACGACGACGACAGTCCCGCCGACGACCACGGCGACGGCCACCACCACGACGACAGTCCCGCCGACGACGACTGCGCCGCCGACGACCACGACGACCACCACCACGACGACGACTGTCCCGCCGACGACTATCCCGCCGACGACCGTCCCGCCGACGACGGTGCCGACGACGACGGTGCCGACGACCGAGCCCGGAGCGGTGGTCGTGCCGCCGCCCACCGATCGCGGCTCCGGGCCCGGCGGGTCCCGCTCCCGCACCACCGGCGGGCACCGCCCGGGCGGGCCGGCCCCGTCGCCCGACGCGCTGGCCGAGCCGGTGTACCCGGTCGACGCCAGCGCCATGTTCGAGGACGCGGCCGCCGCCAACGGCGTCCCCGCCGTCCCGACCCCGGCGGCCGCCAGCCGGGCGCCGGCGGCGCAGGACGGCACCGAGAACACCGGCGCCCCGACCATCCCGGACTCCGACGACAGCGACCTCGGGGCCATGCCGACGCTGGCCCGGGTGGCGCTCGGCCTGGCCGCCATCGGAGGCGTGCCCGTGGCGCTTGCCTTCAGCCGGGGGCCGCGCGCCGCGCCCCGCAGGCGGCGCCTTCCGTTCCTCGGCGAGCGGTACGCCTGAGTTCCGCTCAGTTCTTCCCGGCCCGCCGCCCCACCCAGGTGGGGTGGTCGGCCAGCGCCAGCATCTCGGCGTCGCCGGACGAGTCGCCGTACGCCCACAGCTCGAAGTTCGTGGCCGGCCCGAACCGCTGGTCGACCCACGCCCGCAGCCGCGCCACCTTCTCGGGCCCGCGGGTGTTGAGCCTGCCCACCAGCTCGCCGGTCAGGATCCCGTCGGCGTCGGTCACCAGCTCGACCGCCAGGGCCGCGTCGAGGCCGAGGCGCTCGGCGAGCGGGCGCAGGTAGGCGCCGAGCGAGGCCGACACGATCACGACCGCGTGCCCTTCGGACTGGTGCCACCGCACCCGTGCCAGCATCTCGGGGCGCACTGCCTCGAGGAGGGTCGGCACGTAGTCCTCGCCGAGACGGGCCACCCGGTCGGCCGGCACGCCCCGGAACAGGTGGCCGACGATCGCCACCTTCAGCGTGTCACGGTCCCGGGCGCGCGGCACGGCGAGGGCGGTGGCCGCCAGCACCCGTGGCGTTCCCCGCACCTGGCGCAGGAACGGGACCAGCGTGTCGCGCCGCGCCAGCGTGCCGTCGAAGTCGAAGGCGGCGATCCCCGGGCGGTCCGTCACGAGCGCCCCAGCACGTCCCGCAAGGCGCCCGTCACCTCGGTGTGGCGGAAGCCGAACCCGGCGCCGACCAGCACGTCCGGCCGGACCCGCTGGCTCGCCAGCAGCAGCTCGTCGGCCATCTCCCGGCCCAGGGCGAGCCGGAAGACGAAGGCCGGTGCGGGCACCGCCGCCGGTCGGCGCAGCACCGCGCCCAGGGCCCTGGCCAGCTCGGCGTTGGTGACCGGCTCGGGCGCCACCGCGTTGACCGGGCCGGCGATGCCGTCCCGCTCCAGCAGGAACCGGATGGCGGCCACCTCGTCGTCGAGCGTGATCCAGCTGACCCACTGGCGGCCGGACCCCAGTCGGCCACCGACGAACAGGCGGGACGGCAGGGCCATCCGCGGCAGGATCCCGCCCTTGGCCGCGAACACCAGGCCGCTGCGCACGTAGACCGTGCGGATGCCGGCCTCCACTGCAGGCGCGGCCGCCGCCTCCCAGTCCTCGACGAGGCCGGCGAGGAAGCCGTTGCCCCGCGGGCTGAGCTCGGTCACGACCTCGTCGCCTCGGTCGTGGCCGTAGTAGCCGACGGCCGAGCCGGACACGAGCACCGCAGGTCTGCGGTCGAGCTCGGCGAGGGTGCGGGCCAGGAGGTCGGTGCCCTTGGTGCGGCTGTCGTGGAGCTCGCGCTTGCGGGCCTCCGACCAGCGCTTGTCGCCGATCCCGGCCCCCGCCAGGTGGACGACCGCGTCGACGCCGTCGAGGGCGGCGGCATCGATCGTGCCGGTCACCGGGTCCCAGAGGACCACGCCGGGCTCGTCGCTGGCCCGCCGCACGAGCGGCCGCACGGTGTGGCCGTCGGCGCGCAGCGATCGGGCGAGCGCGCCGCCGATCAGTCCGCTGGCGCCGCTGATGGCGACCTGCATGTGGGCCTCCTAGGGATGCCGGGAAGTGGGTACCGTACGCGTTCGGGCGGGCCCCACCGAAGAACTGCGGAGGTCGTCACCCGTGCCCGGTCTCGTGAAGGAATTCAAGGACTTCATCTCGCGCGGCAACGTCGTCGACCTCGCGGTGGCGGTCGTCATCGGCACCGCGTTCACGGCGATCGTGACCGCGGTGGTCGCCGGGCTGATCACGCCGCTCATCGGCATGATCGGCGGCACCGAGTTCCGGGACATCGATTTCGAGATCAACGGGAGCACGTTCGAGGTCGGCCTCGTGATCAACGCCGTCATCTACTTCGTCATCGTCGCGGCGATCGTCTTCTTCCTCGTGGTCAAGCCGCTCAACGTGTTGGAGGAGCGGCGCAAGCGCGGCGAGGAGCCGGTCGGGCCCGAGGCGATGTCCGACGAGGCCCTGCTGCTGAGCGAGATCCGCGACCTGCTGGCGGCCCAGGCGGGCCGCGACGGAGAACCGATGACCGGCGGCTCGGGCGAGCCGCCGCCGTCCGGTCGGGGGTGGTGACGCCCGCCGGCGTCAGTCGTCGTCGCCCCGGAGCCCGCTCAGGTAGAGCTGCGTCCCGAGGTCCTCGACGAGGCTGAGCTGGGTCTCCAGCCAGTCGACGTGGTTCTCCTCGGAGGTGAGCATGTCCGCCAGCATCTCGCGGGTGCCGTTGTCGCCGAGCTCGACGGCGAGGGCGATGCCCCGGTTGAAGCGGTCGACAGCCTCCCGCTCGACCTCGAGGTCGAGGCGCAGCTGCTCGACCGGGTCCTCGCCCAGGCGCACCGGGCCGAGGCGCTGCAGGTTGGGCATGCCCTCGAGGAACAGGATGCGCTCGATCAGCGAGTCGGCGTGCTTCATCTCGTCGATCGACTCGTCGTACGAGTGCTCGGCCAGCTCCTTGTAGCCCCAGTTGCTCTGCATCTTGCTATGGCCGAAGTACTGGTTGACGGCCGTGAGCTCGGCGGTCAGCACCTCGTTGAGCAGCTCGATGATCTCGGGGCGCCCGTGCATGGGATGGTCCTCCGGGGTGGCGGTCGGGGCCGACGGCCGCTCCGGGGAGGGAGTGTCAGGCGGCCGGCTCTACCTGCTCCGGCGCCGCGTGGGTGGCGAGGAGCACCCCGATCGTAGGGCGGCACGACCCACAGTGCGTGCCAGCGCCACACCGGTCGCCGACCTCGTCGACCGTGAGCGCGCCGCGCTCGACCTCGCTGCGGATCCTGCGGTCGCCGACGACCCCGCAGTGGCAGACGATCACGGCGCCGCTCGCTGGGCGGACCTCCCGGTGGCCCTGAAAGGAGCCTCCCCGCGACCAGCAACACCCCTGCTCATAGGAGGGTAAGCATGCCTTACGGTCCAGGGGGCGTGTCAAGGCCCACGTCAGGCGATCGGCCGGTTCGGGACGGCCCGCAGGTGTGCAGTAGCGTCGCCCCGCATGCACGTGGTCATCGTGGGCTGCGGCCGGGTCGGCTCTGGCCTCGCCCGGATCATCGAGGACCAGGGCCACACCGTGGCCGTGGTCGACAAGGAGCCCAAGGCGTTCCGGCGCCTCCACGACGGCTTCGCCGGCCAGCAGGTCGTCGGGGTGGGCTTCGACCGCGACACCCTCGATCAGGCCGGCATCCGCGATGCCGCCGCCCTCGCCGCCGTCACCAACGGCGACAACTCGAACATCCTGACCGCGCGGGTGGCGCGGGAGACCTTCGGCATCGACAAGGTCGTGGCCCGCATCTACGACCCCCGGCGAGCGGTCATCTACGAGCGGCTCGGCATTCCCACGATCGCCACCGTGCAGTGGACCATCGATCGCACGCTGCGCAAGCTGCTCCCCGAGGCGTCGGAGACCGACTGGATCGACCCGAGCGCCCGCGTCGTCGTGATCGAGCGGCCGGTCGCCGCCGGCTGGGCCGGCCAGCCGCTCACCGCCATCGACATCCCCGGGGTGTCCCGGGCGGTGGCCGTCAGCCGCATGGGCGCCGCCCAGCTGGCGACGCCCGACCTGGTCACCCAGGACGGCGACGTCGTGTACCTGGCCGTCGCCGTCGGTCACATCGACGAGGTCGACAAGCACCTGGCGGGGGTCGCCCGATGAAGGTCGTCATCGCCGGCGGCGGCGCCGTCGGCGCGTTCATCGCCGGCGAGCTGCAGGAGGCCGGCCACGACGTCCACATCATCGAGCAGGACGAGGACCGGGTCACCCGCATGCGCAGCTCCGGCGAGCCCGCCGGGGTCGAGTGGCACCTGGCCGACGCCTGCGAGGTGAACAGCCTGCGCGTCATCGGGCTGGCCGACGCCGACGTCGTGGCCGCGGTCACCGGCGACGACGAGGACAACCTGGTCACGAGCCTGCTGGCCAAGCAGGAGTTCGCCGTCCCCCGCGTCGTGGCCCGGGTCAACAACCCGAAGAACGAGTGGATGTTCAACGAGAACTGGGGCGTCGACGTGGCCGTGTCGACGCCCCACCTGCTGACCGCCCTGGTGGAGGAGGCGGTGAGCGTGGGCTCGCTGGTGCGGCTGCTGTCGTTCGAGTCGGGGCGGGCCAGCCTCATCGAGGTCACGCTGGCCGGCGACAGCCCCGCGGCCGACAAGGACGTCGCCGACCTGGGCTTCCCGCGCGACTCGACGGCGGTGGCGGTGCTGCGCAACGACCGGGTCATCGTCCCCCGGGGCGACACCCGGCTCCAGGCGGGCGACGAGGTGCTGGTGCTCGTGACGTCCGAGAGCATCGACGAGGTGCGTGAGATCCTCACGGGTTCGTAACCCGGCCGGGCTACGGTGCGCGGGCCATGGTCGCGCTGTCCGCGTACCGCCCCCGCCTCGACGGGCTCCTCGCCGAGCTGGCGGCCGACCACCGGGTCCCCGGCGCCGCGTGCGGTGTCGCGCTGGGGGACGAGGTCGAGATCGCCACCACCGGGGTGGTCAACGTGGCCACCGGCGTGCCGGTCACGCCGGGGACGCTGTTCCAGATCGGGTCGATCACCAAGCTGTACACGGCCAGCCTGGTCCAGCAGGCCGCGGCCGCCGGGGTGGTGTCGCTCGACGAGCCGGTCCGGGCCCAGCTCCAGGAGTTCATGGTCGCCGACCCGGGTGCCACCATCGAGATCACGCCCCGCCACCTGCTCACCCACACGAGCGGCATCGAGGGCGACCACCTCATCGACACCGGCTGGAACCCCGACGCGCTCCAGCGGTACATGGGCACGCTGGCCGCGCTGGGGCAGATCCACGCGACCGACGAGACCTACAGCTTCTGCAACACCGGCTACGCGGTGGCCGGGCGGCTGCTGGAAGTGGCCACCGGCGAACACTTCGACCGGGTGCTGCGGCGGCGGCTGACGCGGCCCCTGGGGTGCCGCAGCACGCTGACCCTGCCCCAGCACGCGCTGTTGCACAGCGTGGCGGTGGGTCACGTGCAGACCCCGGACACCGAGCCGGTCCGCCAGGCGCGGTGGGTGCTGACCCGGTCGAACGGGCCGATGGGCGGGGTGATGGCCCCGCCGGGCGAGCTGCTGGCGTTCGCCCGGCTGCACCTGGCGCGGGGCCGGGCCGACGACGGCACCGACCTGCTGGCGCCGGTCGACGTCGAGGCTATGCAGCGCCCCCACGTCGAGAGCCACGTGCCGGGCGAGGACCAGGCGCTCGGCTGGACGGTGCGGCGGTGGGGCGACGAGGTGTGCCTGGCCCAGGACGCCGACACGTTCGGTCAGCGGGCGTTCCTGCGGGTGGTGCCCGGCCGGGACCTGGCGCTGTGCGTGATGACGAACAGCCCCACGGGCGGCGCCCTCGGGCAGCAGCTGATCGAACGGCTCGCGGCCGACCTGGTGGAGGCGGCGGCCGGCGAGGCCGAGCCCGCGGGCGGCGCTCCGCCCGCGTCCGCCGGGCGGGCGGTCGGCCACGCCGGCACCTACGACCGGCTCCACCAGCGGATCGTGGTCACCGTGCCCGACGGCGCGCAGCCGGTCGTGCGCACCGAGCCGTCCGGCATGCTGCGGGCCCTCGGCGTCGGGACCCACGAGCTCGACCTGCGTCCCCTGGACGGCGAGGGCCGGGCGTTCGACACCACCGACCCGACGACCGGGATGCGGGAGCTGGTGGTGTTCACCGGCCCGCCCGACGGCCCCCGCACGGGGATCTACCTGGGCGGGCGGCTCCACCGCCGCGCCTGAGCCGCGCCGCTACGGGCCGGGCTCCACCGGCGCGGGCGTCGACGGCCGGCGGCGCCGCTGCACCAGCTTGAAGACCAGGAACGCCAGCGCGACGGGCACCAGGAACGGCAGGGCGAAGCCGACGCCGGCCAGGGCGACCGTGCCCGCCTCCACCGCCGCGACCCAGCCGTTGCGCAGGCCGTCCATGAACCCGGGCGTCCCCTCGGCGACGGTCGGCTGCTCGTCCTCGGACAGGTGGACCGCCAGCGTGCCGAGCGCCACCTGGTCCGCGAGCACCCGCTGCTGGCCGAGCATCGCCTCGAGCTCGGTCTCCCGGCGGGCCAGTTCGCCCTCGACCGCGGCGAGCTGTGCCACGTCGCCCGCCTCGCCCAGCAGGCCCCGCAGCCGCTCGACGCTGGCCCGCAGCGACCCGATCCGGCTGTCCAGGTCCACCATCTCGGGCGTCACGTCGCGGCTGTCGACGCTCTGCTCGACGACGTCGCCCAGGACGCCGACCTCGTCCCGCACGTCGTCGAAGACGTCGGCCGGGACCCGGATCGTGATGTCGACCTCGTCGTCCCGGGCCCGCTCCTGCTCGTCTGCTACGAACCCGCCGGCGTCGGTGGCGATCGTCCGGACGTCGACGGCGGACGCGGCGGCGTCGTCGACGGTGAGGGTCATGTCGCCGGTGCGGACCACGTCCCGGGCGGCGGCGATGGCGGCGGTGTCGACCGCGAGCGAGCCCGGCTGCGCGCCCTCGGTCGCCTCGTCGGAGGCTCCGCCGCTGGTGCCCGCCCCGGCGTCGGTCGTGGCCTGCGGCTCGAGGTCGGCGGCGTCCTCCGAGAGCTCGCGGTCGCTGCCGCTGCCGCAGGACGCGACCAGAGCCACCAGCAGCGCGGTGCCGGCGGCCGCCAGGCTCACCCTCGCCCCCAGGTTCATGCGCGTCGTCATGATTTCTGGGACGCTCCGGCGGGGGCCCGGGGTTCCCGACATCGTCATGGAACCCGCGTCCCGACATGCGGGTCATGACGGCGTGGAGACGACGGTGGAGCCGGTGCGGTCCTTCGAGGACATCTACCGGGCGGAGTGGGCGAGCGTGCGGCGGGCGGTCGGCCTCGCCGTGGGCGACGCCGACCCGGCCCGGGAGTGGTGGACGAGACCTCAACGGCGACGGGCGTAGGGAGGTGGCGATCGCCAGCCGCTACTGCGAGGGCGCGTCGGCGGCTGCCTACGAGCTCCAGGGCGACCGCCTGGCCGGGGTCCTCGAGTCGGGCTGCGGCGTGTGATCCGCTCGGTAGCCTGAACGGCGCCTATGAGCACCCGGCGCCTGATCTTCGCGGCCCTCCTGTGCGGCCTCGCCATCCTGGTCGCGTTCTCCGTCCAGGTGGCGTTGCTGCTCTGACGGGCCCGGTCACCGGGTAGTGATGGGCCGGTAGAGTCCGAATCGTAACGGCCCTCCCACACTGCCTTTGGAGGTGGTCCCCACGGCCGATCACTTCGATGTCGTCGTCATCGGCGGCGGACCCGGCGGCTACGCCGCGGCGCTCTATGGTGCCAGCGCCGGGCTCAACATGGCCCTGGTCGAGAAGCGCTGGATCGGCGGCACCTGCCTCAACGTTGGTTGCATCCCCGCCAAGGAGCTGCTCGAGACCGCGCACGTCTACCGGACCGTGCGCGAAGCGGCTGCGTTCGGCGTCAACGCCGGCGAGCCCGAGGTGGACTGGTCGGTGACCATGCAGCGCAAGCAGGCCGTCGTCGACGAGCTCGTGGGCGGCGTCACGACGCTGCTCAAGGGCCGCAAGGTCACGATCTACAGCGGCCACGGCCGGCTCCACGACGGTCGACGGGTCTCG
>DASRJM010000247.1:0-33047 GCA_035649475.1 Acidimicrobiales bacterium
CGGCACCAGCGCCACCCGCTCGCCGGGCCCCCGGCCGCCCCGCCACTCGGGCACCCGCACAGCCTCCACCCCCAGCAGGCCCTGGACCCGGGCCAGCGCCCGTGCGGCCCGGTCGCCCGCCTCGACGGGGTCGACCATCCCGGGACCGCCGGCCGGCAGGGCGAGCTGGCGGCCCCCGGCGGGCACGATCTCGTCCGGCGCCAGCCACAGGCGGGTCAGGCCCCCGGAGGGCCGCAGCGCCGAGTGCCCGAGCCCGTCGATCCACCCCTCCAGCTGCCAGCGAACCCGGTCGGCGATGGCCAGCGGGGTGAAGCTGCCCTCGGTCCGCCACACCCGCTCGTGCGTCTCGCCGTGCTCGGACTCGGCCCCGACCACCAGCCGGGTGCAGGCGCTGCCGGCGGCGGCCAGACGGGTGTGGAGGTCGTCGGCCAGGCCACGGGCCACGAACGCCACCGCCTCGACCCGGGCGGCGGGCGGGTCGATCACGGCCGACAGCGTCCACTCCACCGGGGCCGGCCCGGTGGCCGGGGGCCGGGCGTCCAGCCCGGAGGCCAGCCGGTGGGCCCGCAGCCCGGCGGCCCCGAACCGGCCCACGACCTCGGCCAGGGGCAGGGCCGCCAGGGCGCCGAGCGTGCGCACGCCCAGCCGCTCCAGGACGCCGACCAGGGCGACGGTCTCCTCCGCCCCGTCGACGTCGGCCAGCACGGTCACCGGGACGGGGGCGAGGAAGGCGGGGCTGGCCCCCGGCGGGACGACCACCACGAGGTCCCGGGCCCGGGCGGCGGCGGTGCCGGCCGGTGCCCGCTCCGGTGGGCGGGACCCGGACCCGGGCCGGGACCGGGATCGCCCGGACGCCGAGCCGGACATCGACCCGACCGCCGGCGGTCCCTCCCCCGGATCCCCCCGCAGCCGGGCGGCCGGTCCGACCACCCGGGTCGGGGCCACCGGCCGGTGGCGGCGGGCGGCGAGGCCGGCGGCGAAGGGGCCGTCCGCCACCCCGACTCGCACCGGCCCCCGCTCCACCAGCGCGCTGTCGACCAGGACCGCCGCCCGCTCGGCCAGGGCCTGGTCGCCGCCGTGGTAGCGGGACGGCCCCCGGGTCGGGAAGGCGCAGGCCCCGGGGTAGGTGATCTCGATGCGGGGGGTGAGCACCTCCAGGGCGGCGGCCACCGGCTCGAAGGCCCGCGCCTCGGCGGCCGGGTCGTGGTCGAGGATCACCAGCTCCGGGCACCGGGACTGGGCGTCGCGCCGGCGCTGGTGACGCTCGACTCCCTCCCGGCGGGCGGCCGGGGAGCACGCCACCACCCGGTTGGCCCGCAGCACCGCCGCCGGCTCGTCCAGCGGCACGCCGGCCGCCACCAGCGGCCAGTCGGCGCACCACGCCACCAGAGTGCGGGTCACCTCCATCACGCGCTCCGGCCCACGTCCCGCACCGCCTGCAGCGGGATCGGAGTGGCGAGGGCCTCGGCCGCGCCGACGCCCCCGCCCTCGGCGGGGAGCCACAGCTCGGCCCGCCGGGTCCGGGTGGCTTCGCCCCGCCCCCCGGCCTCGACCGTCATGCGCCGGCCCTCCAGCCGACCCCACCCGTGGCCCAGGCCCTCCCAGCGGGCGGCGGTCACGGTCAGCCCCAGGGGGCTGCGCTCGCCGGGCAGGTCGCCGCCCACCGCCACCAGGACCGCGCCCCGCTCCCGCACCCGGGCGACCAGCCGCCGGGCGTCGGCGGGCCGGAACCGCTCCGGGGCGGCGACCAGCACGACGTCGAACCCGTCGACCAGGGCTCCCACCACCGGGGCCCAGCCCTCCCGGTCGCGGCCGGGGTCGGCCACCAGGACCAGCCGCTCGAGGGCGACACCCAGCTCGGCGGCCGCCACCAAGCCCAGCGACCCGAGCCCGATCGCCGCCACCCACGACCCCGCCTGCGACGCCCCGGCCGCCAGGGCCAGGGCCAGGGACGTCGTCCCCGCCACCCCCGGCGCCGCGCTCACGCCCACGGTCGTCCCCCGCCGCAGGCCCGGGCCCGGGACCAGCGCCTCCAGCGCCGGCAGGACCGGCAGGCACCGGTCGCGGGCCAGGCGGGCGGGGCCGACCTCCACGGCCGGGGCCCGGGACACCGCCGCGGCCGCGCCCCCGGCGGTGCCGCCCAACCCCCGCACGCGCGGGAGCCCGGTCGGATCCGCACCTCCGTTCACGGGGTCGCCGGCGAACGCCTCCACACGCGCCATCGCCTGCTATGATCGAACACGTGTTCGCCTTCCGCAACCCTCGTGCCGCTCTTGGCACGCAGCGTCGGCTACTCGACCGTGACGCTCTTGGCCAGGTTGCGCGGGCGGTCGACGTCCCGCCCCAGGACCAGGGCGGCATGGTAGGCCAGCAGCTGCAGGGGGATGCCCAGCAGGGCCGGCGCCAGCTCCGGCTCGGTGCGCGGCACCCGCAGCACCGCCGCGAACCGGCCGTCGCCCCCGGCCGCCGCGGCCAGGTCAGCCACGTCCGTCACCGCGATCACCGGGCCCCGCCGGGCGCGGATCTCCTCGACCGTGGCAAGGTTCTTGTCCAGCAGGGCGTCGTCCGCCAGCACCACCACCGTCGGCACCTCCGGCCCCACCAGCGCCAGTGGCCCGTGCTTCAGCTCCGCCGCCGGGTACGCCTCGGCGTGCACGTACGACACCTCCTTCAGCTTCTGCGCACCCTCCAGCGCCACGGCGTAGCCGCCGACCCGCCCCACGAAGAACATGCTGGCCGCCGGCGCCACCAGGGTCCGGGCCACCTCCGCCACCGCCTCCTCGCCGGTCAGCGCCTCCGCGATCTGGCCCGGCAGCGCCTCGAGCGCGGCGATCAGGCGGGCACCGTCGCCCGGCCCCAGGTCCCGTACCCGGCCCAGGTGCAGGGCCAGCAGGGCGAACGCCACCACGGTCGAGGTGAATGCCTTGGTCGACGCCACCGACACCTCGGGGCCGGCGTGGATGTACACGCCCGCGCCGCAGGCGCCGGCGATCGTGCTCCCCGGGGCATTGACGACGCCGATGACGTCGCCGCCCTTGCGCTTGACCTCCTGGATGGCGGCCAGGGTGTCGAAGGTCTCGCCCGACTGGCTCACCGCCACGTACAGCGTCTCCGGGTCGATCACCGGGTTGCGGTAGCGGAACTCCGACGCCGCCTCCGCGTCGGCGGGGATGCGGCTCAGGCCCTCCACCAGCAGCGCCCCGAGCATCCCGGCGTAGTGCGCCGACCCGCACCCCAGGATCTTCACCCGCCGCACGCCCAGCACGTCACGGGCGCTCAGCTTGATCCCGCCCAGGTGGGCGGTGGCGAACCGGCGGTCGAGCCGCCCTCGCAGCGTCCGCTCGGTGGCGGCCGGCTGCTCGTGGATCTCCTTGTGCAGGTAGTGCTCGTGGCCGGCCAGGTCGAAGGCCGTGGCCGCCACCTCGGTGGTCGCCGGTCGCTTGTCGGTGGGCCGGGCGTCCAGGGTGAATGTGCGGTACGAGCCCGCCTCCAGCACCGCCATCTCGTGATCGTCCAGGTGGACGATCTGGTCGGTGTGGCGCACCAGCGCGGTCACGTCGGACGCGACGTAGTGGGCGCGGCGCCCGACGCCCAGCACGACGGGGCTCCCGTTGCGGGCCACCACGATCCGGTCCGGCTGGCGGTCGTCGACCACCGCCAGGCCGTACGTGCCGGCGACCAGCGACAGCGCCTCGCGCACGGCCTGCTCGAGCGGCAGCCCGGCCCCGGTCCCCAGGCCGACCAGCTGGGCGATGACCTCGGTGTCGGTGTCCGACGCCAGCTCGACGCCCTCGGCCGCCAGCTTGGCCCGCAGCTCGGCGGCGTTCTCGACGATTCCGTTGTGCACCACCGCCACGTGCCCCGAGGCGTCCACCTGGGGGTGGGCGTTGACGTCGTTCGGCTCGCCGTGGGTGGCCCAGCGGGTGTGTCCGATGCCGACGCTCCCCCGCAGCCGCTTGGGCAGCGACGCCACCAGGTCGTCGATCCGCCCGGCCCGCTTGTGGACCTTCAGGCCCGACGGCCCGACCACGGCCACCCCGGCCGAGTCGTAGCCCCGGTACTCCAGCCGGGCCAGGCCCTCGACCAGCACGTCGACGGCGTCCCCACCGCCGATGACTCCCACGATCCCGCACATGCCCGCGCCTCCTCAGCCGTAGACGATCCGGCGGAGCTGCCGGAGGGTCAGGGGTGGGGCCGCCACCGGGCGGGCGGCCAGCTCGGCCGCGATCCGGTCGAAGATGGCCGGATTGGCCAGGCCCGCCGATTGCAGCTCACGGTGCCGGCGGCGGACGACGGCCTCTGTCGTCTCCGAGAACCATGCGACGACGTCGTCGACCACCCGCCGGGCCACGCCGGGCGGCAGGTGGGTGGTGCGAACGACGTGGTCGACCAGGTCGCGGAGCTCCTCCATCGGCGCCATAGACGCCGATGGTCGACGGTCCTCGCCTCCGAAGGCAAGGAACTTGCCCGAATCCGGGCAGGATCCAGCCCTTCGCCGGACTCAGGGGAACAGCCCGCGGGCCTCCATGGCCGACGCCACCCGCTCGATGGCGACGACGTGGGCGGCCGTGCGCATGTTGACGCCGAGAGTCTGCGAGCGGGCCCACACGGCGGTGAAGGCCGTCTCGATGCGGCTGCGCAGCCGCTCGGCCACCAGCGAATCGTCCCACGGGTAGCCCTGGCGGGCCTGCGCCCACTCGAAGTAGCTGGCGGTCACGCCGCCGGCGTTCGCCAGGATGTCCGGCACCACCACGACGCCCCGGCGGTCGAGCACGGGCTGCGCACCGATGGTCGTCGGCCCGTTCGCGGCCTCAATGATCAGCGGCGCGGCGATGCGCTCGGCCACCGCGGCATCGATGACCCCGCCCAGCGCCGCGGGCACCAGCAGCTCGCACTCGATGTCCCACACGGCGTCAGCGCTGATCGACTCGCCCCCGCCGAACCCGGCCACCGACCCGGTCTCGGCCACGTGGTCGGCCAGGGCACCGATGTCGAGCCCGCCCTCGTTGAGCACGGCCCCGCCGACGTCGCAGACCGCGACCACGCGCATGCCGGCCGAGCTCAGCAGGAAGGCGAGCGGCCCGCCCACCTTGCCGAAACCCTGCAGCACCGCCCGGCTGCCCACGAACGGCATGCCCAGCTCCCGAAAGGCGACCCGGCCGCAGTCCAGGCACCCGGCAGACGTGGCGCCCGAGTGGTTTCGGGTGCCACCCAGCGACAGTGGCTTGCCGGTGACCGACGCCGGCATGACCTTGCCCTGCACCATCGACAGCGTGTCCATGAGCCAGGCCATGACCCGGCCGTCGGTGTTGACGTCGGGGGCCGGGATGTCCGTGTCGGGCCCCAGCAGCGTGCTGATCTCGTAGGTGTAGCGGCGGGTGAGCCGCTCGAGCTCGCCCAGCGACAGCGCGCGGGGGTCGCAGCGCACGCCGCCCTTGGCGCCGCCGAAGGGCAGGTCCACGAGCGCGGTCTTGAACGACATCATCGCGGCGAGGGCCTTGACCTCATCGGCATCGAGCTCGGGATGGAACCGGATGCCGCCCTTGCCCGGGCCGCGGACCGTGTTGTGGTGGACCCGCCACCCCGTGAACACCTCGACGGTCCCGTCGTCCATCCGGACGGGGATCGACACCTCCAGCAGGCGCTCCGGCCGCCGCAGCATCCGGTGGACGTCGGCGTCGAGCTTGGCCAGCTCGCCGGCTTCGTCGATGTGGTCGAGGACGGCCTGCCAAGCCCTGGAACTCATCGTCTCTCCTTCGTGGCTACCGGCACCGTTGGCGGCCATCGCTCAGAGCATGCCCGCTCCGAGAGGTGGAGTGACGTTACTTCTGTCCGTCGGCTTCGGCTACGACGCGGTCGTCGGCTGGTTCGGTGGTGGCCTCCGACGCTTCGACCGCGGTCTCGCGGTCGGCGATGGTCTCGGGGGCCGCGGCGGCCTCCTCGACCTCGGGCTCGGCCGCCGCCTGCTCCGGCTCCCTGACGTCGGAGCCGTTGGTGGCCGGCGGGTAGAAGATGTACAGCCCGCGGATGACGTCGAGGAGCTGCGCCCCGGTCCAGCCCTCGGCCAGGTGGACCGTCACCATGCTCCCGTTGGCGTGGACCCTGGTGACCCCGCCCGACTCGAACAGGCGGCGAGCCAGCTCGTCGACCGGGCGGTCGTCGAGGATGTCGTCGGCGGAGGCATAGCGCTCGTGGCCCATGCCGGTCAGCGACCGGTTGATCTCGAACCGGGCGATCCCGGGGTTCGACGACGGCTTCTCGACGACGTTGATGGGCTGTCCCATGGCGGCGGCATGATATCCCTGCCGTCGAAGCACTCCCGAAACCGGAGGTCACGTGGGCACCGAGACGATCGAGGTCACCGGCCACATCGTGGATTCGCTGCTGCTGGCGAAGATCCTCGACGCGATCCTCGACGCCGGCTGCGACTACGAGATCAGCGACGTCCGCATCGGCAAGACCAGCCTCGACCCCTCGAGCGCCCGCATCGCCGTGACCGGCGACGACGGCGCGCTGGGGCCGTTGCTGGACGAGCTCCAGGTCCACGGGGCCAACCGCACAGCCCAGGTCGACGCCCGGCTGGAGCCGGCCGAGCGGGACGGCGTGCTGCCCGCCGGCTTCTACTCCACCACCAACCTGGCCAGCGACGTCCGGGTCGACGGGACGTGGGTGCCCGTCGGGAACCCCGAGATGGACTGCGCCCTCGTCGTCGTCCCCGGCGCCGCCCGGACCGTGCCCATGCACCGGGTGCGGGCCGGCGATCTCGTTGTCGTGGGCAGCGACGCCGTGCGGGTGCACGCGCCGGCGCGCGCCCGCGACACCCAGGTCTTCGAGTTCATGGCCTCCGAGGTCTCGTCCGAGAAGCCGAAGGCCGTGCTCGTGGCCCAGGTGGCCGGCCGGCTGCGGGCGGCGCGGGAGCGGGGCGGCCGGGTCCTGGTCGTGGCGGGGCCCGCCGTGGTCCACACGGGCGGCTCGACCGACCTGGCCCGGCTGGTCGAGGCCGGCTGGGTCGACGTGCTGTTCGCCGGGAACGGCTTCGCCACCCACGACATCGAGTCCAACGTGCTCGGCACCTCGCTCGGCGTGTCGGTGTCCGAGGGCGTCGCCACCGAGGGCGGGCATGCCAACCACATCCGGGTGATCAACGAGGTGCGCCGCCACGGCTCGATCGCGGCGGCGGTCGAGGCCGGGATCGTGTCCGGCGGGGTGATGCACGCGTGCGTGCGCAAGGGCGTGCCGTTCATCCTCGCCGGCTCGATCCGGGACGACGGCCCGCTGCCCGACGTGATGACCGACGTCGTGGCCGCCGCCGACGCGCTGCGGAAGGAGATCCCCGGGGTCGAGGTCGCGCTGATGCTGGCCTCCACGCTGCACGCCATCGCCACCGGCAACTGCCTGCCGGCCGGGGTCGAGACGTTCTGCATCGACATCAACCAGGCGGTCGTCACCAAGCTGGCCGACCGGGGCAGTCACCAGGCGCTCGGCATCGTCACCGACGTCGGGCTCTTCGTCCGCCAGCTCGCCGACGAGCTGCTCGGCCCCCGATGACCGCCGGCACGCTCGGCTGGGGCCGCCGCATCCTGATGTGCCCGCCGCGGCACTTCGGGGTGCTGTACGAGATCAACCCGTGGATGCAGCGCGAGGTCGTGGTGGAGCCCGACAAGGCCGTCGAGCAGTGGGAGCGCCTGGGCGCCGCGCTGCGGGCTGCGGGCGCCGAGGTCGTGGAGATGGAGCCCCGCGCCGAGGTCCCCGACCTCGTCTTCACCGCCAACGCCGGCCTGGTCAACGGCGACCAGTTCATCCCGAGCCACTTCCGCCACCCGGAGCGCCAGGCCGAGACTCAAGTGAACGTGGAGTGGTTCGGGCGCCACGGCTGGCAGGTCGACCGCCTGCCCGACGACACCGACCACGAAGGCGCCGGCGACGCCCTGCCGTTCACGCCCGAGGGCGGCCGCACGGTGCTGCTGTCCGGCTACTCGTTCCGCTCCGACGCCGGCGCCGCCACCGAGCTGGCCGACCTGTTGGGCTGCCCGGTCCGACCGGTCCAGCTGGTCGATCCCCGGCTCTACCACCTCGACCTCACGTTCTGCCCGCTGGACGGGCGGCGGGCGATCGTCGCCCCCACCGGCTGGGACACCTACGGCCGCAAGGTGGTCGAAGCCCTCGTGCCCGAGCCGCTGGTCCTGACCGAGGACGAGGCGCTGTCGTTCTGCGCCAACTCCGTCGTCGTCGACGGGACCGTCGTCATGCCGGCCACCCCGGCGCGCGTCGGGCGCCAGCTCGAGGCCTGGGGGTTCGAGGTGGTCGAATGCCGGGTCGACGAGTTCCTCAAGGCCGGCGGCGGCTGCCGCTGCCTGACCCTGGCGCTCGACGTCGAGCTGGCGAAGCGGGCGGTCAGCCCGCCCGGGTGAGCGACGGCCCGGGGGGCGACTCGGAGACCGGCACCCGGCGCGCCTCCCGCCACGCCAGCATCGCCAGCACGACCGACACCACCCCGAGCACCACATGCACGACGACGAAAGCGGCGTCGTGGTCGCCGAAGGCGATGCGGACGTCCCGCACGACCCAGACGGCCACGGACCACGCCGCCAGCGCCCCGACGGCCACCCGCGACGCCACCGCGGACCCGCGCCACAGCGTGACCAGGACGGCGACGGCCAGAACGGTGAAGCTCAACGCCAGCGCGGTCCGGCCGACCTGCTCCCCGGTCGACAGGTCCTCGTCCCGCCAGATGTTGGCGATGCGGGTGGTCCACACGAAGAACGTCCATGCCACGAGGGCCAGGGCGGCGGGGCGGCGGCGCATGCGGCCAGGCTAAGTCCCCGGCCGCCCCCGACCCCCCATCCCGGCGCGGGCGAGGGCCCGGCCGCGGCCTGGCCCTATGGCGCGTCCCCGTTGTCGGGGAGGAGGTCGTCCGCCTCCGCCTGGCGGCGGGCGGCCTCGATGCTCTCGTGGAGCTCGTCGAGCTGCTGCTGCATCTCGTCAGGCTTGGCCGTCACCTCGTCGAGGTGGTCACGGAGCTGCTCGCCCGCGGTGGGCTGGTCATCGGGGGTGTCCGTCACACCAGCGGCGTACCCCGGCGCCACCGGCCCCAACCAGCCACGATGGCGACCGGACCAGCGGCGGCCGCGCTCAGAACAGCTGGCCCTGCGGGTCGGGGCGCACGATGCGCGGCACCCCGGTCCACGGCAGGCCGTCCATGAACACCCAGCTCCGGCGGTGGATGGCCGACGGCCCGATGCCCCGCAGCGAGGCCTTGTGCCGGGGGCAGGGGTAGCCCTTGTTGGCGTCGAACCACCACGACGTGTAGTGCTCCGCCTCGGCGCGCATGATGCGGTCGCGGGTGACCTTGGCCAGGATCGACGCCGCCGCGATCGACAGGCACCGCGAGTCGCCCCGCACCAGCCGGTCCACGATGCCGCCGCCCACGAAGTCCCACTTGCCGTCGAGCAGCACCCGGTCGGGCGCCACGCCCATATGGGCCAGGGCCCGCCGGGCCGCGAGCCGCTGCGCCTCGCTCATGCCCAGGTCATCGCACTCCTCCGGGCTGGCGTGGCCGACGCCCCAAGCGGTGCACCACCCGGCGATGCGGTCGAACAGCGCCTCCCGCTCCCGCTCCGTGAGCTGCTTCGAGTCCCGCACCTTGTAGACCCGGCGGTCCCGGGGCAGCACGGCGGCGCCCACCGTCAGCGGGCCCGCCCAGGCACCCCGGCCGACCTCGTCGATGCCCACCACGACGCCGTGGCCGGCGTCCCACAGCCTGCGCTCGTAGGCCAGGGAGGGCGATCGGCCCTGCAGCGCCCGGCGGAGCGTGGGGGCGGTGGCGGCCATCGCTGCGAGGCTACTGCTCCGGCGCCCGCCCTCCGGAGACGCTGCGCACCGCGGCGGAAGCTCCACCCACCGCGCGCATTGACTAGGCCTCGATCCGTGGCGAAGATGGCGTAGTCACGGTGAACGGGGAGGACACCATGACCGATGGGGTACCGCACGACCTGATCCCGGGCGCGCGGGTCGAGGTCCGCAACCGCTTCGACGGATCCTGGTCCACGGGCTTCGAGGTGGCAGAAGCCGTCGGCGCCGCCGGCGAGGACGACGATGCGGGCAGGGGACCGACGGCCTACCGGGTGCGGCGCGTCGCCGACGCCGCCGTGCTCAACGGCACCTTCCGCCCCGACGACCTGCGCCGGGAGCCGCCGCGCCGGCGGTGGTGATCAACTCAGCTTGGCGATGTTGGCCGCCTCGTCGGCGTCGACGCCGGTGCCCAGGAACGCGTCCACCATCTCGTCGGCCACGGTCGGCGACGTGAGCCGCAGGCCGAGAGCCAGGACATTGGCGTCGTTCCAGCGTCGGGCGCCCTCGGCGGTGGCCCCGTCCGTGCACAGCGCGGCCCGCACGCCGGGGACCTTGTTGGCCGCCATCGACACCCCGGTGCCGGTCCAGCAGCACACGACGCCCCGGTCGGCCGTCCCGCCGGCCACGGCCTCGCCCACGCCCCGGCCGACCTCCGGCCAGGGGTCGCCTTCGCCGACGACCACCACCTCGTGCCCGCGCTCGGCCAGCGCCGCTTTGATGTGATCGGTCAGCTCGGTCCGCTCGTCGGTCCCGAAGGCGATGCGCATGCCGACCAGCGTAGGAGCGGTAGACCGGAGGGATGACCCGGTACCAGGTGAACGACGGGAAGGACTTCCGACTCGCCGACCACGACCCCGGCGACGACAGCGGCGTGGCCGGCAAGGACCAGGGCAGGGAGGAGGTGGCCCGGCTCACCGCCCGGCTGGCCGAGCTCCAGGAGATGTTCTACGCCGACGGCCGCCGGGCGCTGCTGGTCGTGCTCCAGGGCATGGACACCTCGGGCAAGGGCGGCGCCATCAAGAAGGCGTTCGAGGGGCTCGACCCGACCGGGGTCCACGTGGCCTCGTTCAAGGCGCCGACCGAGCAGGAGCTGGCCCACGACTTCCTGTGGCGGATCCACCCCCACACCCCCGGGCTGCGTTACCTGGCCGTCTTCGACCGCAGCCACTACGAGGACGTGCTCATCGTGCGGGTCCACGACCTGGTGCCGGAGGCCCGCTGGCAGGCCCGCTACCGCGCGATCCGCAGCTTCGAGCAGATGCTGGTCGACGAGGGCACCGTGATCCGCAAGTTCTTCCTCCACATCTCCAGGGAGGAGCAGGCCGAGCGGCTGCGGGCCCGGCTGGAGGACCCGACCAAGCGCTGGAAGTTCCGCCTCGGCGACCTGGAGGAGCGCAAGCACTGGGACGAGTACCAGGCCGCCTACGAGGAGGCGATCCGGCGCACCGCCACCCCCGACGCGCCGTGGATCATCGTCCCGGCCAACCGGAAGTGGCACCGCAACCTGATCATCTGCCGCACGATGGTCGAGACGCTGGAGTCGCTCGGCCTGCGCTACCCGGAGCCGGAGGAGGATCTCTCGGGCGTCGTCGTCGAGTGAGCGGCGGCCGGCTCAACCGGCCGTGCCCGGGCCGGAACTATCAGGACTTCCAGGACTTGCAGGCGCTCCTGGACGCCGGCGGGCGCATCGGCCTGCAGCACACGAGAGCTGACCCGGCTCAGAGATTCGGGGCCACCTCGGCCCCGAACCTCTGGATCTGGTCCACCAGCTCCGTCCGGTCCCGGGACCGGAACCGGACCTGGAGCTGGTTGGCCCCGGCCTCGACCCACGGCCGCAGCATGTCGGCGAGCGCGGCCGGCTCGCCGATATAGGTGCGGCCGACGTCCCAGGTCGGGGCGCCGACGTAGCAGCCGACGTTGGCGCCGACGTCGAACCGCTCGGGCCGGCCGGCCTCCGCCCGCAGCCGCCGGATCCGCTCGACGACGCCGGGCAGGTCGCGGGGACGGATCCCCTGGGGCAGCCAGCCGTCGCCCAGCTGGGCGGCCCGGCGCACGGCGACCGCCGAGGACCCGCCGACCCAGATCGGCACCGACTCCTGCACCGGGCGGGGCGCCAGCGCCGCCGACCCGTCGAGCCCCCCGGCCCTGTCGGGCAGCGCCGGGTACTCGTCGTCGAGCGCGGCCCGGATCGCCGGCAGCGCCGCCTCCACGTGGCGGCCCCGGGCGGTGAAGTCCACGCCCAGCAGGGCGAACTCGCCCTCGACGTGGCCGGCCCCGACGCCGAGGATGGCCCGCCCTCCCGATAGCCGGTCGAGGGTGGCGAACGCCTTGGCCACCGCCAAGGGGTGGTGGTACGGCAGGGCGAGGACGTGGCTGAGCAGGCGCACCGACGTCGTGTGCCCGGCCAGGAACCCGAGCGTGGCCACCGGGTCGTACCAGGTGGTGCCCATCGTTTCGTCCAGCGGGCGGGGGATGGCGACGTGCTCGCACACCCCGACGTACAGCGCGCCGGCCCGGTCGGCCGCCTGGGCGACCGCCACCAGGTCCTCGACGCCGGCCTCGGCCTCCCACGGCTCGACGAAGACCGCGCTCTGGGCCTGGATCGGGAGCTGCACGCCCCAGGCGACGGTCCCCGCCGGGATGATGGCGGTCATCGGCGGACGCTCACTTGACCGCCGTCGGCGCGACGGGCCCGCCGACCCCTCCGGTCAGCGGCAGCGGGGTGGCGGCGAGGAGGAAGTCGTACTGGCCGTCTGCCGCGCAGTCGGCCGCCAGGTCGTCGAGCGCCCACAGCTGGCCCTGCGGCATTCCCATGTCGACGAGGTGCAGCAGGTGCACGGGCAGCAGCGCAGCCGGATCCTCGGGAGGCCAGACCTCGAACACCAGCGTGTCGGTGGCCACCGCGGCGACGTCGTGGTCGCGGAGCCATTCGACCGAGCGGGTCGACAGGCCGGGCGACGGGTTTGAGAAGCGGGCCTTGTCCCCCGCGCGGAGGAAGTGCATCTGACCGGTGCGGACCAGCAGCGCGTCGCCGGGCTCGATCGGGACGCCGCGGCCGGCGGTGGCCGCCTCGAGGTCGCCGCCGGTGACCGCGTAGCCGTCGTCGAAGTGGTCGACGCCGTGGACCGCGGCCACGTCGGCCAGCACGCCGCGGGTGACGACGGGGCCGAACTGCTCGATGCCCAGGCGGGCCGCCCCGGACTCGCCGACGACGCCGGCGTCGACACCGTTGTAGAGCCGGCCGCCGTAGCTGACGTGCGCCAGGGCGTCCCAGTGGGTGGCGGCCTGGACCCCCATGGCCAGGGCGTCGTCGCTGGCGCAGAAGTCGGACGGGTCGCCGGTGTAGGGGGCGTTGACCGCCAGCATGCGACGGGCCGGGTTCTCCCGCCCCCGGACCTGGCCGGTCTGCGGGCCGTCCTCGTCGAACGGGATGGCCAGGGAGAAGACCTTGCCCTGGCGGGCTGCGGCCACGCCCCGGAGCACGGCCGCGGCATCGACCAGGTTGAGCGTGCCACGCTGATCGTCGGGGCCCCAGCGGCCGGCGTTGGAGACCTTCGCCGCCAGCTGCTGGAGGTGGTCGGGCAGCGCCATAGAACGTGTTCTAGTTCACGTGCCCCCAGGAGGCGACCAATGAGGAAGATCATCGCAGGCCTGTTCATCTCGCTGGACGGCGTGGTCGAGGCACCGGACGAGTGGCACTTCCCGTACTTCGACGAGCAGATGGGCCAGGCGGTCGGCTCCCAGATGTCGGACACGATCCTGCTCGGGCGCAAGACCTACGACAGCTTCGCCGGCGCCTGGCCCGACCGGGAGGCCGGGGGCGAGGAGGACGCCGAGTTCGCAAAGATCCTCGGCGACGCCCGCAAGATCGTCGTGTCCAACCAGGACCTCGACTTCACCTGGCGCAACACCGAGCAGCTCCGGGGCGACCTCGTCGAGTCGGTCGCCGCCCTGAAGGGCGAGCCCGGCGGCCGGATCTCGATGAGCGGCTCGATCTCGGTCGTGCGCCAGCTGCTGGCGGCCGGCCTGCTCGACGAGCTCCACCTGCTGGTCCACCCGATCGCCGTGCAGCACGGCATGCGGCTGTTCGAAGACGGCCAGGACGCCGTGCCGCTGAAGCTGCTGTCGTCCGAGGCGTTCGGCAGCGGGGTGCTGTACCTGGTGTACGGCCCCGACGAGGCCCGGGAGGGCGGGTACGCGGAGGCCAAGGCCCACCTGGGCCGGTCCGAGGAGGAGTAGCGGGCCGGGGGACCCGGGCCCGGCGGTCGCTTGGTCGGCGTCCGCCGGGCGGGTCACCTGGCTCGTGCGTCAGGCGTTGCAGGTGGGCGTGAAGGGCTGGCCGGTGAAGCGCTCGTCGAGCCAGGCGATGACGTCGTCCACGGCCACCGCCACCCCGAGGATGTGGTCGGCCAGCTCGAGGTCGACCGATTCGACCCGCGCTCCACCGGCGCACCAGGCGTCGCGCAGGCTGGTGCCCTGCTCGTACGGGATGATCTGGTCCCGGACGCCGTGGTACTGGTACACGGGCGCCGCGGGGGCGACCGTGCCCAGCCGCTGCTCGGCGATGCGGGCCTGCCACTGGGGCGTGTCCAGTGGGTTGGTCGTGGTGAGGTCGCTGATGTGGCGGCCGGCGCCGAGCGGCAGGCCGTCGATCAGGCAGACGTCCCGGCCCCGCTCGAGCAGGTCGCGGCCGGTCTCGCTCAGGTAGGACTCGAGGTCCAGCTCCGGGTACGCGGCGTCGAGCCCGAGCGCGGCGAAGGCCAGGAAGCTGAACCAGAAGTTGCCCGGTCCGTCGAGGTGGGCCGCCAGCGCGCCCAGCTCGGACGGCACGCCGCCGGCGGCGGAGGCGACGACGTTGAGCTCGGGCGCGTAGCTGGCCTCACGCTCGGCGGCCGCGGCCGCGGCCTGCCCGCCCTGGGAGTAGCCCCAGAACGCGACCGGCGCGTTGGCGGCGACGCCGGACCCGGGGATCCGCTGGGCGGCCCGCACGATGTCGAGGAGGGCATGGGCCTCGGCGTCCTTGATCACGTAGGTGTGGTCGCCCGGCGTGCCGATGCCCTCGTAGTCGGTGACGGCGACGGCCCAGCCCCGGTTGAGCATCTGGCGCATCGCGCCCTGCTGGTACGAGGTGCCCTTGGGGATGGCGGTCGAGGAGGCGCAGCTGTCGCCCACGCCCTGCGTCCCCGGCGCGAACGACACGATCGGCCGCGCCCCGCCGCGGGTCCACGCCGCCTTCGGCACGAGCAGCGTCCCGGTCACGTAGTTCGCCCGCCCGGTGGCGCTGGTCGAGCGGTAGCTGACCGCGGTCGCGTCGACGTGGGTGGCGTTGCCGAAGCTGGTCTTCACCGTGCGGACCACGTCGCCCGGGCGCGCCGGCAGCGCATCCGGCGGCCGGTAGAACTCGGGCGGCGGCGGCGCGCACGCCGCTGCGGTGGCGAACAGGGCGGTCACCGCCACGAGCGCGGTGACCGTCGTGGGCAGACGTCGGGTCCTCATCCCTTCCCCTCATCTGTGCGGCGCCGGTCTTCCCCGGACCAACGCGGTGACACTGCAACTGTCAACGAGAGCGGCAGCGAACGCAAGCGTTTTCTGACAGTCGGGTCACGTCCGCCGTCCGCGGGGCCCGAGAGGGCAGCCTGTGGGGCATGACCCCGTGCGACACACCGAGCGATCGGCCGCGGCTCGTCCTGGTCACCGGCGCACCCGGGAGCGGCAAGACCACGCTCGGGAGCGCGCTGGCCCGCGAGCTGCGGCTGCCGTTCCTCGCCCGGGACGACGTGCGCGGCGGCCTGTTCTTCACGGCCGGGGCTTGGAGCGCGCGGCCCGGACCCGTCCCCACGTCCGAGGAGGCGGCCGAGGCCTTCCTGCGCATCCTCGAGACCGCGGCGTCCCTGGGGGTGAGCTGCGTCGCCGAGTACCTCGTCCGCCAGCAGCGCCCCGCCGATCTCCGGCGCCTGTCCTCGGTGGCCGACTGCGTCGTCGTGCTCACCGAATGCCGCGGCCACCTCGACCGGTTCGCGTCCCGCAACGCGGCCGACCGCCTGCTCAACCGGCGGCCCGTGCTCGCGGCGCTCGGCCACGCCACCATCCACGAGCACACCAGCGCGGCCGTCGAGCGGATGCGGGCGGTGACCGGTGAGATGCGGCGGGACCTCCGGCTCCCGACGCTGCGGGTCGCCACCGACGACGGCTACGAGCCCGGGCTCGACGCCATCGTCGACTTCGTGGTCTCCGGACCGGTCGCGACGGCGGACGGGCGGGAGGACCCATCGCAAACCACGGCAGGATGACGGCATGACACGCAGCGACGCCCGCGACGCGCCCGCAGGCGAGGACGCCCGCCGGCGGGTGCACATCGTCCCCCACACCCACTGGGACCGGGAGTGGTACGCGTCGTTCCAGACCTTCCGGCTGCGGCTGGTCGACCTGCTGGACGACCTGCTGCCCCGGATGGAGGGCGATCCGGCGTACGCACGGTTCCTGCTCGACGGGCAGTTGGCCGTCGTCGAGGACTACCTGGCGGTGCGGCCGGGCGAGGCCGAGCGGCTGCGGAGGCTCGTCGGCAGCGGGCGCATCGCGGTCGGGCCGTGGTACACGCTGCCGGACGAGTTCCTGGTCGGCGGGGAGACCCTGGTGCGCAACCTGCAGCTGGGCCTGCGGGTGGGCGACCGGTTCGGCGGGGCCATGCCGGTCGGCTACCTGCCGGACATGTTCGGCCACGTGGCCCAGATGCCCCAGATCCTGGCCCAGTTCGGGTTCCAACATGCCGTCGTGTGGCGGGGCGTGCCCTCGGCCGTGGACCGCAGCGGGTTCTGGTGGGAGGCGCCCGACGGGACCACCGTGCGGGCCGAGTACATGCCCCAGGGCTACGGCAACGGCTCCGCCCTGCCCGACGACGCCAAGGTGTTCGTCCGGGCGGTCGCGGGATTCGCCGAGGAGTGGGCCGACCTGATCACCGGGCCCGTGCTGTGGATGAACGGGACCGACCACCAGATGCCCCAGCCCTGGCTGGGCCGGGTCGTGGCCGAGGCCAACGACGTCCAGGACGCGTACGACCTGCGCATCGTGTCCCTGGCCGAGCACCTGGCGGCCGCCCCCACGGACGGCCTGCCCACGTGGCGGGGCGAGCTGCGCTCCGGCGCCCGGGCCAACCTGCTGATGGGCGTGGTGTCGAACCGGGTCGACGTGCGGGCCGCCTCCGCCCGGGCCGAGCGGGCGCTGCTGGCCGGGGCCGAGCCCCTGTCCGCCCTGTTCCTGCCGCCGGAGCGGTGGCCGGGCGCGCTGCTCGACGAGGCCTGGCGGGCCGTCGTGCTCAACGCCGCCCACGACTCGGTGTGCGCCTGCTCGATCGACGACGTGTGCGACGCCGTGCTCACCCGCTACCGGGAGGCGGCCGACATCGGCGAGGGCCTGGCCGACCGGGCGCTGACGCAGCTGGCCGCCCGGGTCGACCACGACGGTCCCGTGGTCGTGAACCCGACGGCCCGGCCCCGCGGCGGGCTGGTCGAGGTGAGCGTCCCCGGGACCGAGGCGCCGCCCGGGACCCAGCGGCTGCGGGCACGGTGTGGCGAGTCGCTGCTGCACTCGGGCCCGCCGGAGATCGTGATCCCGGCCGCCCAGGAGGTCGACTGGATCCCCACCGTGTCCGCCTTCGCGGTCGAGGCCGAGGACGGCACCGTGCTCGTCGCCAACGAGCGGCGGGGCACCGAGCAGCTGGTGTCCGCGGAGGTGCGGGCCGCGCTCGACGCCCTGCGCACCGGGCACACCGGCCGGCTGCGGCTGACCGTCCGCCAGCCCGAGCAGGTGTCGGTCCTGGCGCATGTGGCCGGCGTGCCCGGGTTCGGCTGGCGGGGGTGGTCGCCCGGCGACGTGAGCGGCGTCGCGCCGGTGACCGTGTCCGAGCCCGAGGCCGCGGTCGGCGGCGAAGGCCCGGCGCTGGCCAACGGCCTGGTCTCCGTGGCCGTCGACCCGGCCGACGGGACATTCGCGCTCGACCGCCACGCGGGCCTCGGCCGGCTCGTCGACGGCGGCGACTGCGGCGACACGTACAACTGGTGCCCGCCCGCCACCGACACCCTGGTCGACGCGCCCGACGCCGTCGAGGTGCGGGTGCTGGAGCGGGGGCCGCTGCGGGCCCGCGTGCTGGTCTCGACCCGCCACAGCTGGCCGGCCGGGCGGGAGGGCCTCGAGCGCCGCACGGACGCCACCGTCGAGCACGACGTCCGCACCGTCCTGGAGCTGCGGGCGGGCGAGGCCTTCGTGCGGGTCGAGGTGAGCCTCGACAACGCCAGCCGCGACCACCGGCTGCGGGCCCACTTCCCGCTCCCCTCCCCCACTGCCGGGACCCGCGCCGAGTGCGCCTTCGGGACCGTCGACCGCGGCCCCGAGGCCGAGGGCGGCCCCACCGAGGCTCCGCTGGCCACCTACCCCGCGCAGCGCTTCGTGCAGGCCGGCGGGCTGACCGTCGTCCACGACGGCGTGACCGAGCACGAGCTGGTCGCCCCGACCGAGCTGGCGGTGACGCTGCTGCGGGCCACCGGGATGCTGTCGCAGATGCCGATGGCGACCCGGCCCCTGCCGGCGGGGCCGCTGGTCCCGGCCCCGGGTGCCCAGATGCTCGGGCCGGTCACGCGCCGCTACGCAGTGGCGGCCGGCGACGTGGATCCCTACGCGCTGGCCGACGCGGTCCTGGTCCCGCTGCGGGTGGCCTTCCCCGCCACCGCGGGCCGGGGCACCACGGTCGCCGAGGACGGCGCGCCGGCTCGGGACCTGCCGCCCGCGGGCACGGGCCTGACCGTCACCGGCGCCGAGGTCTCGGCCGTGACCCGGGAGGGCGATGCGCTCCTCGTGCGGGTGTTCAACCCGGGCGACGAGCGCACGACCGTGGCGATCGAGGGGAGGCGGGGCTGGCTCGTCGACCTGCGCGGCCGCGCGCTGCTCGCGTTCGAGGGCGGCTTCGACCTGCGCCCCCGGGGCCTCGCGACCGTCGTCCTGGGGGACGGCTGATCAGCCGAAGGCGGGGTAGCCGGGAGCCGGGTCGGCGCCGGCGAAGCCCTGGGCCTCGCGCCAGGCGGCCACGGCCGCGGTGACGTGGGGGAACGCGTCGTTGCCGGGCGCCGCGAGCAGGGACCCGGTCCACGCCGCGAGGCGGGGGCCCATGGTGGTTGTGCCCCAGGGGCTGCCGTCGTCGGGTGAGGCGGTCTGGTTGCCCACCCGGACCACGGCGAACAGGGCGAGGGCGGCGGCCACCGCCTCGGTCCACACGTCCCCGAGCTCGACGCCCGCGGCGGTCACGGCGCCCTCGTACTCGGCGGCCGCCTCCGCCACGAGGCCCGGCGGGAGCCGGCCGAAGCACCAGCAGCTCGGGAAGGGCGCCAGCAGGTAGGCGAAGTCGAGCGCCACCGACGCCATGCTCGCCCGCTCGAAGTCGACGAGGCGGCAGCCCGCCACCGAGATGAGCACGTTGTCCGGGCAGGGGTCGCCGTGGACCAGGCCCACGTGCACCCGGGTGAGCAACGCGCGGATGCGGGCGATGTCGGCCGCCACCCCGCTCGCGGGGGCGATCGTCGCGAACGCCGGGACGGCCGCGTCGAGGCGCTCCAGCCACCACGGGGCCCGGACCGCCGGCAGGGCCCGCCGGCGGCGGGCGGCGGCGAAGCCGTCAGCCGTGCCGAGGGTGCCGGCGTGCATCGCCGCCATCGTGCGGGACCACGCCAGCACGTCCCCGCGGGCCACGCCGGCGTCGCCGCCGAGCAGCGCGTCGGCGAGCGTCCGCCCGTCCGGAAGCTCCTCCATCGCCACGACGCCGAGGGCGTCGTCACCGCCGAAGAGCCGCGGGGCGACGCCGGGCGCGGTCCGGTCCAGGTGGTCGAGCGACGCCCACTCCAGCCGGAGGCCCTCGGGGTCGACCGGCCATGGCGAATCGCCCGCCGGCCGGGGCCGCTTGACCACCGCGCTGCGGCCTTCGCCGGTCGTCACCCGGGCGACGTGGTCGCGGGACGCAAGGCCGGTCGCGGACACGAGCGTCACCGGCGTGCCCCACGCTGCGGCCAGGACGGCCGAGACCGCGGCCCGCTCCGGGGCCTCGAGCGGGTCGGTCACGGCCGCCGCCGGCGGGCGCGGCCGCGCTCGTCCGGCGCGGCGGCCGGCCGGAGCACCCACAGCGGCACCCGGCCGAAGTCCTTGAGGTAGCGCGGGCGCATGGACCGGACCCGGTAGCGCTCGTCGTCCGCCAGCTCGTTGCGCAGCTGCTCGTCGACCACGATCGTCCCCGGGAACGCCACTCCGGTGATCCGGCTCGCCAGGTTGACGACCGGCCCGTACAGGTCGCTCTCCCGCTCCAGCAGGTGCCCGTGGGCCATGCCGACCCGCAGGTCCATCAGGTCGTCGCTCCCCCGCGCCCCGTCGGCCAGAGCCAGGGCGATGTCGGCGCCGACCTGCGGCGAGTCGACGGTGAACATGACCTCGTCCCCGATCATCTTCACCACCCTCCCGCCCCGCGACGTCACGGTCTCGAACGCCAGCTGCTCGAACCGGTCGAGGATGACCGCGAGCCGGTCGTCGCCCGCTTGCTGGCTGAGCGCGGTCCAGCCGACCAGGTCGGCGAACCCCACCACCCCCAGCGCACCGCCGCCGGTCTCGGCCATGCTGAGCCGCCGGCGGACCGCGGCCAGCAGGTGGCGGCGCCAGGCGGCGTTCAGCACGTCGGGCACGATCGGCAGCAGGGCGCTGGCGCCCACGACGATCTGGTCGTCGGTGACCGGCCGCCCGGCGACCGCGCCGCGGCGGGGCGAGCCGCTGACCCGAGCGCTGATGACGTCGACCTGGGCCGAGGCCACCCGGGCCATCGACGACCCGATCACCCGGCTCAGCTGCAGGACCAGCTCGTGGGAGGCCACGTCCTGGGCCATGAGGTGGCCGAGCTGCGTGAGGATGTCGAGGTCGGTCCGGGTGAAGGCGAGCTCGCCCGGCCGAGGCTCCGGGTAGCCGAGCGTCCGCCACAGCTGGGCGACCTGCTCGGCGGAGATGCCGGTGCGCGCGGTGACGTCGTCGAGCGTGTAGGCGGGCGCCTCCGGCACGATCAAACGCTCGACCGCCAGGAGCGGCAGCGTGCCGTCCCGCTGGGCCCGGTCGAGCTCCTCGTCCGTGCACCCCAGGCTGCGCAGCATGTCCCGGACCGCCCGGACGGCATCGGGCCCCAGCTCCGCGGGGTCGAGGCCGCCAGGGCGCTCGCTCACGCGAAGGATCCCCCGTCGTCCGGCCGCGGACCGGGGCCGGCGGGTCGCGCCGCCGCGCCCACCCGGAGGCCGTCGGCCCCGGCGGCGGGCCCGCCGGGGACCGGGCCGAGCAGCACCTCGCCGCGGGCGTCGGTCGTCGACCAGCCGGGCTCCAGGCCCGGTGCGGTGAGGCGCACCGGCTCAGTCCCGGGATGGGGCTCGACCTCCCAGAGCAGGGCGACCCGGTCGCCGTGCCAGCGCACGGCGTAGGACACCGTCCCGCGCCCGGTCGGTGCCCCGTGGACCTCCCAGCCCTGGCCGTACCAGGCGTCGGGGACGAGCGAGGCGAGCACGACGCCCTCGCCGTCCTCTCGCACCAGGAGGTCCCGCACGAACGTCAGGACCCCGGCCGCGACCTCGACGTCGTGCCCGTCGCCGCCGCAGCCGCCCCCCAGCCGAGGGTGGACGAGCGTGGGCCACGCCCATGTCGGCCCGCCCACGTCGAGCAGCCAGTCGAGCCGGTCGAGTGCGCGGCGGTCACCGGCCCGGAGCTCGACGCCGGCCAGCAGGAGGGTCAGGGCCGGGCTGAGCCCGCCCGCGGCGGCGTGGAACACAGCCCGGCCGTCGCCCGGGGCGTGGCCCTCGCGCACCGCCCCGGCGGTGGCCAGCATGCGGGGATCGCCGGCGGGCAGCAGCCCCAGCGGCGCGCACGCGGCCAGCGACGCGGCGGCCCCGCCGTCGAGCCGGCCCCCCGCGCGGGCGGGGACGGCGGGGGTACCGAGACGCTCGGCGCTGCGGTCGAGGTCGTCGTCCACCGCGCCCCACAGGTCGTCGGCGAAGCCCCGGGCGTCGGCCGCGGCCTCGGGCTGGCCGGCACCCGCCAGCACGTCGGCCGCACCCCGCATGCCGGCCACCGCCCACAGGTCGGTGGCGTGGCGGCGTCCGGCCGGACCCGCGCCGTCCTCCGGCGGGCCGGGCGGCAGCAGGCCCCCGGCACCCTCGGACCGCCGCACCCGCTCGACCCACTGCACGGCGTCGGCGACCGGCTCGACCACGGCCCCGGCCAGCGCCGCGTCGCGGGCCATCCGCCAGTGCCCGCCCAGCGCGACGAGGGTGGCGGTCGTGACCGCCGCGGTCCCGAGCGACCCGTCCGGCCGCGCCCCGGCGGCCAGGGCGGCCAGCGCGCCGCCGGCCTCGTCGTGGTACCCGTAGCGGTCGAGCGCGGCCGCCACAGCCGGGCTGCCGCCGGGCCGCAACAGGAGCTGACGCCGGGCGGCGGCCACCGCCGCGGCCAGCCGGTCGTCGGGCACGGCCAGCCGCGTCCCGCGGTCGGCCTGGGCCTGCCAGCCGGCCGCCACGGCCTCGGCCGGGGGCAGCACCGCCGGGAACGACGCCGGCGCGTCTCCGAGCGGGAGCACCGCCCGCAGGGTCGCGCCGTGCGCCAGCGGCATCACGAACGCCGCCTGGGCCAGGCCGGCGGGGTCCCGCACGGGCCGCCGCCACCGCTCGCCGGCCCCGCCGCCGACCACCACCGCGGCCGAGTCGCCGCCGGCCAGCGTCGAGCCGGCCACCCGGCCGGGCGCCTTCGGCAGCACGAGCGCGGGCCGCCCGTCGACCGACACGGTGCCGCCGGCCAGGTCGATCCGCTCGACGATCGTGAGCGCCTCCGTCGTGTAGGGCCGCACCGCCAGGGCGACCGCCACCGGCATCCGCGACCGGTTCTCGACCTCGACCACCACGACCTCGCCGCCGCCCTCGGCCGAGCTGAGCCGGGCGGCGTACGTCCGGGCCACGGCGTCGCCCGAGGGGATGCTCATCGCCGTCTCGACGACCGGCGAGCCCTCGACCAGCCGCTGGCGCACGGCCACCTCCCGGGACGGCAGGTGCCAGCGGTCGTCGGCCCCGATCCACCAGTCGAGCGACCAGCCGGCCCGGGGCGGGGTGACCAGGCCCCGGGGGTCGACCCGGGCGGTGCGGTCCGAGTCCAGGTTGCCGATGACGGTCCAGCTGCGGTGGGTGACGTTGGTCAGCAGCGGCAGAGGGCCCCGGGGGACGAACGCCGGCGAGGCCGGGTCCAGCTGGCGCTCGATCCAGAAGGGCCACACCCAGCCCGGCGCCGCGTCGGCCGCACCCCGGGAGCGCAGGGCGGCCGCGAGCGCCAGCGCCGCGTCCGGGGTCAGCTCGCGGGGCAGGCCGGTTGCGGGCGGGTCGTCCAGCCGCCCGTGGGCGGAGAGAAGCCGCACGGCGTCGTCGGGCACCCCGAGGGCCCGCAGCGTGCGGCGCAGCAGCCAGGACCGGGCGGGCATCGCGTCAGGACATGCCGTGCAGCTCGGCGCCGACGTCGCGCCGCAGCAGGCCCCGGTAGGCGTCGGCGGCCTTCCGGCCCTCGTGGATCACCTGGTAGATCTCCTGCGCGATCGGCATCTCGACGCCGTAGCGCTCGGCCACCTCGACGACGACCTTCGAGGTCTTGATGCCCTCGGCCACCATCTTCATCTCGGCGACGATCTCGTCGATCGACCTGCCCTTGCCCAGCTGCTCGCCGACGTAGCGGTTGCGGCTCTGGCGGGAGATGCAGGTGGCCACCAGGTCGCCCATGCCCGCCAGGCCGGCGAACGTGACCAGCTGTCCGCCCATGGCCGTGCCGAGGCGGGACAGCTCGGACAGGCCCCGGGTGATGACCGCGGCCCGGGTGTTGTCGCCGGTGCCGAGGCCGTCGGCCATGCCCGACGCGATGGCGATGACGTTCTTGAGCGCCCCCGCCACCTCGCATCCGACCACGTCCGGGTTGGTGTAGACCCGGAAGATCTTGTTGGCGAAGATCCGCTGCAGCTCGGCGGCGATGTGATCGTCCGAGAACGCGACGACCGACGCGGCGGCGTGGCCCGACAGGATCTCCTGGGCGAGGTTGGGCCCGGTGAGCGCCCCCACCGGGTGGCCGGGCAGCTCCTCGCTGATGACCTCGGTCATGCGCAGGTGGGTTCCCTGCTCCAGGCCCTTGGCCAGGCTCACCACCGGGATCCAGGGCCGCACGTGGGGCGCCAGCTCCTGGAGCGTGGCCCGCATCCCGTGGGACGGGACGCCCATGACCAGCACGTCGGCGCTGCCGGCCGCCTGGTCCAGCGACGAGGTGGCCACGAGCGCCTCGGGCAGCTCGAAGGGGGCCAGGTAGTCGCTGTTGCGGTGGTCGCGGGTGATCTCGTCGGCCAGCTCCTTGCGCCGAGCCCACAGCACCGTGGGGGTGTTGCGGCAGGCGAGAGCGGCGACCGTGGTCCCCCACGACCCGGCGCCGATCACGGCGACACGGATGGGCATGCGCTCACCGTAATCGGCGACCACGGGATGGGAGCCGGGCGACGACCCGGGTACGCTCCGCGCCGGTGCCAGCGACGACCTCCGCGGCGGTGATCGTTCCGGTCAAGGCGTTCAGCGCGGCCAAGGTCCGCCTGGCGGGCGCGCTGGACCCCGGGGAGCGGGCCGCGCTCGCCCGCCACATGGCCGAGATCGTCCTGCTGGCGGCCGCCCCGCTGCCGGTCGTGGTCGTGTGCGACGACGACGAGGTCCGGTCCTGGGCCGAGCGGTCGGGCGCCCGGGTGGTGTGGTGCCCGGGACGCGGGCTCAACGGCGCGGTGGCCGACGGGGTGGCGGCGGTGGCCGCCGACGGCGTCGAGCGGGCGGTCGTGGCCCACGCCGACCTGCCGCTCGCCACGCGGCTCGAGTGGGTGGCCGACTTCCCCGGCGTGACCCTCGTCCCTGACCGCCGCCTCGACGGCAGCAACGTGGTCGGTGTGCCGACGGGCGCCGGCTTCGCCTTCTCCTACGGCGCCGGGTCGTTCGACCGCCACCGGGCCGAGGCGGCCCGCCTGGGCCTGGCGGCCCGCCTCGTGCGGGACGCGGCGCTGGCATGGGACGTGGACCTGCCGGCCGACCTGGCCTTCCCTGGCGCCGCAGGGCTGGCGGCCGGCGACAGGGCCGTGCCCGGCGACGCCGTGGACCGGGCCGAGCCGGTCGCCCAGCGGTCGTCGTGAACGTCCGGGTCGACCTGCCCACGCCGGCGTCCGCGCTGGCCGTCGGCGCCCACCCCGACGACGTCGAGTTCGGCTGCGGGGCCACGCTGGCCAAGTGGGCGCGGGCGGGCTGCGTGGTCCACCACCTGATCTGCACCGACGGGTCCAAGGGCACGTGGGACCCCGACGCCGACGTGGCCCAGCTGGTGGCGCTGCGCCAGGTCGAGCAGCGTGACGCGGCCAAGGCCCTCGGCGCGACCGGCGAGGTGGCGTTCCTCGGCTGGCCCGACGGCGAGCTCGACTCGGCGGTCCGGCAGCGCTGGCAGGTCGCCTACTGGATCCGCCGGCTCACCCCCGAGGTCGTGCTCGGCCACGACCCGTGGAAGCGCTACCGGCTCCACCCCGACCATCGCCACGCCGGGTTCCTGACCGTCGACGGCGTGGTGGCGGCCCGCGACCCCCACTTCTTCCCCGAGCAGGCGCTGCCCCACCACCGGCCCGCTGCGCTGCTGCTGTTCGAGGCGGACGAGCCGGACCATGTCGAGGCGGTCGGGGACGGCGACGTCGAGCGCAAGCTCGCCGCGCTCGTGAGCCACCGCAGCCAGCTGCGCTCGACGATGTTCGTGGAGGAGGGCTCGGCCCGCTACGAGGAGCAGCTGGCGGCGTTCCGGGACCGGGTCCGGGACCGCCTGGCCGAGCACGGCGCGCTGGCCGGGATCCCCCAGGGCGAGGCGTTCAAGGCGATCGTCGACCTGTAGGCGGTCAGTTGAGCGACGGGTGGGCGGGGAAGTTGGCCAGCATCGCCGTCTTGCCGCCCTGGCGGCGCAGCACCGCCCGCCACATCGCCTCGGCGTCGGTCGCGAACACGTCCCCGGCGTCGGCCGCCACGACCAGCCAGGCGCCCTCGGCCAGCTCGGCCTCCAGCTGGCCGCCGCCCCAGCCCGAGTACCCGGCGAAGAACCGCACGCCGTCCAACCCCCCGGCCACGTCGTCGGGCCCACGGTGCAGGTCGATCGTCCCCACGTCACCGAGCACGGACGTCCAGCCCGGCAGCTCGCCCGCGTCCTGGCGGCGGCGGCCCAGCGCCAGCACCCCGTTCTGCTCCACGGGACCGCCCATGTAGAGCACCGGCGGCGTCGCGGCCAGGTCCGCCCACTCGTGGAGGACGGCGTCCACCTCCAGCTCGGTCGGCCGGTTGAGGACCACGCCGAGGGCGCCCTCGTCGGTGTGCTCGATCATGAGCACGACCGTGCGGTCGAAGTTGGGGTCGCCGAGCATCGGCTCGGCGATCAGCAGCTTGCCCACCGTGCTGCCGTCAGGTCGGTCGGTGCGGTCGGCGTCGCGGGTCACCACCCACAGCATGCCAAGCCCCGGCGCTGCGCGCGAACCGGTCGCCCACGCGACACTGGCCCGGTGGCCGAACCCGAGGCCCCCGCGCTGGCCGACGGCACCTACGACGCCCTGGTGGTGGACGCCGACGACCGCGGGGACGGCACGATGGGCGTCGAGCTCACGATCGTGGCCGGACCGGCCAGGGGCGAGGTCGTGACGCTCGTGGCCCGGAACCTGCGCGGCGACCCGCTCGACCTGCTCGGCGTCCCCGCCATGATCACGGTGCGGGACGGGTCACCCGCCGTCCGCTTCGAGCGCTGAGGGTGCCAGCGCCTCGCGGAGGCGAGCCGCCACGCCGGCGGCCTCGGCGTCGTCCGCGTACCGGCCCCGAGGCCAGAAGAACCCCCGCAGCCCGTCCTTGGGGTTGCGCGGCACGACGTGGGTGTGGAGGTGGGGCACGCTCTGGCTGATCCGGTTGTTCAGGGCCACGAACGACCCGGCGGCGCCCAGCGCCTCCTCCATGGCCCGGGCCAGCCGTTGGGCCCGGGCGAAGTAGGGCCCGACCTCCGGCCCGGGCAGGTCGGCGAGGGTCTCGTGGTGGTGGCGGGGCACCAGCAGCGTGTGGCCGGGGAACAGGGGGCGCATGTCGAGGAACGCCAGCGTGGCGGCGTCGTCGAGCACGACGTGCGCCGGCAGGCGCCCGGCGACGATCTCGCAGAAGGTGCACGGCCGAGCGGGCATGACGGGTCAGCGTACGGATCGGACGGGCGTTCATCTGTGTGTCTGTGTCATGAACAGTTCGTCACGGACCGCCGCGGGTGCCGTCTCGGCGCGTATCGTCACGTTCCGATGCGCTACCGCCATCCTTCGTGCTCGCTTCCGGGCGATCCGCCCGCGGCAAGGAGCGCGTGAGGTGCGGGCCGCGCATCCTCCACCGTTCCCCCGGCCGGGGCTGGCCCGGCATCCGCGCCCCCGGCGCGGCCCCGCGCTTGACTGGCCGTCGGTGACACACCCGTCCACGCAGCGCCCGTGCGACCGGCCGCCAGCCGGCCCGGGGACCGCTGCCCTATCTCCCTGGGGGTTCCGTGACCGAATCCGTCCGTGTAGTGGCGCGCGCCGATGACGCCGAGCGCACGTTCGTCCTCGACACCTCGGTGCTGCTGTCCGACCCGTGGGCGCTCCAGCGCTTCGCGGAGCACCAGGTGGTCATCCCACTCGTCGTGCTCACGGAGCTGGAGGGCAAGCGCCACCACCCCGAGCTGGGGTGGGCGGCCCGGGAGACACTGCGGATGCTGGAGGACCTGCGCGTCGCCCACGGGTCCCTGCTGCGGCCGATGCCGGCGAACGAGCAGGGCGGCACGCTGCGGGTCGAGGTCAACCACACGGAGACGGCCGGGTTCCCGGCCTCGCTGAGCCAGGACACCAACGACCACCGCATCCTGGCGGTGGGCCGCAACCTGGCCGCGGAGGGCCGGGACGTCACGATCGTCACGAAGGACCTGCCGCTGCGGCTGAAGGCCTCGATCGTGGGCCTGGAGGCCGACGAGTACCGCAACGAGCTGGCCAGCGACACCAGCTGGACCGGTCTGGCCGGGCTGGACGTCGAGCGGACGATCATCGACACGCTGTTCGCCGAGCACTCCGTGGACGTGGCCGACGCCCGGCTGCTTCCCTGCAACACCGGCGTCGTGCTGCACGCCGGCAGCCAGTCGGCGCTCGGCCGGGTCCGCGACGACAAGCTCGTGCACCTGGCCCGCAGCGACCGGTCCCTGTTCGACGTCCGGGGCCGCTCGGCCGAGCAGCGCATCGCCGTCGACCTGCTGGCCGACCGCGAGGTCGGCATCGTGTCGCTCGGCGGCCCGGCCGGCACCGGCAAGAGCGTGCTCGCGCTGGCCGCGGGGCTGGAGTCGGTGCTGGAGGAGCGCATCCACACCCGGGTGATCGTGTTCCGGCCGATCTTCCCCGTCGGTGGCCAGGACCTGGGCTACCTTCCCGGCTCCGAGGCCGAGAAGATGATGCCCTGGGGCGCCGCGGTGACCGACGCCCTCGAGGCGATCGCCGGCAAGGAGGTGATCGAGGAGGTCCTCGGCCGGGGCCTGCTCGAGATCCTCCCCCTCACGCACATCCGGGGCCGCAGCCTCACCGACAGCTTCGTCATCATCGACGAGGCCCAGAACCTGGAGCGGTCGGTGATGCTGACCGCCCTGTCCCGGCTCGGCCAGGGCAGCCGGGTGGTGCTGACCCACGACGTCGGCCAGCGGGACAACCTGCGGGTCGGCCGCCACGACGGCATCGCCTCGGTCATCGAGACGCTGAAGGGCCACCCGCTGTTCGGCCACGTCTCCCTGACCAGGGCCGAGCGCAGCCCCGTGGCCGCCCTGGTCACCAATGTGCTGGACGGTACGGTCCCCCACTGAGCGGTCCCGCGACCTCCACTGCTCATCCGCGCGCCCCCGCAGCCCCGAACGGGAGCGAATCGCGCGCTCGTAAGGAGGTTGTGTACCCAAGTTGCAACACGGTGCGCCTGACCGGCCCGTCGCACGTCGATAGGGTCTCGGGCGCTGGTAGTCCAGCACGGGAAGCCGATGGGGAGGGTCAGGGTGGGCGCGCCGTTGGCTCCGACAGCTTTCCGACAAGGGGGAAACCCGCAATGTTCCGACGCACACGTGCGTTCACCGTCGCCTCCGCGCTGGTGGTCGCGGGGCTGCTCGGCGCGGCATGCAGCGACGACAGCTCCGACGACGACGAGGCCAGCGGGGATGAGGAGTCCGACAGCGGCGCCCAGCCCAGCGGCGGCACGCTGGCTGCGGTCACCGACCGCGGCACCCTCAACTGCGGCGTCAACAACTCGGTGCCCGGCTTCGGCTTCGAGACCGCGGACGGCGCGTTCGAGGGCTTCGACATCGACTACTGCAAGGCGCTCGCGGCCGCCGTGCTCGGCGACCCCGAGGCGGTCGAGTACGTGCCCTTGACGCCCGAGCAGCGGTTCCCGTCCCTCGCCAGTGGCGAGATCGACGTCCTGATCCGCAACACGACATGGACCTCGACCCGGGACGGCGCCGAGGGCGCGGCCTTCGTCACCACGACGTTCTACGACGGCCAGGCGATGATGGTCCCGGCCGATTCGGGCGTCACGTCGGTCGACGCCCTGGCGGGCGCCACGATCTGCCTGACCGCGGGCACGACGACCGAGCAGAACCTGGCCGACCGCATGAGCGGCATCCAGCACACGCCGCAGACGTTCGAGGAGAACGCGCAGGTGCAGGAGGCCTTCCTCGCCGGCCAGTGCGACGCCTGGACGTCCGATCAGTCCCAGCTGGCCGGCATCCGCTCCAACTGGCCGGCCGACGCCGGCGGTCCGCAGTCGCTCGTGATCCTCGACGAGGTCTTCTCCAAGGAGCCGCTCGGCCCCGCGGTCGTCGACGGCGACAGCGAGTGGTACGACGTCGTCAACTGGGTGGTGCTCGCCACCATCGAGGCCGAGGAGCTGGGCATCACCAGCGAGAACGTCGAGCAGATGCTGGAGAGCGAGGACCCGGCGGTGCGCCGGTTCCTGGGCCAGCCCGTCGACGTCGAGGGCGAGCAGTCGGTTGTCGACCACGGCTTCGGGGTGGACCCCGACTTCACGGTGGACGTGATCGGGGCCGTGGGCAACTACGGCGAGATCTACGACCGCAACGTCGGCCCGGACACCCCGCTCCAGGTATCGCGGGAGGGAACGGCCAACGCCCTGTGGACCGAGGGTGGTCTGCACTACGCGCCGCCGTTCCGGTGATCGGTGGCCGTTGACGTGACCGGGGGAGCGGGCGCGCCCGCTCCCCCGCGCGTCCCCGGGTCCGGCCGGGGCGGTCGGGCGACCGCCCTGGTCTTCAACGTCCGCCTGCTGCGGATCGTCGGTCAGGTCGCGGCGATCGTGCTGCTGATCGCGCTCGCCGCCTACCTGGCCGACAACTACTCGGCCAACATCAGCGAGCGCAACTCCCGCACCGGCTGGGGCTTCCTCGACGAGCCCACCGGCTTCAACATCGCGTTCGAGCCCGACTTCAGCTCGGGCCAGCCGGTCAAGGACGCGCTGTGGATCGGCATCGTCAACACCGCCGTCGCCGCCGCGGTCGGCATCGTGCTCGCCACGGTCATCGGCGTGGTCGTGGGCGTGCTGCGGCTGTCCAACAGCTGGGTGTCCCGCAAGGCGTCGACGATCTACGTCGAGGTCGTGCGCAACGTCCCCGTGCTGCTCGTCATCCTGTTCCTGGCGGCCGGCCTCCAGACGCTGCCCCCGATCGACGACGCCCGCTCGATCGGCGACGTGTTCGTGATCTCCAACCGGGCCATCGCCGTCATGTCGCCGGTCGCCGGCGACAACCTCGGGCTCTACCTGGTCCTGCTGGTCGCCGGCGTCGTGCTGGCCGTGGCGGTCGGCGCCTGGCGCACCCGGCGATCCGCCGCCACCGGTGCCCCCGAGCGCCGCTACCTGTGGTCCGGCGGCACCCTCCTGGCCGTGGCCATCGGCGCCTACTACGCGCTCGGCTCGCCGATCACCTGGTCCCACCCCGAGGTCGAGGGCCGCGGCGTGGTCGGCGGCGCGGTGCTGAACATCCCCTTCGTCGCCATCACGCTGGCGCTCGCCGTCTATCACGGCAGCCACATCGCCGAGATCGTCCGGGGCAGCGTGCAGGCCGTGCCGCACGGCCAGACCGAGGCCGCCACCGCCATCGGGCTCAGCGAGGTCCAGCGGCTGCGGTTCGTGATCCTGCCCCAGGCGTTCCGCATCGCCGTGCCGCCCACGATCAACCAGCACCTCAGCCTGGTGAAGAACACGTCGCTCGGCATCGCGGTGGCCTACTCGGACGTGGCTGCCCTCGCGTTCCGGCTCATCGGCTCCTCCCGGGCGCCGGCGCTGCAGATGATCGCCGTGCTGATGGCGATCTACCTGATGTTCTCGCTCGTGATCTCGTTCCTCATGAACATCGTCAACCGCCGGCTGCAGGTGGTGGAGCGATGACCGTCGACGTCCCCGGCGTGCCCACCACCGAGGAGCCGCTCCCGGTCGCGAGCCCCGTGGACCCGACCCGGCCCGAGGTCCACCTGACGCCGCGCCAGTGGGCGCAGCGCAATCTGTACCCGAGCCCGTTGTCGGCGGTGCTGACCGTCGTGTTCGGCCTGCTGCTCGCGTACGGGCTCTACCGCCTGGCCTGGTTCGCGCTGGTGTCGTCGGACTGGGCGATCGTCCGGAGGAACCTGCGGCTGTTCATGATCGGCCGGTTCCCCCTCGACGAGGCCTGGCGGCTGTGGGGCGCCCTGTACGTGGTGGCCGCCGCCGTCGGGCTGCTCAGCGGCGCGGTGGTGGCCCGGGCCGAGATGCTGGCCGAGGCCGCCGGCCGGCCCCTGACCCGGCCCGGCCGCTGGAGCTGGGCCCGGCGCTACTGGCCGGCGCTCGCGGCCGTGGCCGTGATCCTGGCCCAGACCCGCACCTGGGTCCCGACGCTGTGCACGCTCGGCGCCGTCGCCGTGCTGGTCGGTGCCCGCCGGCTCGGCCTGCGCCTCCCCGAGGTGGGCAACCACGTCTTCGTCGGGGCGCTGATCGCCCTGATCCTGGTGTACGAGCTGGTGGCGGGGTCCGGCGCCGGCCTGTGGTCCGTCCCGGACGCCATCCAGCTCGCGCTGATCGTCGGAGCGCTGATCGCCAGCACCCGCAGCCTGGGACGGCGGCCGATCCGGTGGGCCGTGATCGGGCTCATCGCTGTCGCGGTGCTCGCCGTGCAGCTGTCGACGGGCGAGGGTGGGGTCGGCTGGGACGACTGGGGCGGCCTGCACCTCACGCTGTTCGTCACCTTCGTCGGCATCGCCCTCTCGTTCCCCGTCGGCGTGCTGGTGGCGCTGGGTCGGCGGTCGTCGCTTCCCGCCCTGCGGTCGATGTCGGTGACCTACATCGAGGCCATCCGGGGCGTGCCGCTGGTGGCGCTGCTGTTCATGGGGCAGTACGTCATCCCGCTGTTCTTCCCCAACACGGTCGAGCCGCCGAGCCCGCTGGCCCGGGCGCTCATCGTCATCGTGCTGTTCGAGTCGGCCTACGTGGCCGAGACCGTGCGGGGCGGCCTCCAGTCGGTGCCCCGGGGCCAGAGGGAGGCGGCCATGGCGATCGGGCTGTCGCCGTGGAAGGTGACCCGGCTGATCGTGCTGCCCCAGGCGCTGCGGGCGGTGATCCCGGCGATGGTCGGCCAGTTCATCAGCCTGTTCAAGGACACCTCGCTGCTGCAGATCATCGGCTTCGTCGAGCTGCTGGAGGTCGCCGAGAACGTGTCGAGCCAGCCCGAGTTCCTCGGCCAGGGCCTGCACACCGTCACGTTCGCCTTCGTGGCGCTCATCTACTGGGCGGGCTGCTACACCATGTCGCGCGAGAGCCGGCGCCTCGAGGGGCGGCTGGGGATCGGAGACCGCCGATGACCGACGCCGTTACCGACGCCCCCACCGACGGGCCGAACGACGACGGGCAGGCAGCCGAGACCATGATCGACCTCCGGGAGGTCGAGAAGTGGTTCGGCGACTTCCAGGCCCTCCGGGGCGTCGACCTGTCCGTGGCGCGCCAGGAGGTTGTCGTGGTCATCGGCCCGTCCGGGTCGGGCAAGTCGACGCTCATCCG
>DASRJM010000248.1:0-3120 GCA_035649475.1 Acidimicrobiales bacterium
CAAGACCCGTCCTCGATCGAGCCGCTCACCACCGCCGGGTTCCACACGAAGGCGCCCCAGCGCGTGTTGATGCCGTCCCACAGCCGGCCGGTGGCCATGTCGGTGACCGCCACCTGGACCTGGGCCACGCCGGCCGGGTCGGCGACGCGGCCGCCCACGACCAGCGGCCAGCCCGACGACGTGGAGTTGTTGGGCGGACCGGTCCAGGTGACCGTGGGCGGTGCGCCATCGGCCGGCGGTACCGGACCGGGCCCGAAGACCTGGAGCCGGGCGTTGCGCTGCTCGACGACGTAGAGCCGCCCGTCGGGGCCCGCGATGATGCCGCTGGGGCCGCCCAGCTGGCCCAGCCCTTTCCCGCTCGAGCCGAACACGCCCAGCCGGGCCTTGGAGCCGCGGTCGTACGCGATGATGTCGTTGGCCGCGGCGTCGGCCACGTACACCGTGTCCCCCACCATGGTCACGCCCCAGCCCCGGTTGTCGACCTGGAGCGTGCGGCGCCGATCGCCGGTCGGGCCGAACACCCACAGGTCACGCGACAGGTCGGCGGTGATCCACAGCTCACCGGTGGCCGGGTCGACGGCCACGCCCCGGCCCTCCGCCGGCAGCGGGAACGTGCGCACGAGGGCACCGGTGGCCACGTCGACCACTCGCACCTCGCCGGGCCGCCGGACCACGAGGTAGGCAAGCCCGCCCACGATCTCGATGTCGTTGACGAAGCGCGGTGTGGTGACGGTGCGCAGATGGTGGAACTCGCGGTCGTAGACGACGATGAAGGGCGCGCCCTCGTAGTTCGGCACCCACACCTCCCCGCTGGCGGGGTCGACCGCCACCGAGCGCGGGTAGTTCATGCCGTCGGGTGGGAACGAGCCCCGCACCCCGTGGACCGCCAGCAGCGTGCCGTCGGCCGCGAAGCGCTGGACCCGCTGGGCCCACGGGTCGGCCACCAGCACGTCCCGGGTGGCGGGGTCGAGAACCACGCCGCGGGGCTCGACGAAGCCCTGCCGCCCGGCGTCCTGGCTCGGATGGGGGAACACTGCCAGCAGCTGCCCGTCGGGCGAGAACCGCTGCACCCGCCGGCCCCCGTAGTCGGCGGCCAGCACCGAGCCGTCGGGCAGCAGCTCGAGCTGGCGGGCGCCGTCGGGAAACTGGCCGGGAGCGGTGCCGCCCGAGCCGATCTGCCCGATGTGGCTGCCGTCCAGGCTGAACACGTCGATCTCGCCGGTCCCGGCGTCGGCCACGTACAGGCGACCTCGGGCCTCGTCGAGCAGCACGCCTCGCATGTCGCCGGGAAGCACCGCGCGGGAACCGATCGTGCGCAACTCATGGCCGTCGGGTGCGTAGACGTGCACCACGCCGCTCGTCGGATGGGCGACGTACATGGTGCCGTCGGCGGCGACGTCGGCCGCCGTGAGCCGGCCGGTCGCCGGGCCGAACGGCGGGCCCGCGGTGGCGCTGCGGGCGGCGTCGTTCACGGTGACGAGCCGGATGGACTCCCCGAAGGCCTCGGGCACCACCAGCACGCCGTCGTTCCGCACGGCCAGCCAGGTGACCCCGTCGGGGACGTCGAAGTCGTACATGAACGTCCCGTCGGGACGGTACTTGCGGATGTCCTTGGTCGTCCTCGGCTGGTCCCCGGTCATGGCCACGTACACGGCGCCGTCCCGGGGATCCACGGCCACGCCCAGGGGCACTCCCCCGGCGGTGGCGGTCGGGTCCACGAAGTCGCCCAGGTACGTGCCGTCCACCGAGTAGCGCCGCAGCCGGTTCGCGAGGTAGTCGCCCACCACCAGCTCGCCGTTCACCGGGTTGTAGGCCAGCCCCCAGGGCGCCACGGCTGCCCGGGAGGGCCCGGCCATGATGCGTTCCGCCACCGGCGCCGACCAGGCGACCTGGGCGCCGGCCGGCGCCGGCAGCGCAGCCGCCGCGACCATCAGGGCGATCGCCACAGCCGCCGCGGCTCGCACACGTCGCGTCGGTCGCTCGCGCCCTCGCATTCCACGGAACGCTAAGCGCACCCCGTAGCGCCGAAATGGCCGCCAGGCGGCGGCCAAGTGACTGCTCGGGGAACTCCCCGGCACCGCCCCCGGGACCGGCGGACGGCGAGGGTACGTTGCCGCGGTGCCGGCCGGGGGACGTGTCACATTGGTGGACATAGGGGCGATCGCGCTCGCCATCGCCCTCGGCGTGGGCGCCTGGCGCTTCCACCCCGGCTAGGACGCCCGAGGCGCCCGCGACCGGCCCACCACCACGGCCGAGGTGTCCGAGGACACCGGGGACACCGGCGAACCCGCCCCGGCCGACTCGACCACGACAGCCCCAGGCGCCCCGACCGATCCCACCGACCCGACCGCCACGACGGCCCCGGCCGACCCCACGGCCACGACAGCCCCCGCGGCCGACACCCCCGCGGGCGCGGACACCGAGACCCCAGCGACGACCGCCCCGGCCTCCCCAGGCCCGACCACCCAGACGACCGACCTGTCCTAGCCGACTGCCGTTGTCACAAGGGTGGTCAGTCGGGCTTCCTGGCGGTCGGGCGTCGCCGGTGGGCTAGGGGCGGGTGGCGAGGCAGGCGATGGAGAGGCCGAATGGGACCTGGTGGTGGCGGGCCCACTTGCGTTCCATGGTGGCAAGGCCGGTCATGAGGCGGTCGACCGTGGGGCTGGCCGCGCCGACTTCGTCTTGCTCGCCCTTGACCAGGTGGCGGGCCGGGGTGCGGCGTAGGACGGCGGCCGGGGGGACCAGGAACGAGTTGAAGTACGTGACGCGTCCGGGGCGGAACCCGGCTTGCTCCACCGCGGCCCGCAGGGTGTGCCGGCTGTAGCGGCGCCGGTGGGCCGCCCAGACATCGTGGTCGCTCCACAGCCACTGGTAGGCGGGCACCGTGAGCAGCAGCTTGCCGCCCGGCCGCAGCACCCGGCGGTAGTCGGCCAGGGCGGCGGCGTCGTCGAGGTGCTCGATGACGTCCATGCTCGTCAGCAGGTCGGCGCAGGCGTCGGGGAACGGCAGATGCTCGGCGCGGGCGACACCCACGCGGATCCCACCCCCGGGCGAGCGGGGGGCGTGGCGGACGGCGTAGGGCGACAGCTCCACGCCGACCACCGGGCCGCCGGCCGCGGC
>DASRJM010000249.1:0-6887 GCA_035649475.1 Acidimicrobiales bacterium
GTCGGTGACGATCGCCCCGGTCACAGGGTGCCGGAGCCGGGCCCCGACCCGCAGCTGGACACCGGGCGAGTCCCGGTGCGGGAGCGGTGCGTCGCCCTCGTTCGTGACCGCGACGGCCAGGAGGGTGTCGTTGCCGGGCTCGGTCCGGCGGTCACGCTCGACCACCCGGAGCGTGACCCGGTAGCCCTGGGCGGCCAGCGGGTCGGGCGGGCGGTGGGCGACGACCTCGGCGGCGGTCACCAGCGGGAGGTCGTCGGCGATGCCGGGGCGCGTCGCAGGCTCGGCGCTGCCACGGGCGGCCACCACCTTCTCGAGGGTCGCGCGGTCGTCGTCGGGGACCAGCTCGGGGGGCAGCGTGGCGAAGTGCTCGGGGACGTAGAGCGTGTCGTTCATCGGCCCGCCGCCCACGGCGACGAGCCCGGGGCGGAGCGCCTCGTACCGCCGGACCCGCGCCCGCCGCTCGGCGAACGAGCTGAGCACGCAGGCGAGGTGGTACAGCGGCTCGTCGGCGTAGCGGGCCGGAAGGGCGGCCCGCGCCCCGCCGTGCACCGACGTGTCGAAATCGAGCTGCGGTCCCCGCACCAGGAGCCGGCGCTGGTAATCGGGCCACCACGGGCGTTCGGCAAGCCAGTGGCGCTCGTCGGGGAAGCACCAGCGCCGCGCCAGGCGGAACTGGGCGCTGTCGGTGTCGGCCACCCACCCCGGCAGCGCGGCGACGAGGGCGGCGCTGGGGACCTCGTCGCCGTCGAGCATCAGGACGTGGTCGTGGCGGCACAGGTCGACCAGCCAGGGCCGGGCCGACTCGGGCGGGTCGTTGTACTGGAAGCGGACCACGGTGTCGGCCACGTCCTGCAGCGGCGCGGTGGTGGCCGGCTCGACGCGGCTGTCGACCGCCACGACGATCTCGGCGGCGACGTCCCGCAGGGTCGCGAGGGCGGCCGCGACCATGGCGGGGTCGTCGGCGGTCAGGCAGCACACCGACAGCGGGGCGGCACCGGTCACGGCCCCTGCTCTCGGGCGAACGCGGCCCGGGCCAGCTCGGCGGCCGTGGCGGCGTGGGCGACGGCGAGCACGAGGGCGCCGAGCTGGTCCCGGTCGGGTTCCTTCCGGGCGGCGATGCAGGCGGCGGACTCCCGTGCCTCGGCGACGGCCCGCCGCCAGCGCTCCCGCCGGCCGGGGTGGTCGCCGGCGAGGCCGAGGCGGGCGTTGGTGAGCCCCTGCCCCCAACCCCGCCGGAGGAGCCATCTCCGACCCATCCGCTCGGGCAGCACCTGCTGGACGACGGCGGCCGCGGGGACGTAGAGAACGGACCAGCCGGCGGCGGTCAGCCTCCGGGTCATGTCGGGCTCCTCGCCCGAGAGCAGCCGAGCGCCGACCCGCCCCAGCCGGGGATCGAAGCCGCCGGCGTCGAGGGCCGCAGCCCGCCGCACGGACATGTTGGTGCCGTAGGGCCCGTGGTCGCCGGGGAAGGGCCGGGCCTCGTCGCCCAGTTCGAGGACGCTGTACCACGGGAGGAGGTCGTCCCCCAGCCACTCCGGCCGCCCCGCCGGCCACACGAGCCCGATAGGACCGCCGGCCATGCCGATGGCGAGGTCCTCGTAGGCGGCCAGGTGGGACCGGGCCCAGGTCGGCGGCACGAGCGCGTCGTCGTCGACGAACAGCACCACCTCACCCTTGGCCGCCTCCAGCGCCGCGTTGCGGGCCCGGGACAGGCCGGCGACCGACTCGGTCACCACCCGCCGCCGGTCCCCGGCCCGCTCCCACTGCCGCAGCACCTCGGCCGTGCCGTCGGTCGACCCGTTGTCGACCACGAGCGTCTCGAGCTGGTCCGGTTCGGCCAGCTGCCCTGCGAGGCTGGCCAGGCACTGCGGCAGGATGGCGGCCCGGTTGCGGGTGCAGACCGCGATGGTGCCCGTGATCACGGGCCTGAGGTTGGCACGTCCAGCACGTCCGCGGCGATGAGCTCCTCGAGGTCGCGGTCGCCCCACCACGACAGCTGGAGCGCCTTGACCCGCCGGAAGTAGAGCTGCACGTCGTAGTCAACGGTGAACCCGTTGCCGCCGTGGATCTGCTGGGCGGTGGCGGTCACCTGGCGGGCCGTGCGGCAGGCGAACAGCTTGGCCATCGGTGCCAGCCGCGCCACGGACCGGCCCGTGGCCCGCGCCCAGGCGGCCTCGTGGACGAGCGTGCGGGCTCCGTCCAGCTCGGCCTGGCGGTCGGCGAGGTAGTGGGCGATCGCCTGGAAGGCCCCGATGGGCTTGTCGAACTGCTCGCGGTCCTTCGCGTACTGGACCGTGATCTCCTGCACGTAGCCTGCCGCCCCCACGGCCCAGGCCGCCAGGAGGATCAGGGCGTCGTCCCGCACCGCCTCCCACGTGTCCCACCCGGACTCCGGAGCCCCGATCCGGGCGCCGTCGTCGACCTCGACGCCGTCCAGGTCCACCCGGTACTGCGCGTCCGAGGCGACGGTGAGCTGCTGGGTGAGCGTGACCCCGGGAGCGTGCGGGTCGACGAGGAACAGGTCGATGTCCCGCAGCCCGTCGCCGGTCCGCGCCAGCACGAGCAGCTTGGTGGCGGCCGCCGCGAAGGCCACGTGCCGCTTCGTCCCGGTGAGCGCCCACCCGCCCCCCTCGGCCGGCCGAGCCGCCGTGCGCACGCCCGCCGGCCCGAACCCGCCGTCCGGCTCCAGCCACGCCGGCGTGAGGATCACGTCACCGGACGCCACCCCGGGCAGCCACGCCGCCCGCTGCCCATCGGTCCCGCCGGCGACCAGCGCCCCGGCGCCTGCCACGCAGCTGGCGAAGTGGGGCGTCGGGGCCAGCGCCCGGCCCAATTCCTCGTAGAGCACAGCGCCTTCGAGGGCGGTCATCCCCGACCCACCATGCTCCTCCGGCACCAGGAGCCCGGCCAGGTCGAGTGCGGCCAGTTGCTCCCACAGCCCGGGCGCGTAGCCGATCGGGTCGTCCTCCAACTCGCGCACCACGCTCAGGGGAGCGTGCTCGGCGCACAGGCTCCGCACCACCGACCGGAGCATGTCCTGTTCCTGGGTGAACTCGATGTCGAGCATCGGTCTCCTGCAGCGGTCGTCAGGGCACCCACTGGTCGCCGGTGCGGCGCCAGGGGTTGTCGTCGGGGGACAGGGGCAGGGCGATGCGGAGCGAGGCGGTGGTGCACAGCCGCCCGCCCGCATGCAGCTCGACGGCGACGGATGCCCACCCGCACCCGGCGTCGTCCACGTCCACCGCGTCGACCACGCCGGTCAGCGTCATCGTGTCGCCGGGGTAGACGGAGTCCCGCATGCGGAACCGCACCCGTCCGAGCCGGCCAACCGGGCCGGTCCAGTCGGTGGCGAACCGCTCGAGCCACGCCTGCTGGTTGGGCGTGTTGAGGAAGATGTCCTTGGCCCCGTTGCGCTCGATCGCGAAGTCGCGGTCGTGGTGCATCGGCCGCCAGTCCCGGGTGGCGAGCGCCCCGAGCACCACGGTCGTGGCGCTGACGTCGCAGACCAGGGCCGGCAGCCTGTCACCGAGGCGGACATCGGGATGCAGCACCGCCCCCGCCACCCACTGCCCGGCCCCACGCGCCGGAAGGTCCGTTGCCACGTCGGCGCCGGCCACCACCACCTCACCGCTCACCCCGGTCGAGGCCCCAGCGCTTCCCGACGCCTCCCCTCTCCGGTAGCCGAACCCGGTGAACGTCTCGACGCCGACCAGCACGCCGTCCTGGTTCCGGTAGGGCACGTCGATCACCCAGAACCGCCCGGTGCCGAGCTTGGTCGTCTTCGGCTCGCTGAGCGACCGGAGCACCTGCGAGGTGCTGATCACGTCCCCCGGCCGCACCGGCTCGTGGAACGCCACCTCGCTGTCGCTCATGACCGCTTCGGGCAGCTCGAGGGCGTCCTTGAGGTCGAAGTGGACCTGGAGGGGCAGCCGGGGCGCCGGCTGGTCGGGCTGCCAGTGGTGGGGCCGGAACCACAGGGACAGCGTCGAGGGCGGGGCGATCGGCCCGCCCGTGAGCCGCTCGGCCACCCCGTCGTCCCAGAACAGCGGGTTGCCGTTCTCGACCGATGCACATGACGTCCAGATGTAGCCCCGCTCGACCGGGAAGTCCGCCGTCTCCGGGTAGCGGGTCTCGCCGACCCAGCTCGTCACGTCGGCCGTCGTCATGCGATCACCCCGTCGGCCGCCAGCGCCTCGACCCGCTCGGCCGGCATGCCGGCCTCCTCCAGCAGAGCGGCGGTGGCCGTGACCGCCGGATCCGGCAGGTCGTACGACTCGCGCCGGACCGTCCCCGCCAGCAGCGGGCCGAGCTGCCGGAACGACGCCGACCGGGGCCGCTCGGCCGACACGACAGCACGCCGCGCCACGAACTGGTCGTCGGCCACCGCCTCCGGGATGGAGAGCACGGGCGCCACGCACGTGTCGGCATCGGCGAGCAGCGCGACCCACTCGTCCCGCTTCCGCTCGGCGAACACCCGCCGCAGGTCCGCCCGGATCTCGTCCTGCACACCGTCGTCGGTCTGGCGGTCGCACCAGCGGTCGAGCCCGAGGGCCCGACACAGGTTCGCCCAGAACACCGGCTCGATCGCCGCGATCGCCAACCACCCGCCGTCCCCCGCGGGATAGACGTCGTAGCAGGCGTACCGTCCCGTGAGGATGTAGTGGCCCGGACCGGGCTCGACCCCCGTCGCCAGGTACTCGTCCACGTAGAGCGACAGCATCCACAGCACGCCGTCGGTGACCGCCACGTCGAGCCGGCTGCCTTCGCCCGTGCGTTGCCGACCCACGAGCGCCGCCAGGATCGCGGTGGTCGCCGCCATGCCGCCCGCCGCGATGTCGGCCACCGTGGCCCCCGGCAGCGCCGGCCGTCCCTCGCCGTCGCGCCCGCTCATGTGCAGGTAGCCGCCGACCGCCAGGTAGTTGAGGTCGTGGCCGGCCCGCTCGGCGTGCGGCCCGGTCTGCCCGTAGCCGCTGGTCGAGCAGTAGACGATGCCCGGGTTGGCCGCTCGTGCGGCCTCGTAGCCGACGCCGAGCCGGTCCATCACGCCGGGCCGGAAGCTCTCCAGCACGACGTCCGCCGCCGCCACCAGCCGCAGGAAGGCGTCCTTGCCGGCCGGTGCCTTGAGGTCGATCTCCGCCCGCTCCAGGCCCCGCTGCCCGCTGTAGGCGTGGAGCGGGGGCACGAGTGGCGTGGATCCCGCCCGGGGCGGCGCACCGACCTTGACGACCCGGGCGCCGTAGTCGGCCAGTAGCCGCGAGCAGCGGGTGGCAGGCCCCACGGTGGACAGGTCGAGCACTGTCGTGCCGGCGAGCGGTCCGTCGGCCGTGGCCATCAGAAGTTCTTCGGCAGGCCGAGCTTGCGGGTGGCGATGATGTTCTTCTGCACCTCCGACGTGCCGCCGCCGATCGTGTCGATGACCGTGTAGCGGTAGGTCGACTCGGCCCGGCCCGCCATCGGCGCCTCCTCGGTGCCGACCCGCAGCGTCGCGCCCGGGCCCCCGATGTCCATGGAGGCGTCGGCCAAGCGCTTCGACAGCTCGGTGGCGAAGAGCTTGTACTCGGACGCCTCGGCCCGAGGCGGGTCGCCGCCCTGCATCGATGCGTGCACGAAGCGAAGCCCGAGCACCCGCGCCACCTCGCCTTCCGTCACGAGGCTGGCGATCCGCTGCCGGATGACCGGGTCCTCCCGCAGTGGCACGCCGTCGCGGGTCCCCGTACGCACGTGCTCGACCAGGAGGCGGAGCCGCTCCTCGATCTGGCTGTACGTGAACATCGTGAACCGCTCGAGGTCGAGCGCCTGCGCGATGTACTGGAAGCCCCGGTTCAGCTCGCCAACGACGTAGTCGTCGTGCACGAACACGCCGTCGAAGAAGACCTCGTTCGTCCGCTCGTCGCCCATCGTCCAGATGGGCCGGATCGTCAGGCCGGGATCGTCCAACGGCACCAGGAAGAGCGTGATGCCGTGGTGCTTGGGCGCGTCCGGGTCGGTGCGAGCCCCAACCCAGTACCACTCGGCGAAGTGCGCCGACGTGGTCCACGTCTTCTGCCCGTCGAGCCGCCAGCCGTCGCCGTCCCGCGTGGCCCGCAGCTGCATCGCCGCGGCATCCGAGCCGGCGTTCGGTTCGGAGTAGCCGACCGCGAACTCGACCTCGTTGCGCAGGATCTTGGGCAGGAACTCGGCCTTCAGCTTGTCCGAGCCGTACCGGATGAGCGTCTTGCCGATGATGCCGACGCCCTTGCCGATCTGCGGCGCCCCCCGCCGAGCCAGCGCCTCGTTGAGCAGGTACTCGTAGACCCCGTCGCCCTCGGAGCCCCCGTACTCCTTCGGCCAGGTCATGCCCAGCCAGCCCTGCTCGCCGACCTCGGCCATGAACGCCCGCCGCTCCGGGGTGTCGCAGATCTGCGCCATGTTCTCGCGCGTCGGCTCCATGACCTCGCGCGACTGGTGCGCATCGAGGAACGTCTCCACCTCGGCGAGGAAGGCCTGCTGCTCCTCGGAGAACTCGAAGTCCATGCGCCTTCCCCCACCACCAAATCTGACGGACCGTCAGATTAGCAGAGGATCGGGCCGACGAGCGGCCTCCAAGGGGTGTCTCGATCACTCCGACACGGTTCGATGCCATCAGCACGAAAAAGAGCGTATGCGAACTTGTGTTCGAGAGCAACACGTGTCTACGATCTATTTCGTGATCTCGCAGTTGTTGTCTCGCATTACGAGGCGTTCGACCTGTTTCCATGTCGAGCGCGCCCATACCCACCTGGTGTGCCGGCGTCGTGCCCCCCGGCTGGCAGTGACGCCTCCGGACGCCGCAGGGGGTTCAGGCGATGACGCCTTCGGCCCGCAGCTTGGCGATGTCGGCGTCGCCCAGGCCCAGCTCGGCGACCAGC
>DASRJM010000250.1:0-16105 GCA_035649475.1 Acidimicrobiales bacterium
CCCTCGGACACGTCGCTGCGGATCTTCTCGGCCAGCTCGTGCTCGGCCAGCGCGTCCTTGACCCAGCCGAGGACCAGGTCCAGGCGGTCGCCCAGGTCCAGGGTCTCCAGCAGCTCGACCTTGCGCTCGACGGCCAGGTCCGGCCACCAGCCGACGAGGTCGGCGAGGTTGGACGGGTCCTCGACCTCGCGCAGGACCTCGGTCAGGCGGCGGCCGCCCAGGGCCTCGAACAGGGCCCGGATGGCGGCCCGGAGCTCGGTGGCCCTGGTGGCGATGTCGTCGGTCAGCTCGCCGTCGTCGACCGGTGAGGCGTGGACCCAGAGGCCGCTGGTCTCGCCGATGACGCCCAGGCCGACCTCGGCCCGCACGGTGGCGCGGATGACCAGCGCGGGCATGCCGCCGGGGAGGTTGCCCCGGTTCTCGATCCGGGCCACGGTGCCCACGCGGGCGTAGCGGCCGTCGCCGTGGCGGGGCACGAGCAGGAGTGTGCTGCCGGCCTTGGCGGCCGCGTCGGCCGCCGCCCGAGCCTCGTCGGTCTCGAGGGCGAGCGTCACGACCATGCCCGGCAGCACCACGTCGTTCGTGAGTGGCAGGACCGGGAGGGTGACGGTGTCGAGATCGGCCATTGGTCCCCCTTCGAGCAGGGTGGGGAGAGAAGTACTTGTGCAGGTGAAACAACTCTAGAGAAGGTCTGCGGATTCCCCACCCACATACCTTGAGCGCGTGACACTCAACACAGGATCTCGTACGGTGGCCGCCCGTGGTGCCGGCACAGGACCCTCAAGCGATCCAGGCCGCCTGCGGCGACGAACCGACGTTGATCTGCCGGCGGGTGCTCGACTGGACCGGCAGCGAGGCCTGGGCGGAGGTCGCCGACAAGCTGCTCGCCACGCCGGCGCACATCCTGCTCATCGTGGTGGTGGCCCTCGTGGCCAACCTACTGGTGAGGCGGGCGATCAGGCGGCTGGTCGCCGACATCGCCGGCCCCAACGGCCAGGACCGCCTGCGCAGCCTGAAACGGCGGGCGCCGACGTCCATGGTCGAGACGGCGTCGCTGTCGCTGCGGGCCCAGGCCCGGGCCCACACGCTGGCCCTGGTGCTCCGGTCGATCGCCGGCGTGGCCATCTGGACGATCGCCACGGTCATGATCCTGGGCGAGCTGGGCGTCAACCTGGGGCCGCTGATCGCGGGCGCCGGCATCGCCGGCGTGGCCATCGGCTTCGGGGCCCAGAGCCTGGTCAAGGACTTCCTGTCCGGCATCTTCATGCTGGTCGAGGACCAGTACGGGGTGGGCGACATCATCGACGCGGGCGTCGCCAACGGCACGGTCGAGGCAGTGACGTTGCGTACGACACGGTTACGCGACGTGAACGGCACGGTGTGGCACATCCCCAACGGCACGATCGTGCGCGTGGGCAACATGTCCCAGCAGTGGGCCAGGGCGCTGCTGGACGTGGAGGTCTCCCCGGACACCGACCTCGACCTGGCCCAGACCACGCTCAAGCGGGTGGCCGACGAGCTGTGGCACGACCCCGACTGGACCAGCAGGATCCTGGAGGCCCCCGAGGTCTGGGGCATCGAGCGCTGGAGCCCCGACGGCATCGTCCTGCGCATGGTCCTGAAGACCCGGCCCGCCGAGCAGTTCAAGGTCCTGCGGGAGCTCCGCCGGCGCCTGGTCCTGGCGTTCCGGGAAGCGGGCATCGAGATGCCCCAGCCGCCGATCGTGCCCGCCGCCCTCGCCGCGCCCCCGCGGGAAGGGTAGAGCCCAGCCGTTCGGCGTTCGTTCGTGTCGTTTTCCGACACGAACGCCGGTCACGCCTCCGGGGCCAGCTCGACCGCGACCGCCAGGGCGTCGCCCTCGACGGTGCGGAGCTCGGCAATGCGGCCCGCGCTGCGGACGTCGGACGACGCCAGCGCCAGGAGGGCCAGGCGGGGGGCCGTGTCGGTCACCGTGGCCACGGCGACGTCGGCCCGCATGGACCGCCTGGCCTCGCTCTTGGCCTTGCGGACCTCGCCGAGGACGGCGGCGGCGACGGCCAGGACCGCGGGGTCGGGCTCGTCGCCCGGGGACGCGGCGTCGGCCTCGGCGACCGCCCGCAGGTCGTCGGCGGAGGGCCACGGCGCCCGGTGGATGGAGCCCTCCTGCCACCACGACCACACCTCCTCGGTCACGAACGGCAGGAACGGCGCGAACAGCCCCTGCAGCGTGCGCAGCGCCAGGCCCAGTGCCGTACGGGCCGACGCCTGGCGGGCCTCGCCGTCGGCGCCGTAGGCCCGGTTCTTGACCAGCTCCAGGTAGTCGTCGCAGAACGACCAGAAGAACCCCTCGGTCCGCTCCAGCGCCCGGGCGTAGTCGTAGCGGTCGAACGCGCCCGTCGCCTCGGCGACCAGGTCGGCCAGGGCGGCCAGCATCGACCGGTCGAGCGGGTCGCTGACCGTGCCGGCCGTGGTCGACTCCAACCCCAGGGCGAACTTGGAGGCGTTGAGCAGCTTGATGGCCAGCTTGCGGCCGATCTTCATCTGGCCGGGTTCGAGCGCCAGGTCCATGCCCGGCCGCCCGCCGGCCGCCCAGTACCGGACCGCGTCGGCCCCGTAGGTCGCGAGCAGGACCGTGGGGTCGTCGGGGGCGTTGCCGGCCGACTTGGACAGCTTCTTGCGGTCCGGGTCGAACACGAACCCCGAGATGGCCGCGTTCGACCACGGCAGCGCGTCGTGCTCGTAGTGCGAGCGGACCACCGTGTAGAAGAGCCAGGTCCGGATGATCTCGTGGGCCTGGGGCCGCATGTCCATCGGGAACGTGCGCTCGAAGAGGTCGGGGTCGTCGACCCAGCCGGTGACGATCTGCGGGGTCAGCGACGACGTGGCCCACGTGTCCATCACGTCGGGGTCGGCGGCGAACCCGCCCGGCTGGTTGCGCTGCGAGTCGTCGTAGCCCGGGGGGACGTCGACCGTCGGGTCGACCGGCAGGGACTCCTCCGGCGCCAGGATCGGGGACAGCCAGTCGACCCGGCCCTCGTCGTCGATCGGGTACCAGGCCGGGAACGGCACCCCGAAGAACCGCTGCCGGGTGATGTTCCAGTCGCCCTGGAGCCCGTTGACCCAGTTCTCGTAGCGGACCCGCATGAAGTCCGGCCACCAGGCCAGCTCCTTGCCCCGGGCCAGCATGGCGTCCTTGTCCGGGTAACGGATGAACCACTGGTTGGAGGTGACGATCTCCAGCGGCCGGGTGCCGTTCTCCCAGAACTTGACCGGGTGGGTGATGGGCCGGGGCTCACCCTGCACGTCGCCCGACTCGGCCAGCAGCTCGGCGATGCGGGCCTGGGCCTGCTTGACCGTGCGGCCGGCCAGCTCGTCGTAGGCTCGCTGGGCCCGCTCGGGGTCGGTCGACTCCCAGCCGGGCGAGCCCCAGGTGACCGGCCGCAGCCGGCCGTCGCGATCGACGACGGTGCGGATGCCGAGGCCGAGCTCGCGCCACCACGTGACGTCTGTCGTGTCGCCGAACGTGCAGATCATGGCGGCGCCGGTGCCCTTCTCGGGGTCGGCCAGCTCGTGGGCGACGATCGGCACCTCGGCGCCGAACAGGGGCGTCGTGGCCGTGCGGCCGAACAGGGGCTGGAAACGCCCGTCGTCGGGGTGGGCGACGACGGCGACGCAGGCCGGCAACAGCTCGGGCCGGGTGGTGTCGATCCACAGGTCCTCGCCGCCGGGCCCCTGGAACCGCAGCTTGTGATAGGCGCCGGGGATCTCGCGGTCCTGCAGCTCGGCCTGGGCGACCGCGGTGCGGAAGTCGACGTCCCACAGCGTGGGCGACTCGGAGCGGTACAGCAGGTCCCGGGCCAGCAGCCGCAGGAACCCCCGCTGGCTGGCCCGCCTCGCCTCGGGCCCGATCGTGCGGTAGCTGTGGTTCCAGTCGACCGACAGGCCGATGTCGGACCACAGGTTGAAGTAAGTCTCCTCCAGCTGCTCGACGACCTCGCCGCACAGCTCGACGAAGTTGGGCCGGCTGATGGGGATCGGCTTGTCCTTCTTGCCGATCTTCTCCGGCGGTTTGAAGTCGGGGTCGTAGCTCAGCGACGGATCGCAGCGGGTGCCGGTGAGCAGCTGCACCCGCCGCTCGACGTTGAGGCCGTTGTCGTCCCAGCCCATCGGGTAGTAGACCTCGCGGCCCCGTTTCCGCTGGTAGCGGGCGATGAAGTCGGTGTGGGTGTACGAGCAGACGTGCCCCGGGTGCAGCGACCCCGACACGGTGGGCGGCGGGGTGTCGATGGAGAACACCTGGTCGCGGGTCTTGGTCCGGTCGAACCGGTAGGTGCCCTCGTCGGCCCAGCGCTGGCGCCACTTGGCCTCGAGACCCTCCAGGGAGGGCTTGTCGGGGATCTCACTCACGCTGGTCAAGGGTAGTGGTGGCGCGCAACCGCTCCCGAAGCCATTGCCGTTTCCCGAGTGCGGGCGGTGGGTAACAATCGGGTCGCCCGCGGCCACCGCACCCGGAGGACAGATGGAGCAGAGCCCGCCCGCCGTCCCGAGCATCGGCGAGGCCGAGGACCGCCTGGCGTGGATCTTCGGATCGTCCCGCAGCGGCAGCACGTGGCTGCTCCGCATGCTGTCCGCCCTCGACGGCGTCGCCGCCATCGACGACCCCCACCTCGGCCACCACCTCGGCGTGTGGCGTCCCATCTCACTGGCCTGGGCCACGGCCGAGCACCCCCCCGACCTCACCACGCTCGACCGGGTCAAGCACGACAAGGACAGCTACTTCTTCAGCGACCGCTACCGGGATGCGTGGGCGCCGGCGCTGCGAGCGCTCATCGTCGACCGGTTCGACGCCCAGGCCCGCGATCTCGCCGGCGGCGCGGGCGCGTCCCCCGAGCCGCTGGTCGTGGTCAAGGAGCCGGGCTCGCACGTCGCCGACCTGCTCGTGTCGCTGTTCCCCGGGTCCCGCTTGGTGTTCCTGCTGCGGGACGGGCGCGACGTGGTCGACTCGTGGCTGGCGGCGTACCGCCCGGGCTCGTGGGCGCTCGACGAGGGCGCGTTCCCGGTGACCGACCCCGGTCGGGAGTCGCTGGTGCGCTGGCAGTCGGCCGTGTGGGCGTTCCGGACCGAGGTCGTGCAGCAGGTCTTCGCCGGCCACCCCGCTGACCGCCGGGTGCTGGTCCGCTACGAGGACCTGGTGGCCGACCCGGCCCGCGAGCTGGCCCGCATCTGCACCTACCTGGCGATCGACGCCACCGCCGACCGGCTGGCGGACGTGGCCGCCGAGCACGCCTACGACGCCGTCCCGCGGGCGGCCAAGGGTGACACCAAGGAGATCCGGTCGGCCACCCCCGGCGGCTGGCGCGACAACCTGACCCCGGCCGAGCACGACGTGATGCACGAGGTCATGGGCCGCCAGCTCGCCGCCCTCGGCTACCTCGAGCCCGAGGCCGCCGGCCTGGCCTAACGCGGTTCGGGACGCGGGCGGGGCGGGGGTACCCTCGTCCGCCATGCTCCGCCTGTTCGACACCGCCAGGGGTGAGGTCGTGCCCCTGGAGCCGCGCGATCCCGGCAAGGTGTCGATCTACGCATGCGGCCCGACCGTCTACGGACCCCCTCACGTCGGCCACGGGCGCACGAACATGTCCTACGACGTGCTGCGGCGCTACCTCACGTGGTCGGGCTACGACGTCACGTTCGTGTCGAACATCACCGACATCGAGGACAAGATCATCGCCCGGGCCCTGGCCGAGGACCGGCCGTGGCAGGACATCACCGAGAAGTGCACGGCCGTCTGGTACCGGGGGATGGCGGGGCTCAACGTCCAGCGCCCGGACCAGGATCCCCATGCCACGGCGTACGTCGACGACATGGTTGCGCTCATCGGACGGCTGGTGGACGGCGGCTTCGCCTACGAGACCGGCGACGGTGTGTACATGGAGGTCGAGACGGTCCCCGGCTACGGCGAGCTGGCGGGCCAGCCGCTGGAGTCCCTGCGGGTCGGCGCCCGCGTCGAGGCGGACGAGGAGAAACGGTCGCCGATCGACTTCGTGCTGTGGAAGAAGGCCAGGCCGGGCGAGCCGACCTGGGACTCGCCGTGGGGCCCGGGCCGGCCCGGGTGGCACACCGAGTGCGTTGTCATGTCGCTCGACCTGCTGGGCGAGGGCTTCGACATCCACTGCGGCGGGCTGGACCTGCGCTTCCCCCACCACGAGAACGAGCGGGCCCAGGCCGTGGCCGACGGCAAGGAGTTCGCCCGGCTGTGGTTCCACACCGGGATGGTCGAGGTCGAGGGCACGAAGATGTCCAAGTCGCTCGGCAACGTCGCCAACCTGATGGACCTGGAGGACCGCTACGACGGCCGGGCCTACCGCCTCCTGTCGCTCCAATCGCACTACCGGGCGCCGTCCGAGGTCACGGACGAGGGGCTGGTGGGCGCGGTGGCGGCGCTCGACCGGCTCGACTCGTTCGCCCGCCGGGTGGCGACCGATCTGCCCGCGGTGGCCGCGGGCACCGTGGCGCCCGACCCTGCGGCGATCGACCGGTTCCGGGAGGTCATGGACGACGACCTGCGGACCCAGGCGGCCATGGCGCTCGTGTTCGACCTGGTGCGGGAGGCCAACGCGGCCCTCGACGCCGGCGATGCGGACGCGGCCGGCCCCCGGGCCGCGGCCGTCATGGAGATCACCGCCACGCTCGGCCTGGAGCTGCGGGGCGAGGAGGCCGAGGTCCCGGCCGAGATGCTCGAGCTGGCCCGCCAGCGGGACGAGGCCCGGGCCGCGCGCGACTGGCCGCGGGCGGACGCCCTGCGCGATCAGATCAAGGCGGCCGGCTACGTCGTCGAGGACACGCCCGCCGGGGCGGTGGTCCGCCCCGCCTAGCGGCCGGTGACGTAGGGCGGCAGTGGCCGGCCCGCGTACCGCGCCTTGACGACGTAGGTGTTGGCGGCCATGTCGCCGATGCGGCGGTGGCCGCGGGAGAACATGGCGACCCACAGCCCGAGCGGCAGGATCAGGTTGATCCCGTCGACGATGAGCAGGATCGTGCGGATGAACGCCCGACCCATCCCCGGCGGGTAGCTGCCGTCGTCCTTCACGACCCGGGCGCCGGTGAGGAACTTGCCGCCGGTGGCGCCGGTCGTGCCCTGGAGCACGACTGAGTTGAGCAGGACGTACAGCAGGCCCACCCCCCCGGCGGCGACCCCGGCGCCGACGTCGAACAGGACGATGTCGACGTCGTCGGTGTCGTCGCTCGAGGCGTCGATGCAGGCCCGCCCACTCGGCAGGTCGTCGGGGCAGTCGGGGGCGTCGATGGTGTCGACCTCCGCGAACGCGAAGAAGACCACCAGCACGATCAGCGAGCCGACGAAGCTGTCGACGATGTAGGCGAAGATCCGGCGCCATAGCGCCTTGGTCGGGTCCTCGGGCGGGACGCCGAGCTGGTACTCGGGGGCATACGCCTCGGTTGCCATGGGCTGACGGTGCGTGCGGATCGCCCGCCGCACGTCACCCGCGTCGGGTGGATCCGGAGTGGAACCCGCGCCGACCACTCACTGACTGCCGTGTCGGTGAACGAGCGGGCGGGCTCTGCGCCCGCTACCCTACGATGAGTCTTTGTTACCGATGGGTAATGATTCCGGCAACGAACGCCGGAAACGGAACCGTGCCGCAACCCAGGGGTCGTCCCGATGAGTGAATTCTCCCTCAACCTCAGCGAAGACCAGCAGCAGATCCAGAAGTGGGTGCACGACTTCGCCGAGAGCGTCGTGCGCCCGGCCGCGCACGAGTGGGACGAGCGGGAGGAGTTCCCCTGGCCGGTCGTCGAGGAGGCGGCCAAGATCGGCCTCTACTCCTTCGACTTCTTCGCCCAGTCGTCGCTGGGCGACTCCAGCGGCCTCACGCTGCCCGTGGCGCTGGAGGAGCTGTTCTGGGGCGACGCCGGCATCGGGCTGTCGATCTTCGGCTCCGGCCTGGCGGCCGCCGGCATCGCCGGCACCGGCCTGCCCGATCAGGTCATGGAGTGGGTCCCGCAGTGCTTCGGCACCGAGGACAAGATCCAGCTCGGGGCGTTCTGCGTGTCCGAGCCCGACGCCGGCTCGGACGTGAGCTCGCTCAAGACGCGGGCCGTCTACGACGAGGCCAGCGACGAGTGGGTGCTCAACGGCACCAAGGCGTGGATCACCAACGGCGGCATCGCCGACATCCACGTGGTGGTGGCCACCGTCGACCCCGCCCTCAAGGGCCGTGGCCAGGCCAGCTTCGTCATCCCGCCGGGCACCAAAGGCCTGTCGCAGGGCCAGAAGTACAAGAAGCACGGCATCCGCGCCTCCCACACCTCCGAGGTCGTGCTGGAGGACGTCCGCATCCCCGGCCGGCTGCTGCTGGGCGGCAAGGAGAAGCTGGACGAGAAGCTGGCCCGTGCCCGCGAGCAGCAGAGGACAGGCGCCAAGCAGCCGGCCATGGCGACGTTCGAGGCGACCCGCCCGTCGGTGGCCGCGATGGCCGTCGGCATCGCCCGGGCCGCCTACGAGTACGCCCTCGACTACGCCAAGGAGCGCAAGGCGTTCGGCAAGGCGATCATCGAGAACCAGGCCATCGCCTTCATGCTGGCCGACATGGCCACCGAGATCGACGCCACCCGCCTGCTGGTCCACCGGGCCGCCTGGCTGGCCCGCAACGGCGGCTACACCAACGCCGAGGGCTCGATGTGCAAGCTCAAGGCCGGCCGGGTGGCCGTGTGGGTCACCGAGCGGGCCATCCAGATCCTGGGAGGCTACGGCTACACCCGCGAGTACCCGGTCGAGCGGATGCACCGCGACGCCAAGATCTACGACATCTTCGAGGGCACCGAGCAGATCCAGCAGCTGGTGATCGCCCGGGCCATCTCCGGCCTGCGCATCGAGTAGGGGCGCTCCGCTCCTACTCACCGGACGAGCCGGCTGCTCGCCGGCCTCGCCGGCGCGCGGTGACGTACGGGCACGCGTCGCTCAGGGCCTGCGTGATCGTGACCCCGGGCGAGCGGCCTAGGGGGGTGGACGCCGGGCCTGGCGGCATGCTGAACACGTGGTCGCGGAGCGTCGGGTCGGCACGAGGCGCAGGTGACGGCACGCACCGTGGGATCGCCGTCAAACGAGAACACGTCGCCCATGCTGCTCCGGCGGACCAGGTCGGGCGATGCTCGTCGCCCGCCCGGTCCCCCCACGCCCTAGCGTCTCCCCGGAAGCGCACGGAAGGGGGACCAGTGGCGGACGATCGCGTGCGGCTCGACATCGATGGGCCGATCGCCACGATCACGAACGACAACCCGGCGAAGCACAACGCCTTCGACGATGCGATGGACGTCGCGCTCTTCGAGATCCTCGGGGAGCTCAAGGAGCGGCCGGACGTCCGGGCGATCATCTGGCGGGCGGAGGGGCCGTCGTTCTCGTCGGGCCGCGACGTGGCCGCCATCGGGGGCGAGCAGGTCGAGCTCAGCCACCACGAGCTGATGAAGCGGGGCCACCGCGGCATCCTGCAGGTCCTCGACGTCGAGGCGCCGATCATCGTCGCCATGAAGGGCTGGTCGATCGGCGGCTCGTTCCAGCGGGCGCTCGTCTGCGACGTCCGTGTCGCCGCCGAGGGGGCGCGGATGATGCTGCCCGAGGTCGGCTACGGCGTCATCCCCGACACCGGCGGCATCGGCCGGCTGTACCAGATGTGCGGCCACGGCGTGGTCAGCGACATGGTCCTCACCGGCCGCCCGATGAGCGCCGACGAGGCGCTCCACCACGGGATCGTGTCGCGGGTCGTGCCGCCCGACGAGCTCGACGCCACCGTGCGGGAGATGGCCGAGAAGGTCGCGGCCTCGCCGCGGGTGGCGGTGAACATGGCCCGGCGGATCATCCGCCACCTGGCCGAGCCGACGCTGCGCTCGTCGATGGAGGACGAGCTGATCTACCAGACGTTCGTCAACCGGTCCGACGACATGGCCGAGATGCGGGCGGCCCGGGCCGAGGACCGGGCGCCGCGTTACACGGGGAGCTGAGGTGGGCGAGACCACCTCATCGGGCGGCCCGACCGGCCCGTCCGGGCTGCCCGAGCCGCCGCCGGCGGGAGCGTCGGCACTGCCGCCCGGCACGTTCGACGGCGTCGCCGTCCTGGTGACCGGCGGCGGGACGGGGCTCGGCCGGGCCATCGCGATCGAGTTCGCCCGGCTGGGCGCCGACATCGTGGTCGCCAGCCGCAAGCCCGAGCACCTCGCCCAGGGCGAGGCCGCGATCGCCGAGGTCGGCGGCGGGCGCGTCGCGACCGTCGGCTGCGACATCCGCGACCCGGCGGCGGTCGAGGCCGCGTTCGACGCCGCCGAGCAGGCGTTCGGGCTGCCCCGGGTCCTGGTGAACAACGCCGCCGCCAACTTCCCGGTCCCGGCCGAGGACATGTCGCCGAACGCCTGGCGCACCGTCGTCGACATCACGTTGAACGGCACGTTCTTCTGTGCCCGGGAGTTCGGTCGCCGCCACCTGGCGGCGGGGACGCCCGGGTCGATCGTCAACGTGGGGGCGTCCTACGCCTGGACCGGAGGGCCGGGCTTCGCCCACTCGGCGGCAGCCAAGGCCGGCGTGAAGAACATGGTGGAGACGCTCGCAGTCGAGTGGGGCCCGTACGGCATCCAGGTGAACGGGCTGGTCCCGGGCCTGTTCCCCCACGAGGACATGACCGCCGACATCCAGGGCAACCTCGCCCGGTCGACGGCGACCGAGAAGGACCTGGCCCAGCCCGCCCTGCGGGTCGGGCGGCTGCGGGAGCTGGGGTGGGCGGCGACGTTCCTCGCCTCGCCGTACGCCAGGTTCGTCTCCGGCCACACCCTCGTGGTCGACGGCGCCAACTGGCAGCGCCGGTCCCTCACCAACCCTCCGGTCGTCACGGTCCGCGACCAGATGGGCCGCGGCCCGTTCCAGCCAGACGCCTGACGGGAAGGGCTCCCGGCATGAGCAAGCTGAGCTACCGGGCCGACCGCCGAGGGCCGGTGGCGACGCCGTACGACTCGGGTGTCACGCTGCTGCGCTACGCGCCCCCGACCGGCTGACGCCTACCGCTCGGGCTGGGGCTGGCCGGTGTTCTCGTTGACGAAGAACAACGCACCGGCCGGGTCCGCGATCCCGGCCATGCGTCCGTACGGCGTCTCGAACAGCGGCGAGACGACGGTGCCACCGCCCCGCTCGGCCGCGGCGATCGCGGCGTCGGCGTCGGCCACGGCGAAGTAGACGAGCCAGTGCGGGGGCGCTCCCTCGGCGCCGAACATGCCGCCGATGCCCCCGAGCGGGGCCTCGTCGCCCGGCAGGTGGAAGGTCGTGTAGTCGCCGGGGGCGCCGTCGACGGCCTGGTAGTGGTAGCCGAACACCGCCTCGTAGAACGCCCGCGCGGCGTCGGGCTCGGACGTGCGCAGGTCCTCCCAGGTCATGCCGCCGGGTTCGTTGGTGATGCCGGCGCCGATGTGGATGCCGGCCTGCCACACGCCGAACGCGGCGCCGGTGGGGTCGGCGGCGATGAACATGCGGCCGAGCGGGCCGACGTCGCCGGGAGGCACGATCACCGTGCCGCCGTTCTCCGCGACGGCCTCGGCCGTCTTGTCGGCGTCGTCGCTGGCGATGTACGTGGTCCAGGCGGTCGGGGCGCCCGGCTGGGCGGGACCGACGCCGGCCGCCGCCGCGTCGCCCACCGTGGCGATGGTGTACCCCCCGAACTCTTCGTCGGTGTCCTGGAACTCCCAGCCGACGACGGAGGCGTAGAACGCCCGGGCGGCGTCGACGTCGGGGGTGGAGAGGTCGGCCCAGCACGGCACGCTGGGCGGCCACGGGGTGGTGCGGATGGTCATGGCCCCATCACAACTCCCGGCGCCCCGGGCTGTCGAGAGGGGACGTGACACCTGCCACGTCGGGGTGACGGTGGGATGACCCGGCGGGCCCCTACACTGGCGTCGAGCTCACCGGGTGGATGATCCCCCCTCGGCCACTCGGTGGGTCAGGAAATCAAGATCTGCGGATCGAGCACGAGTACTCCCCCCTCCACTCGCCGCTCTCTGCAGGAAAGATGGTGCCGTCCGCATCCCCCCTGCGGGCGGCACTGTCGCGTTCGGGCCGCTCACCCGTCGGGCTCGACTCTCGTGTGGGGCCGGTCTCGTCGGGGTCGTCGTCAGATCGGCACACCGGCGGCGGATGTCAGCCGCTCGTCAGGGGGTCACGCCGCGCAGGCCCCGCCAGGCGAGGTCGGCCAGTTGTTGGGCGAGCGTGGTGGGGTCGGCGTCGCTGTTGGAGTTGAGCCAGTGGATGCTGGCGCCCTCGATCATGCCGACGATGCCGTGGCCGAGGACCTGGCGCTGGCCGGGGCTCAGGCCCTCGATCTCGATGAGGCCGGCGACGAGGCCGGCGATCGTGCGCTCGACCTGGCTGACCAGCTCCGCGAACTCGCTGTCCCGGGCCAGGCTGCCGCCGTAGAACAGCTTGAAGGCGTCGCGGTGGCGGCTGACGTAGTCGAAGTAGCCGGCGAAGCCCAGCTCGACCATCTGCCGGGGCCCGTCCGCAGAGGCGACCGCCTTGGTGATGGTGTCCTGCAGGTCCCGGCCCACGTCGGCCAGCAGCTCGGTGAACAGCTCGCGCTTGGAGGTGAAGTGCTGGTAGAGGACCGGCTTGGTCACACCGGCCGCCACCGCGATGTCGTTCATCGAGGCGTCGTGGTAGCCGCGCTCCGCGAACACCCGCAGCGCGACCTCCAGCAACTGGCGCCGGCGGCGGGCGGCTGGCAGGCGAGTGGCCACGCGGGTCTCGTTCTTGGTGGCGGACACGGGATCCTCTCTGCCTGCGGACGACCTACCCGATGTGCCGCGGCGACAAGGTGTGACGCGGTGCCTATGGGTTACCTCACGGTAACACCCGGACACCGGCCCACGACGTCACCAAGTGGAGGGAATTTACCGGGCCGTCAGTCCCGGAGGCCCCGCTCCCGGTCCTCGCGGTCGGCCGCCTTCACCGCGTAGCCGGCCACGATCGCCGGCGCGAGGAGGACCGACCCCACCGCCATGCACGCGACGACGGCGGTCACGACGCCCGGCGTGAACCCCAGCACGAAGCCGGCCAGGAACAGGATCACGGCCACGCCGAACAGGGCGTAGCCCGCGTTCTGGCCGATCCGTGCGGCCCGCGCCACCTGGCGGCGGCGGGCCAACACGGGGTCGGGCACGGCCGCGTGGGCGTCCTCCGGCGGCGGCGATGCGGTCACGGCCGCAGTGTGCCGCGCCCACGCCGGGCGGGACCACTGCGGTCGCGATGCCGCACTACTGCATGCACTCCTCCATGACGTCGGCGAGCCCGCTCATCTCGTCGGGCGTGATCGAGCTCATGTCGCCCGTCTCGCCGATCTCGGCCAGCTCCTCGACGGACAGCTCCTCGAACATCCTCTCGGTGACACAGGTGGCCTGCTCCTCGGTGAACTCACCCGAGGCGACCAGCTGGTCCACCATCAGCTCGGTGATCATGTCGGTGGGGATGTCGTTGGGATCGACGTCGGACAGGTCGCCCAGGTCGTCGGGCACGTCGCTCGTGTCGGTGGAACCGCCGGAGTCGCCCGAGTCGCCGGCGTCGCCCGAGTCGGCCGGCTCGTCACTGCTGCCGGCGTCGGGGACCTCGACGTCGCTCCGCGGGTCGTCGGCCGTCTCGCTGCCGTCGTCGTCGCCACCGGTGATGAGCACGACGGCCACGATCACCGCCACCAGTGCCAGCAGGCCCAGCCCCACGAGCAGCGGGGTGTTGGGGCCCTTCTTCTGCGGGGTGGCCGGCGGCATGCCTCCGCTGCCGTAGGACCCGTAGCCGCCGGTCTGGGGCGGCAGCGTGCCATACGGCCCGAACGCGCCTGGCTGCTGGGCCGTGGGCGGCGCGCCCGGGGCGGTCTGGTACGCCTGGGTGGCGTCGATGACCTCGGTGGGGTCGGAGCCGGCCCCGCCGGGCCCGCCCGCCGGCATCGGGTCGGTGGTGGTCACGCCCCGGTCGGACACGTCGTCGGTCCAGCGGGCGCCGTCCCAGTAGCGGTACTCGTGGCGCGCCGTCGGGTCGCGGTGCCACCCGGATGCGGGTGAGTTCATGGGTCTTCCCTCGCCGTCTGCGGGCCCTCTCCGCCTGAGGGCACCTTCGTCCAGGTCCGAAGGCTAGGACACGCTGTGTGGATAGCGTGCGCGGGTGATCCGCACCGAGGCCAGGGGCCATGTCGTCGTGCTGACCCTCGACCGGCCCGAGCGCCGCAACGCCGTCGACCTGGCCACCCTCGAGGCGCTGGCCGCCGAGCTGGCGGCCTGCGGCGGCGACGTCCGGGCCCTCGTCGTCACGGGGGCCGGCGGCCACTTCTGCGCCGGCGCCGACCTGACGGGCGTCGAGGACGCGGCGTTCGCCGACCGGCTGCGGATCGTGCTCGACGGCTTGCGGACCGCGCCGTTCGTGACGATCGCCGCGGCCGACGGGGCGGCGTTGGGCGCAGGGACGCAGCTGGCGATCGCCTGCGACCTGCGGGTGGCGACGCCCCAGGCCAGCTTCGGGATCCCCGCGGGGCGACTGGGCCTGGCGGTCGACGCCTGGACGGTGGAGCGCCTGTGCCAGCTGGCCGGCCACGGGTCCGCCCGGGCCATGCTGCTGGCGGCCGAGGTGGTCAAGGGCGATGAGGCCCACCGGCTCGGCATGGTGCAACGGCTGGGCGGCCTCGACGAGGCGCTGGCGTGGGCCGACGAGGTGGCGGCGCTGGCGCCGCTCACGCTCCGGGCCCACAAGGCGGCGCTCGAGGGCGGCCCCGAGGCGCGGGCCGCGTTCGAGCGGGCGTGGGCGAGCGACGACCTCCGCGAGGGCCTGGCGGCCTTCCGCGACCGCCGGCGCCCGCTGTTCCACGGCCGCTAGCCGCACGAGTCAGAAGTTGGCGGGCAGCAGGCGGGAGAAGTCCTCGAAGAAGAAGAACAGCACCACCAGGAACAGCGGCAGGCACACGGCGTAGGCCGGCCACTTGCGCCACAGCCTGCCCAGGAGCCAGGCCGCCACCCAGATCAGGGCGCAGGCGAGGGCCAGCAGGACCGCGGGCCAGGCGGAGGCCCGCTCGCCGCCGAGTCCGGCGTCGATCGTCTCGGGCGACGCCTCCTCGTCGCCGGGGGAGACGTCCCCGCCGGGCGGTACGTCCCCGCCGGGGGAGACGTCCTCGGGCGCGGTCGACGGCGGGGGCGTCTCCGGTGCGGGCGCGGCCGTCCCCTGGAGGGCGGCGACGATCACGATCCGTTGGCGGGCCGAGTACTTGGGATGGCAGGCGGTCAGCGTGAGCCGGTCGTCGCCGAAGTCGTCGAGGACCTCGACCTGGTCCGGCTCCACGATCAGCTGCTCGCGGACCTCGTAGCGGAAGCTGCCCTGCACGGTCGTGACCATGATCTCGTCGCCCGCCTCCAGCTCGTCGAGCCGGTTGAACGGGGCGCCGTAGGTGGTCCGGTGGCCGGCGATGGCGGCGTTGCCGGGCTGCCCGGGCAGCGGTGAGCTGGGGTAGTGGCCGGGGCCCTTCTTGAGATCCGACACCTCGACGCCCTCGACCACGATCTTGTCGAGGCCGATGGCGGGGATGCGCAGGCGGGCGACGGCGTCGCCGTCGGCGGGCGGGGGCGGCGGCGGGGCGGCCTCGCTGGTGGGGGCGGGGCCCCCGCCGGGGTCCTCGCCCCCGGTCGTCGTCGTCGTTTCGTCCGGCTCGTCGACGTCCGCGTCCCCGACGCGCTGCTCGAACTCGTCCTCCAGCGCCCGCTGGGCCTGGGCCTCGCGGATGCCCGTGCCCCACAACTGGTACGCGACGAACAGGAGGATGAGGACGCCTGCGGTGATGAAGACCCGCCCGACCGCTCCGAGGACCTTCGCCAACTGCATCGGGGGGAGAGTACCGAGAGTGGCGGCTGGCCCCGAACGCCGGCGACGCCACGTGGCCCGACGCCGTCTTGGTGCCTTTCGCCGCCGGTCAGTAGCCTCGCGTCGTTCCATGGAGCCGGTCGTCCACCTCCGCGCCACCGTCGCGCTGCTCGGGCGATTCCCCGCACTCGCCGGCATCGACCTGGACGTTGTGCGCGGCGAGATCGTCCTGCTCCGCGGCCCGAA
>DASRJM010000251.1:0-3733 GCA_035649475.1 Acidimicrobiales bacterium
GTGAAGGAGGCGACGCCGATCCCGAGGGCGACGACCAGCGCGACGACGATCACCCCGCCGGTCGCGGCCCAGGGCCGCCGGCGGATGCTGCGGGTCAGGATGGCCCAGGGCAACCGGCCGAACCGGGGCGGGTCGGGCGCCGGCAGGCGGGCGAGGCCCCATTCGACCAGCCGTCCCAGGACCAGGGCGCCCGAAACCCAGACGCCGAGTGGGACGACCAGCAGCTGGGTCCGCAGCGACACGGACCGTCCCTCGTAGACCGACCCGGCCGCTCCCTCGAAGGCGCCGCCGCGCGACGCGACCGCGGCGGCGGTGGCCACCACCAGCAGGGCCGCCAGGTCGACCCGGAGCCGCCGCCAGGTGGGTGGACGCGACCAGAGCTGGGCGCGCTGCTCGCCGATGTCGCGGCGGATGGCGCGGCGACCCGAGGCGTACAGGGCCGCGCCGCCGGCGAGGAACCCCAGGCCGGTCGCCAGCAGCGCCGACGCCAGCAGGCTGGCCGGCCTGGCCCGGCCCAGCGCGTCCGCGGGGAGGGCGGCGATGGCGGAGCCCAGGCCGAGGCCGAGCCCGAGCACCGAGCCGGCCGCGGTGAGGGCGAGCGTGCGCAGGACGTGCATGACGAGCAGCTGCCGGCGGTTGGCCCCCCGTACCCGCAGGAGCGCCTGCTCGCGGCGTTGCGCGCCGGCCAGGACGCCGCCGGCGTAGCCGGAAAGGATCGCGGCCAGGACGGCGCCGGGCAGGCCGAGGAACAGGAACAGGCGCTTGGCGACGCGGGCGTCGTCGCGCGCCACCTGCAGGGCGTTGGAGATGTTGTCGACCAGCTCGTCCTGGCCTGGGGCGACCGAGGCGATCCTGGCAGCGGCCGCCCTGGTCTGGGCGAGCGCGGTCCCGGGGTCGGTGTCGAGCCGCGCCCGGTCGATGGCGACGTCGACCTCGCGGACCGGCCTGCTCTTGACGACCCCGCCGGGGGTCGTGGTCGCCTTCGAGAAGGCGGGTAGGACCACCCTGGCGAACAGCTCCGGGTCGATCACCAGGCTGTCCGCCCGGTAGAGGAAGTCCTCGAGCTGCTGCCCCTGTCGGCTGGAGAACAGCGACCTGGCCCGGGTCAGGTCGGTGATCCCGCTGACCCGGACGGGCAGGGGTCGCGCGCGGCCGGGCAGCTCGATGCCGACGACCCCGCCCGGGCCGACCCCGAGCGCCCTGGCCGCCTCGGCGCTGAGCAGGCCGTGACCCGCCTGCCAGGACCCGTGGACCAGCCGGATCGAGCCGTCGTGGTCGCGGTAGGAGTCGTCGAAGCCGAACAGGCGGGCCGGCCCGGGCACGCGGGTCGCGCCCGACCGCAGCGAGCCGGGCGCGAGGTCGACGAAGGCCAGCCGCTCGGCCGCGGCCACGCCCGGGACCCGGGCGATGCCGCGGGTCAGCTCGGCCAGCTCCACCGGGGCGGACGCGTTCGCCCTGACCGGGACGACGACCTCGCGGCTGGAGAAGGTGGCGTGCAGGTCGGCCGCGGTGACCGCGGGCAGCGCCGAGCGGACCCTGGCCGCGTAGCGGACCGTCACCCTCGTCCTGGCGGGCACGGTGCCCAGGTTGAGGCCGAGCTTGGCCGGTCCCTGGGCGAGCGGGCTTTCGCCGCCGGGGTCGCGGACCGGCGCCGCGTCGACCGTCGTGGAGCCGCCGACGTACCGGAAGGGCGCGGCGGGCTCGTCGCGGATGACGACCTCGTTGGCGGGCCGCGCGCCGGTGTTGGCCAGGACGAGCCGGACGTGCACGGTGTCGCCGGGCTCCAGCCGCGCCGACGGCGTGACCCGTTCGGTCAGCCGCACCTCCTGGTCCGTTGGGGTGGTCAGGATGCGCTGCATGTCGATGGGGAGCGGCGCGATGGCGCGTCGGGTCATCGACGCCGACAACCCGTCGACGAAGAACAGGAGCGACGAGCACAGCCCGACCCCGAGCGCGATCCCCGCCAGTGTCACCAGCGTCCGCCGGGGGTTGCGGACCAGGTCGCGCCAGACGTACCTAGCCAGCATCGGCGTCCCGCGGATCGACGACGTGGCCGTCGCGGAGCGCGATGCGCGCGTCCATCCGGCGTGCCGTGCCCGGGTCGTGGGTGACGAGGACCAGGGTGGCGCCGAGCTCACGCTGCACCTCGACGAGCAGGTCGACGACGCCGGTGGCCGTCGCGGCGTCGAGCGCGCCGGTCGGCTCGTCGGCGAGGATCACCTCGGGCCGGTGCACCACCGCTCGCGCGACCGCGGCCCGCTGCCGCTGGCCGCCCGACAGCTGGTCGGGAAGCCGATGGGCCTGGTCGGCCAGGCCGAGCCGGTCGAGCAGGTCGAGGGACCGGTACTCGCCGATGGCCTCGCCGTGGAGGGCGAACTGGAAGGCCACGTTCTCGACCATGGTGAGGAACGGGAGCAGGTCGTCGGCCTGGTAGACGAAGCCGACGTGGGCGCGGCGGAACTGGCAGCGGCGCCGCTCCGGGAGCGAGGAGACCACCGTCGCGCCGATCCGCGCCGTGCCCGCGGTCGGGACGGCGAGGCCCCCGAGGATGCCGAGCAGCGTCGACTTGCCGCACCCGCTCGGCCCGGTGACGGCCAGGCTGGACCCGGCGTCGACGGTGAGGGAGACGCCGTCGAGGGCACGGACGGGTCCTCGAGGGGTGGCGTACTCGACGGTCAGGGACGAGACCTGGATGGAGGGGTCGATGGTCATGCGGGCACGACCTGGCGGTCGACGATGCGCAGCCGGCGCTGGGCCCTGCGGGCGAGTCGCTCGTCGTGGGTCACGAACAGCACGGCCAGGTCGTGCTCGCGGGAGGCAGCGAAGATGCGATCGGTCACCGACGCCGCGGTGGCGGCGTCGAGCTGGCCGACGACCTCGTCGGCCAGGAGCAGGCTCGGCCGGTTGGCCAGGGCCACGGCCACCGCCACCCGCTGCGCCTCGCCGCCGGCCAGCCGGCGCGGCAGATGGTGCAGGCGGTCACCCAGCCCGAGCCCCGACAGCAGCGCCCGGGCGCGGCTCGCCGACCGGACGGTCGGCGCGAACGCCATCGCCAGCTCGACGTTCTCGAGGGCGGTCAGGAACGGGATGAGGTTGCCGGACTGGAGCACGATGCCGATCCGGGCGGCGCGGAGCCGAGCCCGGGCGTCGTCGTCCAGCTCGTCGGTCCGCTGCCCGCCGATCTGGATGCGCCCGGCGTCGGGGCGCAGCAGCCCGGCGGCCAGCGCGATGAGCGTGGACTTCCCGCTCCCCGACCGGCCCATCATGCTCGTGGTCTCGCCACGCCGGAGCTCGAGGTCGACCCCGTCGAGGACACAAAGCCGGTCCCGCCCGCTGCCGTAGGTCTTGGTCACCCCCTCGAGGCGCAGGACCGGCGACCCTGGCCGGCTCATTGCTCGCGCAGCACGGCGGCCGCGCTCACCCGGTCGACGGCGACCAGGGCGGCGCCGAGCGCGACCGCGGACGCGGCCACCATCAAGGCGACGAGACCGGCGACGGCGCCGACGGGGACGCTCAGGAGCGGTGGAGGGAGGGTGAAGAAGAGTCCGAGGACGCGCACCGTGAGCACGGCCAGCCCGAGGCCGACGGGCACGCCGACGACCAGGCTGCCGGCGGCGGCGATCGCGCCCTCCAGCGCCGGCCCGCTCAGCACGTTGGCGGTGGCGGCCCCCACCGCACGCAGGATGGCGAACTCCCGCCGCCGCTCCAGCACCAGGAAGGCGCCGAGCACGGC